>NZ_JBXWTH010000001.1:0-2108 GCF_059613825.1 Ruegeria sp. SATB027
GCCTTTAACAATATGACTTGGAAAATGGCCGCATAGGGTCAATAGTGAAACTGTCCGGAAACAGGGACGAAGTCCATATTTAAGTTTTGACCAAAGCCGGACACGCTTTCAGCCTGATCGCTGGGCAGTTTATGTTGATTGCTGGAAATACCCTTCACTAGATTATCAAATCGAATTCGAGTCTCTTCCGTCAGAAGACCCTCACGTGCTTGCCGTATCAAACCCTCTAAAAACCATAGAGCACAGACGGCAAAGGCAAAATATCCTACGAGTACTCCGAGACGTGTCGTCAAAGGAAAATCGGAGTACCAAATGTTGGCGGCGAATTCTAGCAAGAAGTACGCCGCAATCAGCCGAAACACCCAAGATATTAAAGAAAATGCGCGACCCATCATACCCTCTCAGAACTGTTGAACCGTAACCCATTTTGATCCCTTTTTCGCGCTCAGTTCCGCGTAATTTCTACGCGGTTACTCAGTTTTGGTTCGAGCTAGGAAGGTTTCCACAGCTTCACCTCGGCAGTCTCAGAAACCGTTCGAGCACTTATGTCTCTTAAAACAGGTAGAGTTAAAACCATCAATGCTTAATAGCATTCAGGGTGAAGAAAACGCCAAAAAGCCCACTCAGAGATATAGTAGCCCGGAACATGCGATTGCTCCGAGCTGAACGCGGGTGGTCTCAGGAAAGGTTGGCGGAAGAGGCAGGACTGAACCGCACGTACCTCAGTGCAGTTGAGCGTTCAGAGCAGAACATTTCGATTGATAATTTGTATCGCGTTGCTGAGGGTTTCGGGATCGAAAGCTGGAGGTTGCTCCAAAGTGACGACTAGGAAATCCTGAAGTCGGTCATCCCACATTGCATGCTTCATTCGTTGGTTTACCTGCCTAGGTAAGTTGAAGCAAACATGGTCGCTGCAGGGCTGAAAGAACTGACGATCAGCGCAAGCGCAAGTTTAGAACCGCTAAAGTCATTTCGTAATCGCCCAAGAATACGCCCATAAAGTACTTCAGGACGGCAAGAAAAAAGCAAAGTAGACACCCCCCGGCAACCCGCTAAGGGCCGCCGAGGGAAAGTTTACGAGGGTGGTCGCCGCTGGACGACATAGTCTGCCAGCCACTGCCAGTAGGCTTCGGCATCACGGAATCCCTGAGCCCGAGCCGCGAGGTTCTCAGCTTCCCGACGGGAACAGCCACCATCGTATTCAGCAATGGCCGCTCGCTCCTCAAACGCGTCAATGTCCGGGAACGTCATGCCGGGAGCCGTATCTGATCGACGATCGACCGACGTTGCTCGTCACTGATACCTGCCGAGTAGATGCCGTAGGTGATCCCATTCTCCGACCGGGCCGATTTATGGCCGACCAGAGAGGCCGTGAAGTGCTCAGGAACACCGGTTCGCTCGCACTGGGTGATGAACCACTTGCGGGTCGAGTGAAACACCAGTCCCGGTCGTTCTAAGTCCAAGCGCCGTCTCAGTCTCGCGAACCCCTTGGTCACCTGCGCGACAGTCAGGTCAGGGAACAGCGGGCCAGATGACGGTAGCTGTCGGAACGTCTCATCCAGCACCGGGTGAACCGGAACCAGTCGTTCAGCGGCGTCGGTCTTCAGCAGTCGCAGTCGGTTAGGTCGAACATGCACGAAGCAACCGAGATTGCCCTTGGCCACGAGGTCTTCCCGGAGCAGCCCAACCGCTTCCCCCGCTCGCATTCCTGATAGCAGGCAGGTTAGCAGAACCGAATTTAATTCTCGGTCTTTGGCTCCCAGCAATCCCACCACTTCATCGTCAGTCGGAACTGCATAGGGTTGAGGGCGTATCTTACGGTCGAAGGGCACCGTGCGAAACGGATTGACCTCCAGATGCCCCTCGTAGACCACCCAGTCGAGGAAGTGATTGACCTGCGACCAGATGCGCCGCTGGGTTCTGGCGGTTATCGTCAACGACCCCCGAGACGAGTAGGTCACGAGTTGGTCCAGGGTTAACCCCCGAGTCCGTTCCGACTTGCCAATCATTGGAGACAGTTGAGCTATCGCTTGTCAATGCCGAAGTAAAAATCCCCAGAAGTACCGAAGTAATTTTCCCCACTTTCGGGACCTGGTGACGAGCCAGAT
>NZ_JBXWTH010000002.1:0-6562 GCF_059613825.1 Ruegeria sp. SATB027
GACCAACTGCTCATGCACCATTGCTACCCCACTGGATTCAAACAGGGAATCCCTCACGCCATTTGTGCAACAAAGCCATCCACGACATAACCGTAAGGAAGCATCTGGAAGAGCTGCATTTCATCCTTGCGCCAGCTCGGTTCGACCAGCGAGCGGGCAAGGGTCCACAGATCCCGTGCGGCAGGTTTAGGCACAGTAATAGTCTCCCCCATGTTGACGGCGGTTTTGGGTGGGTGGTGTTCTGAGGCGGGCTACAAACAGGATGCGGAAGAATGCGGGTTCCCATTCATAAAAGAGCCGCAACCCGGTGTAGAAAACAAAGGCCGTGATGATAGCCGCCACCAGGCCAACCATGAACAACGCTCCCATGAACAACCCTGCAATCACCAGAAGGTAGATCACGGGCAACCCGCCCCATTCTGCGGGGCGGTTCAGACCAAGAAAGACCGTATTGCGGCGTGGCATTGTTCAGGTCCCGATGAACGTGTCGGCCAGCCCGATGACCGAGCCAATCAGGATCGCGCCAATTGGCATTTTCAAAGAGCCCCAGCCGAAAATCCACGACAGGCAGCCCCAGATAAATCCGATACCGGCAATCGTGACGCCAATCACCTTTGAATCCGACAGGGTTTCGTTGATGAAATCGCCAACCGCATCTTGCAGCCAGCCTGCTGAGGCGGGCGCTGCGGTGATGATAAACACAGCCAGCGCAAAAAACGCCATCTGCTGACAGAACTTGGTCTTGGTCATAGGTTCTTACTCACTTTGCTGAGGATGGTCCGCACGTAGTTGCGGGTTTCGGTGAAGGGGGGGACGCCGCCATATTCGACGACGCGGTGAGGCCCGGCGTTGTAGGCGGCAAGCGCCAGCTTCCAGGTTCCGAACGCGCGGTACTGCGCCGCCAAATAGCGGGCACCACCGTCGAGATTTTCTGCTGGGTTCTTGGGGTTCACGCCCAGGTCCTTCGCCGTTCCCGGCATGAGCTGTGCAAAGCCATAGGCCCCCTTGGGTGACAGAGCGTCAGCCCGATACCGGCTTTCCTGCCAGACCAGTGCCATGAACAACTCGGCCGGAATGTCATGCCGATCCGCCGCTGCATGGATTTCTTTGACGATACGCTCCTGCGACCAGCCACCCGAGGCTTTCCGAGGCCGCGGTGCCTTGCCCGCAATCTCGATCTTTTCCTGTGGCTTGGCCTTCGGCGCTTCCGTTTTTTCGTCAAGCGTGTACTCACGCATCCGGATTGGGCGAACGACGCCATTGACGATTTCAGCCCGCGCACCGTTGAGAAACACGCTGCCATCCGGCTCGTATTCGATGACCTGGGCAGTCGCCGGGGCGGAATATGTCAGCGGCAGGGGGAGGCTGGCTGCGAGCAGCGAAACCGTGACGATTTTGCGCCTTGAATGCTTATTCATCGCGCCCGCCGGTGTTTTGAGTTGAGCCGCGCTGAATACCGTGCGTATCTTTTTGCTGGCCGTGTGTTTCATACCCCTCGCGGCTATCCGGTGCCGAGCCTCTACCCTTTACACTGCCGGCGCTGGCCCCCTTCGATGGGAGCGCACTCTGATCGGAGGGGGTTTCCTCATCGCCATACCCGGAAGCAGTTGACTGATCGTGATTTGCCTCTCGTGATGTCTCATGATTATCTGTCGCCACGCCGCGTCCATTGTCCGATGCGCGGCGCTTGTCCGCCGGTGCAAACCTCACATCTCGCCCGGCGGCATCCCCCTCCAGCTTTGGTTGCCCTTTTCTGGAGGGGGATCCTTTCCGACCCGGGAAGGCCTGCATGGGCGCATCAGCCGGGATCCGGCAGCGGCATTCCACGCGGTTGCGGTCTGCGCCCGCCAGAGCGTCTTGACCGGCTTGAGTGTCAAGGTTAAGTGGCGCCTGTCTCAGATGGAGATTCAACAGCCTGACCTCCGGATGAGATGCTGTAGCCTCCCGGCTTTCGAGCAGGCCGGGAGGTTGCTGGCATCGTTTCTGTGCCGGGAGAGTTTGGCGCGGTTGCTCATTGGATCACTTCATCCATGGCCAGGACGCCCAGTTCGATGGATTCCGAAACCTCGTCCGCAGGAACGGTAATGAACGGCCATCTTTGGCCTGCGTTCAGGGCGCGACGGCGCAGGGTATTGGCCTGATATTGATGCCCGCGCCACGCCCAGGTGGAACCTCGCGCAAATCCCTGACCGGACATATGCAGATAGTCCCTGCTTTCAGGGTCAAACAGCCGCACCTGCATCTGCGCTGCGTTGCGATCCCGGCTCAGGCGGTGCGCGTCTTTTTTCTGCGGAAAACTCATGAGGATACCACGGGTTGAGAAAGGGAATGGGGAGGGTTTTGGAGTGAGTGGTGGGCTGCATATGCACCTCCCCGGAACGGCACTTGGGGTAGTACCGTCGGCCTCGGTCCTTGTTCTGGGCCAGCATATGCAAGGGGTGTGTTCATGGAATTAATGGGTCAGCATTTCTTACTTATTTAACATAAACTTCATTATCTGCGTCGCGGTTTGTAGCCGCAAAGCTAAAATGTCACCCATGAGCAATTCAGGAATGTCACTCTGTCCTCAAAAATCATTGAGGGTGAGCAGACATGGGATGGGTGATGATGAGCGAGCGCGAGTTAAACCGCGTAGAGGTTTTGGCGCAGGTCGATGATGGACGGCTGAGCGTCGATAATGCGGCGAACATGTTGGACCTGACGCGGCGACAGATATTCCGGCTGTTGAAGCGGTATCGTCAGGATGGCGCGGCGGCAATCCGGCACAAGGCGCGTGGCAAACCTCCGAACAATCGCATTCATCATGCCAAGCGCGACTATGCGTTGTCGGTGATCAAAGAGAGTTACGCGGATTTCGGGCCGACACTGGCGGCTGAGATGCTGGCCGACCATCACGGGTTCAAAGTTTCACGAGAGACGGTTCGCAAATGGATGCAGGAAGACGGCATCTGGTTGTCACGCAAGCAGCGGCGCACATTTCACCAGCCGCGTTTGAGGCGGGAATGCTTTGGCGAGTTGATCCAGATCGACGGCTCTGATCACAGATGGTTCGAGGATCGGGGCGATCCCTGCACCCTGCTCGTCTTCATCGACGATGCTACCAGCACGCTGATGGAGCTGCGGTTTGTCACGTCTGAGAGCACGTTCAGTGCTGAAGTCTGGGACTTTCCAGTCAAGCCCTGCCAAACGCAGCAAGCTTTCGACGAAGCCCGTTGTCTGCCGCAAGGGCATGCCAAACAGCACCTTCATCGTCAGACAAACCTGGATCGCTGCGTCGCTGAACTCGGGTTGACGCCCCCGCTTGCCTGTCGGCGGCGCATGCCACGACATCTCGGGATCAAACCAGATCGATAGCGAACCGCGCTGCTTCAGCGCCGTGTTGTACGAAGGCCAGTTCCTGGTCTTGTACGTCGTAGGGGACCAACTGCTCATGCACCATTGCTACCCCACTGGATTCAAACAGGGAATCCCTCACGCCATTTGTGCAACAAAGCCCTCCATGGCCCAACCGGCTTAAGGCTGTGAGATCGGACAAATTCTGGAACATTTGTGAACAAAGCTGTGATGCTGGTTTTTCTGGCTTCTTTTTTCCCGGCTTTGTGCAGTTGAGGCTGGAAGGTTTTGGAACTGCCTCAATCGTAGTCACGAGCGGAATCTGATTGGTATTCTTCTGGAATATTCTGGAGTTGGTTTTTCAAGTTCCAGCTCTGGGGTTTCTCTCCATCCCGATGCCATTGGTTGCACCGGTGTCTCAGCCAGTCATTTCGATAGGCAATGCAAGCGCCTTTATCCACATCTTCATACCCGATCAGCACCCCGCAGCATCTGCACTCCGTAAATATTGGGGTTACTCCATCAGCGCCCCAGACGGGCTCAGCATATTCGACCCCACAGACACGGCAACAATAGGCGGAACGGGGGATTGCCGATAGCGGAAGGTTTCGGTGGCTCGGCGTTTCTCTGGTTTCGGGTGCCCGTTGGCTATTCCCCCACTCGCTGTCCATCGATGCTTTCCCGTCAGGCATCCTCTATCACTCAATACCCGTGCTGTTTCAGAAGCGCGTTGAGCCGTTCTGTCAGCCCCTCAGAATCCCCAACCAGCTTCATATCTCCGCACAACTGATGAGAGATCAGAAAGGCTGTTTCAAACGGCATTGAGGGGCGGGCTTGCTGCAAAAAGCTCATGAACTCGTATCTGCTGTCGTTGATGATGGCGACTTTTGGCCACGGGCCGCGCTCACAGGGATTACGGAAGGTGTTGGCCTCCTGAGCCACCGCAGGTGTGGTCATCAGGGCCGCGAGGGAAAAAGCTGCTACAAGGTGTTTCATCATTGCACTCCATCGAACTGTCCGCGCTGCACAAGCGGCTTGTTGTTGTTCTTGTGCCGTATCGCCAGCTTTCTGCCCATACGGCCATTGGCCAATTTACGACAGGACAAAGCTTCATAGTCAACATCAGCCAGTTCCGGAAAGAGGCTTAGTATCTCGGCTTTGGCCTCTGGGCCTACCGACTTTAGAGCCTGCGGGCCGGTGTAGAGGCTCTCTGTCAATGCCCCATTGGAAAACACGACCTCGTGGCGGTCAAACAGAATATGGACATAGGTGACCTCCGTCACATCGTCAGCAACATCAATCCCTTCCTGCAGCACCAGATGCTTGGCCGCAACCAGAACTTCGGTATCACCAAACATCCGCAAGGCAATTTGTGAGCGGACCAGCACCCGATGCTGCGGGGAGACCACCAAATCTTGAACTGGTGTGGCATCACCCAAAGCGCCAGCGCGGATGCGAATAGGACGCAGATTGGGGTGCGCGTCAAGATCATTTGCTGACAGACGCCGTGTCCCGATCCAGCGGATCGGTTGATAGCCATCATCCACAGTCAGCACCGCATCCCCCTGAGACAGAGCCTCGACCGCGATCTCGCCCGCCTGTGTCTTGATCAAGGTACCAGCGGTGAAACACGTGAAGGACACAGTATCCAGATGGGTGACGTCGCCATTGCTGGTCGAATACTCGCCAGCAATCAGAAACTCTTCGATATCCGCAAGCACAGCTTTGATTTCTGCTT
Source organism: Ruegeria sp. SATB027 (assembly GCF_059613825.1). NCBI lineage: Bacteria > Pseudomonadati > Pseudomonadota > Alphaproteobacteria > Rhodobacterales > Roseobacteraceae > Ruegeria > Ruegeria sp. SATB027. Next base: position 5,072 of record NZ_JBXWTH010000002.1, read on the forward strand.
CAGTCGCCGGTAGTCCCGTGGCCTGGTTGATCCAGTTGCCATCATCAAAATCGACGCTGATATTCACCCACGCGTTCTCGGTTGTGGGCGTCGGGATATCATAGGTGATTGTGACACCGTTGGTGCCGGTAACAATTATGTCGGTGGAAATATGGTTATCCAACCCAGTCGGGCCAGCGTTAGTGATGTAAAGTGAGTATTCGATTGACCCATGGTATTTTCCTGAGTGATCGCCTAAGTAGCTGTCTGGAGCGCTAAAAAACGCAGTTCCACCAGCGTTGTCAGTGTACTCGATCACACCATCTGGATGGGGTTCGGAGGGAGAGTTACCCCCGCTGGACTGATATATCAAAGGCCCGCTGGCGGTGACACCCTCTTCCGCCATAGTGATGTTTTGTTTGACGGTCCAGCCTTCTCCGTCGGTGTCAAAGTCAGTTGTCACAATAGGCATGAGATTATACCTCTATCATTCACACGCGCCCGGTTTGAACATCATTCAAAACCCTTAGTTAGAAACTCATAAGCCGATGCGAGGACTGGAGACGAGGTGTAGCTTACGTTTGCTGACTATACATATACCAGCCCGCTGCACAGCTTTGGCGAATCACTTGGCTGCCGGGCGCATCTATAGAGTATCCCCCCCCCCCCAAAAAAAAACCACCATTTCCACTGGCTGAGCACGAAACACTGTGTTTCGGCTTCGAAAAGGCCTGAGATTCATCGGCCAGCTATAGCGGAGTCCCGACCCGGTCAAGCCATCCCTTTTGGTTTAGCCGCCCTGACGTGCAAGCCGCCATCTGACCCGACCCCCTCACGACGGACACTGCCGGATATTGTAAACGTCACTTCTTGTATCCTCTACCACAGCCCTTCGAAGCGGCCCGAAGCCGTGCGTGTGTAATGTGCGGTATGTCGCGGATCCCGATGCCCCAGATAATCCTGGATCAGGCGTAAATCATGTCCTTTGTTGGCCAATGCAAACCCACAGGAATGGCGCAGCATATGCGGATGGATATGTCCCAGCTTCGCCTGCTTGCCTGCCCGCGCAACGATGTAGTTCACCGCCTGGCGGGTAAGGGGCTGTTTGCGTTCAGACACAAACAGCCATGGAAGCGCATCCTCTCGCAACGCCAGCCAGCGGCGGATCGCGCGCAACTCATTCCCTGCAATGGGTTGCTCGACGCTAAGCCCATTCTTCAGGCGCGATATCCAAAGGCGCGCTTGATCGAGATCTACATCAGTGCGGCGCAAGGCGACGGCTTCCGATACACGCAACCCGTGCCGGAACATAAACAGCAGCAAGAGATGATCCCGAACACCATGACGGCCACGTTTGGCAGCCTTCAATAGCCGGTCGATTTCAGCCTCTCCCAGAAAGTCCCGACCGCGCTCATGGCTATCGGCAGGGCGGTCAGGCTCTGTTGCACAAATCGGATTTTGAGCGCAGTTCCCCTTTCCCCGGACGGACTTATCCTACGGGCTCTGTGACAG
>NZ_JBXWTH010000003.1:0-2034 GCF_059613825.1 Ruegeria sp. SATB027
TGTCAATGCCGAAGTAAAAATCCCCAGAAGTACCGAAGTAATTTTCCCCACTTTCGGGACCTGGTGACGAGCCAGATTATGGGTTTGTCTGTGGCTCCTTTCGTGGTCTTCCCCTGCGTTTTGGCGGGGGTGGCGGTGTAATGGGAGCGTTGGCCCGGACGTGCTCGGGTACGAGGTCGGTGTGGCCGCGCAATCGGTAGCTCGCGCCTTCGATCTGCACGACCACAGCATGGTGGAGCAGTCGATCCAGAAGAGCGGTTGCGACGACTGGATCGCCGAAGACATCGGCCCATTCCGCGAAGCCCCGATTGGAGGTCAGGATCATCGCACCTTTTTCGTATCGGGCGTTGACGAGTTGGAAGAACAGATTGCCGCCACCATTTGAGATGGGCAGGTATCCGATCTCGTCGACGATCAGCAGTGAGGTGCGCGCGTAGAAGCGCAGCTTGTCGGTCAGCCTGCCTTCCCGCTCTGCCTTGACCAGCGCCTCGATCAGTTCCGCAAGTGTGGCGCGGTAGACGCTTTTGCCCGCCTTGACGGCTGCCACACCAAGGGCTGTGGCGAGATGGCTCTTGCCCGTGCCCGGCGGGCCGAGGAAGTGGACCACTTCAGCGCGCCGGATAAAGTCGAGCTGGGCCAGAGCGGCGATGCGCTCCCGATCAAGGGATGGCTGGAAGCTAAAATCGAAGCCTTCCAGCGTCTTGATCGGCATCAGCTTGGCGGTCTTCAAGGCGACGTCGATCCGACGTGTCTCCCGCGTGGAGTATTCCTCGCTGAGCAATACATCCAGCGCCTCGATGCCAGACAGGTTGCCTTGCTCCAGTTGCTGCATGGTGTGATCGAGCGCCTCCAGAGCACGCGGCATGCGCAATCCCACCAAGGCCCCGCGGATACGGTCCAGAACTGCACTCATCGCCGCACCTCCTGCGCAGCCAAGCGCTGCGCAACAGTGTCATAGAAGGCCAGAGACCGCCGCCCGACATGTTCACCAAGAGGGCAACCGCTGCCATGCAGGGTAGAACCTGACTTGCGAGAGGGCGGAGGAGCCTTGCGATGACCAGGATCAACGCGGCGTAGATTGCGGCCTTCGAGAACAGGGTGACGGGCAATCAGATGACCTTCTTCGAAGACCCGTATCTCGGAGGGGTGGCTTTGAACCTCCAACACGCGTTTACGTGTTGTATCGGGCACTGAGTAGAGGTTGCCGCCCACCGAGACCATGCCCTCATGGCTGACCCGCCGTTCCACGGTAAGCACCGCGTCATAGGGATGGGCGGGCAGCGGGATCAGGAATGGCTGTTCTGCGGCGAAGGCCTCATTGACCACCCGGTTGGTGGTGGCATGGACGCGTGGATTGGCGATTTCTGCACACCACTGATCAAACTGGGCGTTCAAATCATCCATGTTCCGGAAGGTCCGACCAAGGAAGAAGTCCTGCCGGATATAGCGGAACGGGCGCTCAACTTTGCCCTTGGTTTTTGCCCGATACGCCTTGCAGGCTCGGGGCGCTGATCCGTAGTGAGCCAACATGGCAACCAGCGAGGGGTTGTAGACCACGGTACCGTCGGCATCCTCGCCCAGCACGGCTGTCTTCATCCGGTCATAGAGCACTTCACTGGTGGCACCGCCACAAGCGGCAAAGGCGGCCACGTGGCACCGCAGAACCGTCTCCAGCTTCTGGTTGGCGCAAAACCGGCCCCAGAGCCAGCGGCTGTTGCCCAACACGAACGAGAACAGCCAGACTTTGCGTATGATCCCTGGCTCGTCCGTGAACTCCACCGAGAACTCGGCAAAATCAGCCTGGGCTTGCTGGCCTGGTTCCGTCTCGAAGCGCCGCTCGAACACACGCGGCAGTTCAGGGCGAATGGACCGAAGATAGTCAGTCACCGCGGTATAGCCCCCAGTATATCCAAGCGCCGTGATCTCCCGGAACAACCGGCGACCAGATAGACCCGGGCAATCCTGGATCTTCTCTGACAGATACCCCTCATAAGGCTCCAGAAGTCGTGGGCGCGGGTCACGCGGCCCATAAAC
>NZ_JBXWTH010000004.1:0-67461 GCF_059613825.1 Ruegeria sp. SATB027
GGCCCGCACACAGGCCTGGCGCAGCAGGTAATCCACAAAAAAAACTCAATATCCCCGCAGATCACATATCTGCGGGGGTTTCCTTCTCCTTATGCACCCGCTCCGCAAAATCCATAAACGCACGTATGATCTTGACGTCACGACGCTGGGAAAGGGAAATCATGCTCTCGCCCATTTGCAGATTTACGCCCTTCAACTTGATTTGCCGCAATCGATCATCGTGCCCATATTCCGCCTGAGAAACAAAACCGATACCTGCACCCGAGGCAACAAGTTCGCGAACGGCTTCTCGGCCTTCAGCAACAATCGCCGGGTTTAACCTGATACCTTGTTTCTCGGCGGCTTCTTCCAGTTTCTCGCGTGTTTTTGACCCGTGCTCTCTGAAAATCAGGGGCAACTCGGCCAGCTCTTCCAGGGTCAGGGTGGGTTTGGATGCCAAAAGCACACCCCGGGCAGCAAAGGCCACAATTTCAGTGGACCCCAAATTCAATACGTCCATGTCCTTGCCAGGAGACAGGCTGCCAACAACACCGATTTCCGCATTGTAAGACCGAAGCTCTTCCAGGATTTCTTCGGTGTTGCCGGATCGCACAGTGATCGTGATTTTCGGGTATTTCTTTTGGAACGAACCCAGAAAAGACGTCATGTGATGCGCTGAATCGGCAATAATCCTTAATTCACCATCGATCGCGGCTTTGGTTTCAGAGAGGTAATCCTCAATCTGATCTTCGATCTCGAAATATTGTTTTGTGAATCTGTAAAGCTGTTCGCCTTCGGGCGTCAGGTTCACGCGTTTTCGTTCACGCTGGAACAGCAGCAGGTCGTGATCCTGTTCCAGTTTTCGGACCTGCTCGGAAATCGCTGGCTGGGTCAGATACAAAGCCTCTGCCGCACGGGAAAATCCCCCATGTTTGGCCACGTAATGAAAGGCTTTCAACTGGCTGTGTCGCATGGCGGTTCCCTGTAGATGCGTTCATAGGCTGCGCTTATGATTAGATTGATAATTGCAATTTCACATATAGCAGGCGTTGCTGCAATTGTGTTCCTGAAAACGCTGTTCTGGAGCCTGGTAATGACGCCATCCAAACCAAAATTAGAGCAACCGCGCCTTGGTGAACCCTACCTTTTGACGCCCGGTCCTTTGACAACGTCCTACGCGGTCAAAGAGGCAATGTTACGTGACTGGGGTAGCTGGGACGATGATTTCCGCGCCATGACGCGCGAGGTGCGGTCTAGCCTGCTGAACCTGCTTGGCGAGGGTGCCGACGCGTTCGATTGCGTACCGATGCAAGGCAGCGGATCGTTTTCTGTCGAGGCGATGCTGGCATCCTTTATTCCGCGAGACGGAAAGGCGTTGGTATTGGCAAATGGTGCCTACGGGCAGCGTTCAGCACAAACGTTGCAGTACCTGGGTCGTGATCATGTTGTGTTGGACAAAGGCGATTACCTGCCGCCGAGGGGTGATGAGGTTGCGCGCATTCTCGCGGATGACCCGGACATCACGCATGTCGTCGCCATTCACTGCGAAACCAGCTCGGGCATCCTGAACCCGGTCGAAGAGATTTCGGAGGTCACATATGCCGCCGGGCGCAAGCTCTTGATTGACTCGATGTCCGCCTTTGGAGCGATTGAGCTCAAACCCACTGATATCCGTTACGAGGCCATGGTGTCTTCGGCGAACAAATGCATCGAGGGCGTTCCGGGTTTCGGGTTCATCGTGGCGCGCAAGACCGAGCTGGAAGCCGCAAAAGGCAACAGTCATTCGCTGTCTCTGGATGTGTATGCGCAGTGGGCGCATATGAACAAAACGGGACAGTGGCGGTTTACCCCGCCGACGCATGTGGTTGCGGCCTTCATCGAGGCACTTCGGGCGCACACTGCCGAAGGCGGTGTTGCAGGTCGCGGCGCCCGCTATACCCGCAACCGGGACGTCATGGTCGCGGGCATGCGGGAACTGGGTTTCGAAACACTGCTGGATAATCGTTGGTTGAGCCCGATCATCGTTACCTTCTTCTGCCCGGCTGATGAGAATTTCGTTTTCGATCAGTTCTACAACCGGATGAAGAAAAAAGGGTTCATTATCTACCCGGGCAAACTGACTGTCGTCGACAGTTTCCGCGTCGGTTGCATCGGCCAGATGGACGAAGATGTCATGCGTAAAGTTGTGATCGCTGCAAAAGAATCTCTGGAAGAAATGGGCGTGACAAGCGCTGCGCCTCCTCTCCGGGCACTGGAAGAACGCGCCAAGTTGGCCGCATAAAAATCAAGGAAAACACAGATGACCATTCAAACCCCTGTCAAAGCAAATGAGCGCGTCTACCCGACGCCCAAAGTGCCCGCAATTGCCATCTGCCTTGATGGATGTGAACCTGAATACCTCGACGTGGCGATTGCGAAAGGGCTGATGCCCAACCTCAAACGGATGCGGGAGGAAGGTACAGACCGTCTGGCGCATTCTGTTATTCCGTCGTTCACCAACCCCAACAATCTTTCGATTGCCACCGGGCGTCCGCCGATCGTGCATGGAATCTGCGGCAACTACCTTATCGATCCCGACACCGGTGAAGAGGTTATGATGAACGATGTCCGCTTCCTGCGCGCGCCGACCATCTTTTCGCAGTTCTATGATGCAGGTTTCCGCGTGGCGATGGTAACCGCCAAGGACAAGCTTCGCGCGCTGCTTGGTGCCGGGCTGAAGTTTGACGAGGGCAGGGCGGTTGCATTCTCTTCTGAGCGTTCGGGCGAAACAACGCTTGAGGAACATGGCATCGACAACGCCAGCAAGTGGCTGGGCATGGATGTGCCCGAGGTATACTCGGCCGAGCTGTCGGAATTCGTTTTTGCTGCAGGCGTCAAGCTGCTGAAAGAGTTCAAGCCCGACGTCATGTATTTGTCGACTACCGACTATATCCAGCACAAGTTTGCACCCGATCAAAAGGGCGCACTTGATTTCTACGCCATGTTCGACCGCTATCTGGGCGAGTTGGACGCATTGGGGGCCGCCATCGTGGTGACGGCTGATCATGGCATGAAGCCTAAGCACCTGGCAGATGGATCCCCTTCGGTCGTTTATGTGCAAGACCTGATGGACGAATGGCTGGGCAAGGATGCGGCACGAGTCATCCTTCCGATCACTGACCCCTATGTCGTGCATCATGGTGCACTGGGTTCGTTCGCGACCGCATATCTGCCGGATGGCGCGGATCAGAGCGACATCATTGCCAAACTCAAGGCGACCGACGGGATCACCCATGTGCTGACCAAGGCTCAGGCCATTGAACGGTTCGAATTGCCCGGTGACCGGATTGGCGACATTGTAATGGTTTCTGGCGAAAACATCTGCATCGGAACGTCCGAGCATCGCCACGATCTGGCAGCGCTCAAAGAGCCCCTGCGCAGCCATGGTGGTTTGACGGAACAAGAAGTTCCCTTCATCGTGAACCGTGTCATCGACCTGCCAAACCAACCCGTGCTGCGCAACTTTGATGCCTTTTTCTACGCAACTACAGCGGCGGCACAGTAAGCCATGAAAGACCAGACCATGTCGAAAATCGAAGTTCGTAACGAAGGAATGCGGATCGGTGGCGAAATCGTCTTTACCGATGAAACCATTCCTGTTCTTTACCCGTACACCAACGAGGTCGTGGGCCATGTTCCCGCTGGCACCGCAGAACACGCACGCAGGGCTTTCGAAATCGCGGCGAATTACAAACCTAAACTGACCCGGTACGAGCGCAGCCAGATTTTGCAGCGCGCAGGCGAGCTGATCGGCGAGAAACGCGATTACCTTGCAAAATGGCTGACGTTGGAGCTGGGCATCTGCCACCAGCATGCGATCTACGAAACCAAACGCGCACAGGATGTTTATCAGTTTGCGGCGGCTGAGGCGCTAAAGGACGATGGCGAGATCTTTTCCTGCGATCTGACCCACAATGGCAAAGCCCGCAAGATTTTCACCACCCGAGAGCCGGTGAAAGCAATCAGTGCGATCACTCCGTTCAATCACCCTTTGAATATGGTCAGCCACAAAATCGCGCCATCGATTGCGACCAACAATTGCATGGTTTGCAAACCTACCGAACTGACGCCGCTGACTGCGCTGACATTGGCCGACATACTTTATGAAGCAGGCCTGCCGCACGAGATGTTCCAGGTGGTGACCGGCTGGCCGGCTGACATTGGCGATGAGATGATCACCAATGAACATATCGACATCATCACCTTCACCGGGGGTGTGCCGGTGGGCAAGTTGATCGCTGAGAAAGGCGTCTACAAGCGGCAGGCGCTGGAACTTGGGGGTAACGATCCTCTGATCGTTCTGAATGACCTCAGCGATGCGGATTTGGACAAAGCCGCAACAATCGCAGTGGCGGGGGCTACCGGAAACTCCGGTCAGCGGTGTACGGCTGTCAAGCGCATCCTCGTGCAGGAAAGTGTGGCCGACAAGTTTGTGCCGCTGGTTCTGGAGAAGGCCAAGAAGATCAAATTCGGCGATCCGCAAGACCCCGAAACCGAGCTGGGGTGCGTGATCCACGACAAAGCCGCGGAGATATTCGAGAACCGCGTTCTGCAGGCTGAGAAAGAGGGTGCAGAAATCCTGTATCACCCGGGCCGTCAGGGCGCATTGCTGCCGCCTATCGTCGTCGACAAGGTTCCCCATGACAGCGAGCTGGTGATGGAAGAAACTTTCGGTCCTATCGTGCCGATCGTGCGCGTGCCAGACAACGACGAAGAGGTGATGGCGATATCGAATTCGACCGAGTTCGGCCTGTCTTCGGGGGTATGCACCAATGACCTGAACAGGGCCATCGCCTTTATCAACGGGTTGAATGTCGGCACCTGCAACATCTGGGAACAGCCGGGTTACCGCATTGAAATGTCACCCTTTGGCGGCATCAAGGACAGCGGAAACGGGGTGAAAGAGGGCGTTATCGAGGCGATGAAGTTCTTCACCAACGTCAAAACCTATTCGCTGCCCTGGCCCAACTAAACCTTGTGTCCTTTCCCCACAGACGGGAAGGACGCTTCAAATCCTCCCTGATACTGGCGGGCCTTTTGGGGCCCGCATCTTTTGATGACAGAAATGAGGAGCGGACATGCCACAGATTGTCCACACGGAAGGGGAATCAAACACATCCGAAGCGCGCAAGGCATGGTTGCGAAAGTCCATGGGGCCGAAGTCGGCACCTCTGCTCAAACGCGATGCGGATGTGTTCCTGCATCAATCTCTGTCATCACCCTGCGTCAGCACTATTGCAAAGGCCGAGGGGATCTGGATCGAGGATATGGAGGGTCGCCGGTACATGGATTTCCATGGCAACTCGGTGCACCACATAGGCTATGGGCACCCGCGTCTGATAGCCGCCATCAAAGCGCAACTTGATGATCTTCCTTTTGCACCCCGCCGCTTTACCAATGACCCGGCAGTGGATTTGGCAGAAAAACTGGCAGATATCGTGCCTGGCGATCTGGGGAAGATGCTCTTTACCACTGGCGGCTCTGACGCCAACGAGGTTGCCCTCAAAATCGCGCGTGCCGCGACCGGTCGGTTCAAAACAATCAGCTTCTGGGATGCCTTCCACGGTGCGGGCTTCGGCGCCGCAAGCGTCGGTGGCGAGGCGACGTTCCGCAGTCATATCGCGGGTCCCCTCTTGTCGGGCACTGAACATGTCGCGCCCTTCGCCTGCTACCGTTGCCCATACAATCACGCGGGACCGGAAACCTGCGGGTTGGCCTGCGCGAAAATGGTCGAATATGTTCTGGAGCGTGAAGGAGATGTGGCCGCAGTCATAGCCGAACCGATGCGCGCGGTGCCCTATGTACCACCGCCGGGGTTTTGGAAATCCGTGCGCGAGGCGTGCAATCGTCACGGCGCGCTTTTGATCATGGATGAGATCCCGACCGGCCTTGGCAAAACCGGCAGGATGTTCGCCTTTGAACATGACGAGATCATTCCCGACATTGTGACGCTTGGAAAAGCGCTTGGCGGTGGTATCCTGCCCATTGCCGCTTGTGTTGCCCGCAAACAATTGGATGTCTGCGGGGATTTTGCCATTGGTCATTACACACACGAAAAGAACCCGGTCACCGCGCGGGCCGCTTTGACAACACTTCAGATCATCGAAGATGAGGGGTTGGTTCATCGGTCGGCCACGCTGGGGGAGCACGCAATTGGTCGTCTGATGGACGAACTTCAGAACGTACCCACCGTCGGAGACATCCGGGGAAGGGGTTTGATGTTCGGGGTCGAAATCGTTGATGATCGCGTTGAAAAGATACCGGGCAATGCGCGTGCCGAACGGATTTACTACGCCTGTCTGGAGGCCGGTTTGAGCTATAAGATCAGTCAGGGATGCGTTCTGACACTGTCGCCGCCGCTGACCATCTCGCAATCGGATCTGGACCACGCAATCGACATTGTGATCGCTGCGATCAAGGCCGAGAGTTGACACGTCGGATCAGTCAAAACTCGGCAGTAAGTAAAAAGAGGCTAGCCGAGACAGCGACGAAGACCCCAAAGTGCGATGTAAGACAACGAGTCCGATGGCGCACGGCGTACAATAGAATTTGGATTTGGCCGATGGCGTTGTAATATCCAACTGCACTCAGGCTTCAAACGCTGACGAAAGTAACGGGAAAGACAAAATCTTCAATTCGGCCTCTGGTACAAATGAGACTGAACAAACTGACGGGATTACAGGAACTAAATATCAACAGAGCGGAGTCTTTCATGGTATCGAATGTCATTCAGAAACTGAAAGACCTGTTGTTGCTGTGCTTTACAGATCGCAGCCCGTCGTCTTTGCAAAAAACTGAGAAACAAGATGCCGTTCAGCAGGCGACTACTTTTTCCTGCCATAGGGTATTCAATCTCCCTTTGCCGCGAGATCTTTGAATACAGATTTCACCAACTTGCCCCTGCCTTCACCCATTCAGCTTCTTTGACAGAACTGGGAGCGCAGAAGCTCAGTTGGCGATCCAACGGTTCGCTAAGTTCTGTGACCTGCCGCCACGACGCTTGTCGGGAACGCGAATTGAAAATGTAGCATCTGCCTCTGCAGGGGCAGATGCCTTCGAGCTGTACGGGTGTTCAGCGCAAACCCGCCACCGAGTTACCAAGGTGGCGGGTCAGGTTATCGTTGCGACATTTCTTTCGGATCAGAGCTTAATGCGGAAGGCTGCGAAACCGTCAGCGCCTTCCCCGGCGTCCTCGATTGCCACACCTTTGACGTCGCCCATATAGTCGCGGGCTTTTGGACCCGTCTCGAACAACACCGTGGTGTCCTCCAACGGTGAAAACGACCAGTTGGCATCCGCTTTGGGATCGATTGTGCCCTGTTCGACAATGTAGCGAACAATGACGTCGCGGTTGGTGTCCGGTGCTTCGAACACGATCGTGTCGCCCATTGCGCCCGGGAACGCGCCACCACCGGATGCACGGTAATTGTTGGTGGCAATGATGAACTCCATGTCATCCGTAACAGGCGCGCCATTGAAGGCAAGGTTCACGATCCGTGCTGCGTCGGGGTTCACCTCTTCGCCCTTTGGTCCAAAGCGCGACGGTTGCGACAGGTCGATCTGATAGGTCACACCGTCCATCACGTCGAAATTGTACGACGGGAACTCGGGGTTCAGAAGGATCGCATCCTTGGACCCAGCTTCGACCTGATTGAACATACCGGCCGAGCGTTCCAGCCAGCCACGCACCTGCGCCCCGCTCACGCGAACAGCGCGGACCGTGTTTGGATAGAGGTACAGATCTGCCACGTTCTTGATGGCAACGTCCCCGACCGGGACATCGGTGTAATACTCTGGACCCCCTCGGCCACCAGCCTTGAACGGTGCTGCCGCAGACAGGATTGGCAGCCCTTCATGCTCGGTGCCTTTCAGCATGTCTTCGACATACCATTTCTGCGCGATCGAGACGATCTGCACGGACGGATCATCCGCGACCAACGCGAAATAGCTGTGCAGCGGGGCCGAGGTCTTGCCGACCGCGCGCCGAACATAGGCCAGCGTTTCGTCATGAGCTTTCGCAACCGATTCCAGAACCTTCTGATCATCTTCGACCAGAGCGGTGATCGATCGATCTTCGTTACGTTTGGATATCGGGCGCGCCTCGGAGGTTGTGGTAACGACGCGCCACTCATTGCCGTCCCGTTCCAAAAGCAGGTCCAGCAGGCCAAGATGCGACCCCCAGAAACCGCCCATGACGGCAGGTTTGCCCATCAGCGTGCCTTTTTCCACGTCGATCCCGGGGCGGTCAGCAAATGTCGGTGACGGGAAAACCAGGTGATTGTGGCCGGTGACCAGCGCGTCGATCCCGTCGACCCCTGCCAGAACCACCGATGCGTTTTCCATGCCGTCCTCATGATCGGCCCCCCCGATCCCCGAATGCGACAGGGCGATGATCAGGTCACATCCCTGTTCCTTCATCTCGGGTACATAGGCCTGAGCCGTCTCGACGATATCGCGGGCCTGAACATTGCCCTCCAGATGCCTGCGGTCCCAGTTCACGATTTGTGGCGGGGTAAAGCCGATGACACCGATCCTGATCGGATGTTTGGTGCCGTCGCCCATCTCGATTTCACGGTCGAGAATGGCATAGGCCTGAACAAGGGTCTTATCGTCACGCGGGTTCGCACCTTTTTCCTTGGCGACGTTGGCCAGAACAACAGGGAACTCGGCACCGGCCAAAGCCTTGTTCAGGAAATCCAGACCGTAGTTGAACTCGTGATTGCCCAGCGTCGCGGCATCATACCCGACCGTATTGAAGGCCGTGATGATGGGATGGCTGTCGCCGTCCTTCATGCCGCGCTCGTAAGCGATGTAGTCGCCCATCGGATTGCCTTGCAGAAAATCGCCGTTGTCCACCAAGATCGAGTTTGTCGCCTCAGATCGGATTTCGTTGATGATCGACGCTGTGCGGGACAGGCCCACCGTGTCGCGGGGTTTGTCCGCATAATAATCATAAGGGAACACATGGACATGGATGTCGGTGGTTTCCATGATGCGCAGATGCGCCTGATTATTGGCCGCCGCCACCGAAAACGGGTGCAGGGTAATTGCCGCCGCACCAGCGGTTGTCGTGGCAAGGAAGCGGCGTCGTGAAATTGAAGAACGGCTTGAGAAAGACATGGGTCACCTTTCAGGTTTGTGGTCAACGCGTCTTTTTGCCTGAAATTCGCAACATCCATATGAAACAGGTTGCCAGCGCTTTAGACGCGTCATGTGTAGGCGCAATGCCAAGTACAATAGCCCAACTTCCTGTACTTGATAAGACATGGCAGAAGGGGAACCCGTGCCCTGCGATTGCCAAGACAATGCCTCACAATCAGTGCTTTGCGACATATCCAACCCGCATCATGTTGGCAGCCATCCACTGACCGCCAACCGTGTGGATGGGACAGCCCGGTTATCGACGTCCCGCCCCCAGGACAATAAGCTCTTTCGGGAAACTGGTCAGTGATTGGCACCCGTCTTCTGTGACCAAGACGTCATCTTCAATACGGACACCGAAATTGCCCAGGTCATACAGACCCGGTTCGTTGGTCCAGACCATGCCTGCGCGCATTACCTGGTTGTTTCCGCGCATGATATATGGAGCCTCGTGCACATCCCGACCCAATCCGTGGCCTGTCTTGGTGCGGATGCGATTGGCGAAAGGGGACGCTTCAAGAACGCCGATGACTGCATCATCGATATCATGGGCCGTCACACCGGGGCGACACACGTTCAGACCCATCTGATTTGCTCGCAATACAGTTTCGTAGACGGCCTTGCCCTCATCTGAGACTTCGCCAACGAAAAAGGTTCGCGTGATATCCGCGACAAATCCATCCTTGCGCGCGCCAAAGTCAAAGAGCAGCGCATCGCCGGTTTGAATCCGATAATCCATACGCGCTTTCCCATGTGGTCGGGCCGAGTTGTCGGCAGCGACCACAATCGGTGTAAAGGCCAGTGAATCGGCACCTTCGGCAAACATTGCCTGGATCAAATCCTGTTCGATCTGTTTCTCGGTCTGACCTGCGTGTACCGTTCCGATAACCCGCTCAAGCGCACGTTCCGAGATGGTGATCGCAGCTTGCATGGAGGCCACATCCTTGCTGGACTTGATCAGTCGCAGGTTCGAGATTTGGTGTTCCGCATCAGTTATTTGTAACCCAGGCATAGCTTCGGTCAGCGCGTCAGAGACAAAAACACGCATGACCTGTCCTTCAACTGCAAGGGACGCGATGCTCAGGTGGTTCGCCAAAGCGGAGAAAGCCCCTTTGTAACCCGCCTCATCCCGCCAATCGAATACCGCTCCTTCGAACCTTAATTGATCCCACGAGCCAAGTTCCAGATTTGGAACAATGGCAGCGGGTTCTCCTGATGCGGGGATCACAACCACGATGGGGCGTTCGTTGGTCATGAAAGACTTGCCCATGGCTCGGTCGAAATTCGGACCCGGCACCAATGCCACGGCATCGACAGAGATTTCACGGGCCAACCGGCGATATTCTGATAAATCTGGCATCCTTACCAACCTTTATTGTGACCAAAACCACCCGCTTCGGCGATCTCGGCAGATCTTATTATTCTTACGCCACACGCGAACCGTCATTGGTTTGGTGTTCTGACAGTTGGAAACGTTGCCATTCGTTTCGCCGCACAGCAGTATGCAGCCCGGCCAATAGTTCGTTTCGTGTTTCAGATTGCAGTCGTCACTTTTGTCAGCCACCCCTTTGCAGGCTCACTCAATCGCGGTGAAAGCATCTGTCTGATTTGACGATGATATTGATTTAACCAGTGCCGTTCGGCCTGAGTCAGGTTTTCTACAATCAGCATGTCAGTCTGAATTGGCACAAAAGTCATATTGCGGAAGGCGAGGAAACCGTTGTCTTCTGTGACGACCTCAAAGACATTTTCTATGCGGATGCCGAAGCTGGCGGCCTTGTAAAACCCCGGTTCAATCGACATGACCATGCCCGGTTCCAGATCAATCGGGTTATAGGGTTTTCCTATTCTCTGCGGGTGTTCGTGCACTGACAGTCGATGGCCGATGCCGTGACCGGTCCCATGGTCATAGTCCAGCCCGAGATCCCACAACGGGCGACGACAGATCCCGTCGATATGGTGCCCTTGGGTACCAGGTGGGAACCGTAAGGTGGCCAAGGCATAGAAGGCCTTGAAGACTGCCGTGTATGCCTCATCATACCCTTCCGGTCGTGATCCAAAAGCGTAGCACCGGGTGGTGTCGGTTGTGCCAGTCTCGTATTGTCCGCCGCTGTCCATAAGATAGGTTTGATCCGGTCGGATAGGATCATTCCGATCCGCGGTTGCGCTATAGTGGCACATCGCCGCGTTCACGCCTGCTGCTGAGATCGCGTGAAAACTGTCATCAAGGAAACCTTGTTGTGCGCAGCGCAGCGCCCTCAGTTTTTGCTCTGCTTCACGCTCTATCAGGGGGTCACCACTTTCGGCGCGAACGGGAACAGTGTCTGCAAGCCAGGCCCCAAATTCTGCCCACGCAATTCCGTCGATGAAATGGCAGGTTCGAAGACCCTCCAGTTCAATCGTGTTTTTCAATGCCTTAGTCAGGGTAATCACACTGCGTTCAGAACCAAGCTTCGCTCCGGCTTCTTCAATGGTTTGCCTTACCGCGACAGGTGAGAAATCCGGATCAGCCAAAACAAACTGACCTGGCTGAAAGCTGGCCTTGAGCGTGGGTAAAAACTCAGCCTGAGGAACTATCTGAAGATTAGAAGGCAGTGCCCCCTCTACGAAATCATCCAGCTTTTTCGGATCGACAAACCAAACCAGCGCCCCATCGCGATGTGCGAGAAGAAACGAATTAACTACCGGATTATAGTTAACATCCGCCCCACGGATGTTCAGTAACCAGGCGATATTGTCAGGTTGTGTTTCGACGACAAAGTCGGCCTGTCGCTCAACCAGATAGTTTGCCAGACTAGTGCATTTTTCAGCACAGTTTTTCCCGGCAATTTGCGACGGTAAAACTGTCACACGACCGCAGGGTGGTGCTGGTTGATCTGTCCAAACCGCGTCGACTGGATTGACTTGTTGCGGCACCATCGTTGCGCCCCCTTCCTTGCAAGCTGCGTCAAACCGGTCAAACCACGACGGGGGTATGTGCATCGGGTCAAATCCGAGCCGCCAACCAATACGCATTTCTTTTCTCAGCCACTTTTCGGGCGTCTCGCCATGAAGGTGGTGATGAGAGAACAACGCGCCTTTGCACTCTTGCGCAGCCTGCAAGCTGTATCGACCATCGACAAAAAGAGCGACGATCTCGGGTGTTACAAAAGCAAGTCCGGCAGATCCGGTGAACCCGGTCAGATACGCCAGACGTTCGTCATGCGGTGCGACGTATTCACCTTGATGAGCATCAAATCGCGGTAATACAAAGGCATCCAGGTCCTGCACAATCAGTTGGTCACGGAACAGCGAAATTCTCTCGCTCGGACATAAGTGAAACCTATCCAGCATTTGCTTTGATCTCTTCCGCGTGGTGGCAGGCGACTTCTCCAAAACCCCCAAATTGTCTGAGTGCGGGAACGTCGCGCTGACACAGGCTTGTGGCAAAGCGACAGCGCACGTGGAACGGGCATCCGGGCGGTACGTTCATAGGTGATGGCAATTCACCTTCCAGTCGAATGACGTTCCCCTTGTCATCCGGATCAAGCGAAGGCGCGGCGCTGAGCAGAGCTTGGGAGTAAGGATGTGAGGGATCGGAGAACAAGGTTTCACTGTCGCCGATCTCCACAATCCGGCCCAGATAAATCACAGCCACCCGGTTCGACACGTGACGTACAAGTCGCAAGTCGTGTGCGACGAACAGAATTGTGAGGTTCAGTTTGTCCTGCAATTCAAGCAGAAGATTGACCACTTGTGCCTGTACTGAAACGTCCAGCGCGGAAACCAGTTCGTCGGCAATCAAAACTTCCGGCTCGACTGCCAGTGCGCGAGCGATCGCAATTCGTTGCCTCTGGCCCCCCGAAAACTCGTGCGGTAATTTGTTTGCGGCGTCCTGTGGCAGGCGTACCAGATCCAACAGTTCCATAACGCGCGAGGGGATTTCACTCTCGGGGCGCATCTTGTGAACACTAAGAGCCTCGGACAGAATCTGACCAGTCGTCATGCGGGGGTTCAGGGACGAATAAGGATCCTGAAACATCATTTGAACGCGACGATTATAATCGCGCTCGTTACGATATTTTGGGTCAAAGATATCATTTCCAGTGAAACGGATACTGCCGGTCTGAGGCTGGTGGAGCCTAACTATGCAACGTGCAAGTGTGGACTTACCGCAGCCGGACTCACCGACAACTCCCAGCGTTTCTCCTCGCTTGAGCTCGAGGCTAACACCGTTCAGCGCGTTGACAACCCGCCCGGGTCGCTGGCTGATCAGGTCAAGAACCGACCGTGACAAATGAAATTGAAGACCCACATCATTTATCTCCATGACCGTATCTGTCATGCGACGTCTCCCTGAGCTGCGGGCACATGATTGAAGCACGCCACATGACGGCCTTCGGATATCGCCGACAAAGGCGGACGCGCGTTCAGGCACGCGTCGATGGTGCTCTGACACCTTGGGGCAAAGGCGCATCCGACCGGCAACTTCTCAAGACTCGGAGGCGTGCCCGGCACCGAATAGAGTGGTGTACGCGGCGGCACATTCTGAGGGACAGACCGCATCAGCCCTACGGTATAAGGGTGGCGTGGTGCGTTCAAAACCTGACGCACAGCCCCCTGTTCAACCACCCGCCCGGCATACATGACCGCCAAGGATTCACAGGTCTGAGCGACCACACCTAAATCATGCGTGACAAGAACCACGCCCATTTGAAGCTCATCGGCCAAGGACAAGATCAGATCAAGAATCTGTGCCTGAATTGTTACGTCCAATGCGGTGGTTGGTTCATCGGCAAGCAACAGTTTCGGATTTGCTGCCAGAGCAATCGCGATCATAACGCGCTGCCGCATACCACCAGAAAACTGATGTGGGTATTCGTCCAAACGTGACGCAGCAGATGGAATCCCTACATGATCCAGCATCTCAACCGCCCGATCACGGCGCGCTGCGCGACTGAGGTCGGTATGCGCTTTCAACGTCTCGGTCAGCTGCATGCCAACCGTCAACAACGGGTTAAGCGATGTCATCGGCTCTTGAAAGATCATCGCAATTTCGCCACCGCGAATGCGCCTCAGTTTTCGTTCGGAAAGCGGAACAAGGTTTTGCCCCTGCCAATTCACAACTCCTGTGACTTCACCATAGCGCCGCGACAGTCCCAGAACCGAACGCAAAGTGACACTCTTGCCAGAACCGCTTTCACCGACCAATCCCAGCACTTCGCCACGTCGAACGGAAAAACTTACGTCTCGCACAGCTGGCAGAGGGGTCCCTTCCCTCCAGAAGGTTGTACTCAGGTTTTTGACTTCGAGGATAGGTTGCTGATTGCCTGTCATTGTCAACTCCTTACCCACGTGGCCTGAGCAGGTCTGCTAACCCATCGCCAATAAGGGAAAGTCCAAGACCTGTGATAACGATCGCGATCCCGGGCATCAGGCTCAACCACCAGGCCGTTGTGATAAAATTGCGTCCTTCCGCGATCAGGACACCCCATTCCGCCTGCGGTGGCTGTGCGCCAAGACCCAGATAACCCAGCGACGAACCCAGCAGAATTGCCAGTGCCATATCCGTCATCCAGTAAACGATAACCGGCGTGATCGCGTTCGGCAGAAGGTGGCGAAAGATAATGCGCCTGTCAGAGTATCCCATGACGATGCCAGCAGCAGCATAGTCGTTTCCCATCTGCGCGATGACCTCGGCCCGCATTAACCGGGCATAGTAGACCCAACCAACAACCGTTATCGCAATGTACATATTGACCAAACCAGGCCCAAGCACGGCGACGACCGCGATAACAAGAACCAGAATTGGGAACGTGATGATCGCGTCTACGACACGCCCGAAGATCATATCGGCAATTCCGCGGTAGTAGCCGACAAGCGCGCCAACCACGACGCCAATGATCAGGGCAAAGACTGTGGCAAGGACTGCCATCTGCATGTTTACCGAATAGGCTGAAATAACGCGGCTCAGACTGTCGCGCCCCAGCAGGTCGGTGCCGAAGGGATGGGCCCAGCTTGGTGGCTGGCGAACCGCGGTGTAATCAATGAAATTGGGATCATAGGGGGCGAAAGCATTTGGCATGATCGCAAGCAAAGTCGACATTCCAATGATGCAAAGGCCTATTATGAAACCCGGTTTTCGCAGCGCCGCTGGCATGCGCGTCCTTGGCGGCTCACCCGCCCCAACAGGAGAAGTGGCAGTGTTGGTCATGTCAATCGCATCCTCGGGTCCAACGAGCTTTGAAACAGGTCCGTAAGCAGGAATACGACCGAGACCAGAACCGCAAAGGTCAGCGTCAATCCCTGGATAAGCGGGTAGTCGCGCGCGAAAATCGCCTCAAGCATCAAACGTCCGACACCAGGCACGGCAAAAACTGTTTCGGTAACCAGTGTTCCGCTCATGAGGTTGCCGATGGACAGACCCAAAAGTGTAACGGTCGAAATCAGCGCGTTACGCAGCGCATGGCGTCCCAAAATCAGCCTGTCAGGCAAACCCTTGGCTCGGGCAAACTGAACGTATTCAGCATCCAGAACCTCGATGATGGCAGCACGCAGATTTCGCATGATGATCGCCGACGTATATAACGCCACCGCTACGGCAGGCAGGAACAGGTGATAAAGCCTGTCGCCAAAGGTGTCGCCGTAGCCGCCGACTGGAAACCACCTGAGCTGTGCGGCAAGAAAGGTCAGCAGAATCAGACCGATGTAAAACACAGGCATCGACAGCCCCACCTGGAAAACCGTGCGGATCACTGCGTCAGGCCACCGTCCGCGGTTCAGAGCTGCAACAAACGCCAGTGGTCCTGCAATCAACAAAGACATGAGGACAGCATAGATCGTCAGAAAAGCCGTGGTCGGAAGACGGTTGATGATGACTTCAGTTACCGGTGCGCGCATCAGGATTGACCGGCCCAAATCGCCTTGCAGCGTATTTGTCAGAAACAGCCAGAACTGTACCAAAAGCGGCTCGTTCAGTCCCAACCGTTCGCGGATAGCAGCAAGATCCGCATCCGATGCCCGATCTCCTGCGATGGCGATGGCCGGGTCCCCCGGCAGGAGACGAACCAGAACAAAGATAATGATCATCACGAGGATGAATGTGGGGATCATCAACAGCAAGCGTTTGAACGTGTATTGAAGGGTTGCCATCAAGGCCTCCGTCAAAAGAACCGCCGGCAGGTACTGCCGGCGGCATATAAGCGATCAGCGGCTGACGGTCGCCTGATCGAAGACGTTGTTTCCCAGTGGTGTCTGAACGTATCCGTCCACGCTGGTCGAAACGGCCACCGCAAAAGGCGTCTCATACATGAAAAGCAAGGGAGCAGCATCTGCATATATTTCCTGCATTTCAGCATACTGGGCCGCTCTTTTTTCGGCGTCGATTTCGGTTGCCGAAGCTTCAAACAGAGCGTTGAACTCCGCGTTTTCCCAACCAGTACCGACCGCATTGGCCGTAGGTGTATGACCCAACCAGCCCACGACCTGGCTGGGGTCGTTTACGTCGTTCACCCAGCCATAGGTGTGGATGTCAAACTCACCCGAGCGGTTTTTGGCGCCACGAGTCGGTCCATCCACCTGTTCGACTGACAGGTTTATCCCCAACGGAGCCCACATTTGCTGAAGAGCCGCAAATATTGTGCTGTCATCCGCAGAGCCAGCCAAAGTCGTAAAGGTGATTTCGGTTCCTGGCGCTACGCCGGCCTCGGCGATCAGAGCTTTCGCCTTGTCAAGGTCGTAGGCATACAACGGATCAAGATTTGCGGAAAGCTGGGTCGCCGCCGCCATCAAAGGCGACGTCATTGGCTTGCCGGCGCCTTGCAGCACAAGCCCGATCAGTGCCTCTTTGTTGGTGGCATAGTTGAGTGCCTGCCGAACCCGAACGTCTGACAACGGGTTAGGCGATCCGTCAGCACGGGTTTCACGCGTGTTGATCGGCGAATATATGATCCGTGTGGACGGATAGAGGTTCATGTTGATCGCTTGGTCTGCTTCAAGCTCCGGCACACGTGAAAAGGGAATGAACTCGGCGGCATCCACCTCACCGGCCTGAAGCTTCAGAATCCGAGTTGCGTCATCGGGTATGATCTCGAAATGCACACCGTCCAGGTAGGGCAGCGCTTTGCCGTCGGACCCTATGCGCCAGTAATTCTTGTTGGCACAGAACTCCATGGAAGTTCCCTGCTCAAATCCACACAGATAGAAAGGGCCGGACCCGACACCGGGGCCTTTGGCTGCAAAGATTGCGGCGGACTTTTCCTGGTCAGTGGAACCTTCGGCCGCCTCAAAGACGGCTTTGGAGACAATGCCGGTTGTGAAAGTGGCAAGCATAGAGAGGATTGTCGGGTCAGCCGCTTTCAGGCTGATCGAGATGACGTTTCCTTCCGCGCTTACATTGTCGATGGATCCGAGAAGCCCAGCCCATGGGCTCAGATCAGGATTGCGGGCGCGATCCAGCGAAAAGACAACGTCTTCTCCGGTCAAAGGTGTTCCATCCGAAAACGAGACGTCGCTGCGCAAGGTAAGCGATACAGACTGTCCATCGTCGGAGATACTGTATTCTTCGGCCAGTCCTGGGATGACAGAGTTCCCATCTTCACTGGGGCGCAAAAGCGTGTCGAAAAGGCTGCCAACCATCCAGATGTCAGGGTTTCGATCGGCATAAATAGGGTCAATCAGGTTTGATCCGTCATATCTGGCGAAATTCAGAATACCACCACGCTCTTGTGCAAACAAAGGTAGGGCCATTGCAGCGGCCACGACGGCAGTCGCTGCCATCAAATTACGTTTCATTGATGAGTTCCTCCCAAAGCGATTCTCCATCGCGTGAAAGTGGTATATATTAATTTCATTACTGCTAAACCTTTTTTTAGTAATACGTAAATTGCATATTGCGCCCACAGGAGCATTGATTGAGAATTTTAGGGCACGCCACGACGTTCGGGGCAGCACTTTCAAGTGCGGCCCCGCGATAGAATTTGGAGAACTTTCGGTGAGCTGTTCAGCCGGTGCGATTACTTGGACGTATTTTTGATCGGCGTCGTGTCCACCCACAATTCAACCGCTTCGGTATCTCCTAGAACGATCGAATAATGCGGCTTGGACGCGTCGTGATGTATCGTGTCACCGCTCGACATGATGTGGACTTCGTCACCCAGATGATATTCCAACTGACCCGAAATCAGATAACAAAAGGTCTCGCCTTCGTGACACATCTTCTCGGACATGTGACCCGCGGGGCGATGTACAATACAAGGATACAAAAGCGCGCCCGAAAACCCCGGACCCAACTTCTCATAGAACCGCCCGTTGACTCCCAAAGCATAGGTTTGACGTCGATCTTTGCGAACGTATTCGGTGTACTCCTCGGGAACGCTGACTAGCTGTTCAATGCTGGTCTTCAAAGATGCAGCAATTGCCATAAGCGAAGACAGGGACGGGGCACTGATGCCGCGTTCAACCTGCGATATGAACCCTGTCGTCAAATCAGCTTCATCCGCAACTTCGACAAGTGTTTTGCCAAGCGCTTTCCGGCGGCGTCGAATTGCTTTCCCCAGTTGAGACGGGTGATTTTTCTGATCCATCATTTCTTCTCTAGTGGTAGAGCTCGACAGCTCTCAGAGGCCTTGTTTCAGCAAATCCTGTACCAGTGTCCGAAGGGGACAGCGATTCGCTTACCTAGGCGAACTTCATAACCGGTACGGTTATCATTGGCTAAGTTTCTACTAAAAGCGTTTTTGACCCTGAAAAGCAAATTTGGTTCGGACCTTCGTGTCGCTACAAGTTTCTGAATGAGAGGCGTTGTCTTGGCGAACACGTGTGAGGAAGGTAACCAAATCAGCCTGCCGCTATGACAGACTCAGATCTGACAAGGGACCTTGTTGCGGTCGACTTTCTTCACCGCGTGCACAGAAGGAAATCAGTGATTTTGACGCCTTCATTCAAGAATGGATGTAGAAACGCCCGCGTACCTGTCGCGTTGATATACGTTTCGCCCAAGCGCCAGGAATTCTGCACTTAGCGTTCCTTCAAATGTGCCCCGTGCGAAGACCAACGGTGAATAATCGCAACCCGTGTGTTGAGGTCGCCAAATCAACTCTCGGACCGCATTCAGCTATGATATCTGTTCGATCACGACAGGAAACTGTGCCTCAGGTAGAACAGCACAGCATTTTAACCGCCGTTTTGGGGACGTCGCTGCCCCTCAAAGAGCCTATCGTGAAACCTGTTCGAATCCCATTTGTCCGAACCATTTTTCATTTCCACATGCCAGTCATTCATCAAGAGATTGCAACTTATCCATCTGCATTATTCGTTCGCAACTGCCTGAACATGGGCTCCGAAAGCAGGATTGAACATCAGTGCCTTGCACCTGTCGAAGCGACCCGTAGCATAGGCCCAGAAATCTTCGGCCGGGTTATCATCGGCATGTTGGATCAAGCCCCAGAGTGTCCACAGAAGATCGCACATCGCCTTGTAGATCACCATTCGCCCGAATTGAGCCGCTGTTGGTGCCGCGCCAAAATAGGACGTCAGCATCTCGATTTCCTGCTTCTCGGTCAGCCCGGCTTCGACTGATAAATCGCCGAGGTCCCAAAGGGCATCATTCATCCCGGAATATTCGAAATCCACGATCCACATACGGTCACCGTTGTCGAGAAAGTTCTCGCAAAGCGGATCGCAATGGCTGGGAACCAGCGCGCCCGGCTTGTCCTGCAGCAGCTGTTTGATCGGTGCCGCTTCGGCGACAATTTCAGTATAGCCTTCGGGCAGGGAAATATCCTTTGTTGCCAGGACTTTCAGATATTCATCGATCATCGAAAAAAGTTCGAACCGGAACTCGAAAGGGCGGGGTGACTCGTGTAGTTGCCGCAGGGCATGCCCGGCACGCGCGGCCGCTCCGGTGCGCGTTGCGAAAAGCTCGGGTGTCATGGTGACGATATCGTCAACGCAGTCACTGATCATCACACCGGTATCTGCATCCGCCCAAAGCACAGCGGGACCGATACCAGCTTCGGCTGCGACCTTGGCATTGTGAATCTCAACGCCACGATCGATATAATCCGCGGTGCCGTCTCCGGGGATGCGAACGATCATGGTGTGTCCGCAGGTTTCCACTCTGTAGACCAGGTTGGTCAACCCACCCAGCCGCTTGATTTCGCTGTTTTGTGCTGAGGTGTCTTCAAAGCCTTTCAGGTTGCGAAGTTCACTCAGGACACGGTCAGTGTTTCCGTCAGTCATTTTCTGCCCTCCCCCTCAGGCTTTTAGCCGTTCATTGGCCGGGTCGAACAGAGGCCCGTCCACCCGGCAGATTTGTTTGCGGTCACCGAACAGTTCGAGTTCGAATTCCGTCTGGTCCGTCATCGCCACCGGAAGATAGCCGTAGATGACCGTTTTCCCGACATGGTACCCATAACCACCGCTGCTGGCGCGCGAAACGGTTACGCCATTGTGCAGGATGGTTTCCCCCCCGGTCATCGGCAGTTTTTCTTCGGTCACGAAGGTACAGAGTATCTGTGCCGTGCCATTGGATTTCTGGTCCTCCAGCACATCGCGCCCTATGAAACTTTCCTTCGATTTCAGGTGGACGCGAGAGCCCAGGCCCGCTTCTACAGGTGTATAGTCCGGAGTGATGTCGGTGCTCCAATAAAGATACCCCTTTTCCAGGCGCAGCGAGTCAATGGCCCGGTAGCCGATATCGCGGATGCCATGGGCCTGCCCGACCTTCCAAAGCTGATCATAGACATGAAGTGCAAATTCGGTTGGGATGTGCAGTTCCCAGCCCAACTCGCCGGTATAGCCTATGCGCACCGCACGCACTCTTGCTGCTCCGACTGTAATGTCGCGCGCTGTTGCAAAGGGAAACGCAGCGTTTGAGATATCCTCTTCGGTTACCGCCTGCAGGACGTCGCGCGCTTTTGGTCCGCAGATGTTGATCACGGCCCGGGAAGAGGTAAACTCGATTAAATGTGCTGATCCGTCTTCCGGTAGATGACGTCGGATCCAGTCGGAATCGTGCACCCCGAATCCGGCACCGGTCACGATATAGAAATGGTCGCGCCCCAGGCGGGTGATGGTGACATCCGCCTCGACGCCGCCTTTGTCGTTACAAAGTTGGGTATAGATTACGCTGCCATCCGGCTTGTCCATGTTTGAGACCGCCAGGTGTTGCAACACATCCAACGCGCCAGAGCCGATCAGCTCGAACTTGGAAAAGCTCGACTGGTCGATCAGAACGACACTTTCGCGGGCAGCGCGGTGTTCTTCGGCCGCGAAGACATGCCAACCGGGATTGAGGAAATCGAGCTGATCCACTGGGGCGACCCCAGCTGGGGCAAACCACAAAGGCCGTTCCCACCCGTTCTTCGATCCATAAACCGCCCCGTGTTCTTTCAATCGGTTATATAGTGGAGACAAGCGCAAATTACGTGCGGTCTCGGCCTCCTGGCCCGGATAGCGCATCTTGTAGTGATGTGCGTAATGTTCGACGGCTCGGGGATACATAAAGGCCTTGGTCGCATGATGTGGGCTGAACCGCCGCACGTCCAATGGCCAAAGATCCAGGCTTGGGCGCCCGTTCAGAATCCATTCGGCGATCATTTCCCCCGCGCCCCCGCCAGCCGCAATGCCGTAGAGGAACCCGGTCGAAAGCATCAGGTTCTTGATCTCAGGGGCCCAGCCCATGACAAAATCACCATCGGCGGAATAGGGGATCGGTCCATTGATGATTTGCCGGATTCCGACCTGGTTCACGACAGGGGTGACGACACCGGCAAGTTCAGCCAGCGGCGCGAAACGGTCAAGATTGTCAGGCAGCAACTGGCGCACAAACTCTCCGGGAATACCCCGTTCTCCAAATGGCAATGTGTCGTCTTCGTAACCTCCGATGACCAGACGCCCGCCAGCATCGGGCTTGTAATAGACCAGACGCTCGGGGTCGCGCAGTGTGGGCAGGCCCTTGACCAATTCCGGCTCTGGCAATGGTTCTGTTACGACATATTGGTGCTCGACAGCGCAGGCTGGCACCACGACGCCCAGTTTTGCCGCCAGTTCACGGCTCCACATGCCCGAGGCCAGCACAACGGTTTCCGCCTCATAGTCGCCGTTGGTTGTTATCACTTTGGTTATGCGACCATTGCGGATTTCGAAATCCTCAACCTTCACCCCCTGCCTGATCTGTGCGCCGTGGTTACGCGCACCGGCTGCAATCGCCAGACACAGGCCAGCGGGGTCGACATGACCGTCCGAGGGAATAAAGGCGGCCCCCTCTAACCCGTCGGCATCGATATAGGGAAACAGGGCTTTCGCTTCGGCTGGTGAGATGATTTCCATCTCCAGGTCAAAACTGCGTGCCATCGTTGCCAAGCGTTTTGCCTCCAGCAACCGTTCCTTGGTTGCCGCCAGCCGCAAGCTGCCGACTTTCTTCCAGTCGAATTCCATACCGGTCTCGTCGGCCAGCCGGTCGTAGAGCGCGACTGACCGTTTCAGCATCCGGGTTGTATTGCGGGAAGATCGCAATTGCCCAACCAGCCCGGCGGCATGCCACGTTGCCCCCTCTGTCAGAGATGCCTTTTCCAGAAGGACGACATCCGTCTCACCTGCCTGGGCCAGATGATAAGCGATTGAGCATCCGATGATGCCGCCGCCAATAATAAGGTGTTTTGCAGAATGGGTTGTCATGGCCTCGCCCCTGTCGACAAATTGGGTGCCAGATCACCGTATCGGCCAATATAAATCAACAAAAATTAAACAAGAGTGTTGAAATCTGTTGATTTAAGGGTGTAGCTACAATTTATCCTGTTAAAGTCCAACATCCGAGTGACTGAATGTCAAAATACGAAAAGGACATCCTGAGCGCGGTTAACATGCATGGCCGAATCTCGGTCACGGACCTGGCGCAGAGGCTTAACGTTTCCGATCAGACAATTCGTCGAATTGTAAAGCCGTTGGTGGATGCGGGGCAAATCGACAAGGTTCACGGCGCGTTGATCAGCACCCAAAAGGTTCTGGATCCCCCTTTCATAGCGCGTATGACAACCAACCGCGCAGCGAAAGTCGCCATTGCCAAGTCAATATTGAACCTTGTGCCAGATAACGCGTCCATTGCTATCGATACGGGATCTACGTCAGGTTTTGTGGCCCAAGCCCTCAAGGCGCGCAGAGATCTTACCGTGGTGACGAATTCAGCGTTCATCGCAACAACTTTGGCCATGGGGAACGGCAACCGGGTCTTTATGGCAGGCACACAGCTTCGAAATCATGACGGGGCAGCGTTCGACCGCGCGGCCTTTGACGTTATTGCAAATATGTCGGTGGAGTACTCAATCCTGTCGGCGTCACGTGTGGATCCGAAACAGGGTTTTTTGGTGTTCGAACAATGCGAAGTCGATATTGCGGTCGCAATGAAGGCGATCAGCGAACGATGTTTCATGGCAGTGGACTCGACCAAGTTCCAGGCATCCGAACCCAAACCGGCCTTGCGTCTTCCGGCTCTTTCGGCAAGTGACTTCCTGATAACCGAGCGGAAGCCTGCGCCAAAATTTGAAGGCGTCATAGGTCGGGCAAAGACAGTAATCGCCGCAGATCAGTTTCAAGCTTTTGATGAGTGATTGGCCCTTGGGAGCGGACGTTTTTTCCTACTGTTTACCAAAAAGCTGTGTGGAGTGACGGGATTGCGTCGCTTGCATAACGCGTGGGCCGCATCAATATTGTCGGCGACATCTGACATACTCCGGTACTCCAAAATGGCAACTGTCCTGATATCCGCTTCAACGAAATTCCGATATGTTCCATCCAACGTAGGCTGACTTCCTTGGCCGTGAAATAGGCCAGCGACAGATCGTCAGGGCGATCCTCGGCCATCACCTTGATCAGGAACGCCGCCTGTTCTCGGTTCTTCGATGACTTCGATGACTATAGGTTGCCCGCACCGTCACTGATCCTTCGCTACTGAAGTGGCCCGTCGTTGTGATTGGAAAAACGGAGGAAACACGATGCGAAACAAGTGACAGAACCTGCGACGCCAAGTCAGCGTCGCGCCTGAGTAACGTCGGGCTCAGAGGCCCGTGCAGTCACTCAACCATGCCTATCCGTTCGATCTGCTGCACTAACGTACCACAGCTGATCAGAGCCTGCCCCGTTGTCAGGATCATCTGGGGCAGGATCATCCATTCCAGCGTCCAGGCAACGCCGGAACGTTCCTGCTCGTGCACCAGCGCCTGATGCATGCCCGACAGTTGGGTTGCGTTGAAACGAGCAAGTGCGACCAGCAGTTCCGCGCGGACCGGGTTGCGCTTGTGAGGCATCGCCGAAGAACCGCCGCCACCTGTCAGCGAAACCTCGTCCACCCCCTGCTGGGCCATGAGCGACACGTCCTGACCGATCTTTCCCAACGATCCGGTTATCAATGAAAGCCATGAGGCAAATTCTGCAAGATTGTCCCGGCGGGCATGCCAGTTTGCATCGCAGCTGGCCAGGCCAAGCCCACGGGCCACATGATCTGCGATTACCTGTCCGGATCCGTGCATCGCGGTGCGATCCCCAACGGCACCGCCAAGTTGCAGCACAAGCAATCTGGGCTGCAACTGGGTCAGGCGTTTCTGGTGATCGGCCAATGGCAACCGCCAGTTTCGCAGGCGCGTGGCAACTGAAATCTGCAATGCCGCCTGCATTCGGGTTCGCCCCATCATCACGTGTTCGCCATATGCCTGTTCCAACGCCACAAGCGCATCGATCAGGTCTGAAAGACGGGCCGAAAACACCTCCAGAATGTCCCTGATTGACAAAACCAGAGCGGTGTCGACAACATCCTGCGACGTCATCCCTTTATGCAGCGCGACGTGGCAATGTTCAGGCAATGCCGCTTTGAGCGACCGCACCAGCGCGGGCACCACCACGCCATCCGATGCCGTCCCGTCGCGCAGCGCCTGCATGTCGGGGCGGTGTTGTCGGATGAGTTTTGCCGCGGTTTCCGCCACCTCTTGTGGTACGGTGCCGACCGCCGCCAAAGCCTCTGAATATGCGGCCTCGACGGCCAGCATGTGTCTCAGCTGAGCCTCTGCACCCAGCAACTCTGAGGTCTGTGGGTCCTCAAACAACCCGCTGAGCCAGGGATGAGTGGAAAGCTGTTCCATCTTATGTGTGGCCTTTGAAATGAAGCGAGCGGATATCAATCGTCATGGCACCATTCCTCCCTGCGCTCAAAGAGCCAAAATCTCGCGGGCCTGTTGCCAGGTGGCGACCGGACGTTCGTGCTTTGCGCATAGCTCGGTCACGCGATTGACCAGCGCAGCGTTCGAAGGCGCTAGTGTATTCCGATCCAGCCGGACATTGTCTTCCAAACCTGTCCGCGTGTGTCCGCCCGCAGCAATGGCCCATTCATTTACCACAATCTGGTTTGGACCGATCCCGGCGGCACACCATTCGGCATCCGGTGCGCGATCCTGCATGGATTTTACGTAGAAGTCGAACACGGCCCTGTCGACCGGCATCGCGTTTTTGACACCCATGACAAATTGAACATACAGCTTGCCATACAGCTTGCCTTCCTTGTGCAATCTGATCGCTTGCAGGATGTGGGACAGGTCAAACGCCTCGATCTCGGGTGTAACTTTGTATTTTTGCATCTCGGCTGATAGCCAGTCCACCAGGTCGGGTGGATTTTCATAAACCCGGGTGGGAAAGTTGTTCGACCCAACAGACAGCGAAGCCATGTCAGGTGACAGGGGCAGCATTCCGCCCCTTGCCTGACCGGCGCCTGACCGCCCACCGGTAGAGAACTGGATAATCATTCCGGGGCAGTGTTTTTGCAAACCCTCTTTGAGGAGGGCGAATTTCTCGGGGTCGCTGCTGGGTGACTGATCATCGTTGCGAACATGGGCGTGGACAATGCTGGCCCCAGCCTCGAACGCCTCTTGCGTGCTTTCGACCTGTTCAGCAACCGAGATCGGCACCGCGGGGTTGTTCTTTTTGGTGGGCAGGGAACCAGTGATGGCCACGCAAATGATGCAGGGTTTGGTCATGGTGACTTCCTGAATTAAGTGCCGCCTTGGCAAGGCAGCACCAAGTAATCAGATATCAAAAAAGACGGTCTCATCTTCGCCTTGTATCTTGATATCGAAGCGATAGACAACTTGACCGTCCCGATTGGTGCGTTTGGCCAGCAGCGTTGCGCGGCGGCGTTCCCATTCGATGAGATTAAGGACCGGGTCCTTGCTGTTGGCCTCTTCCTCGTCCTCGAAATAGATACGCGTATTCAGGCCGACATTGATGCCCCGGGCAACAACCCAAAGGTTTATATGAGGTGCTTGCTGGCCCACGTTTCGCCCCGGTGTCGGACCGGGTTTGACAGTGTCGAACGCCCATTCGCCGGTTTCAAAGTTGGTAATGACGCGTCCCCAGCCGCGAAAGCCGTCTTCGACATCGCCGCCGCCCTCAGGATGGGCATAGACGCCCTTGGCATTTGCTTGCCAAGCTTCAAGCAGAACATCCTTGATGGGAGATCCTGCCCCATCCACGACCAGTCCTTCGACCCGAATACGCTCACCCTCAGCATTTGGTCCGGCTATGTCCCAGCCCAATTCCTGCCTGTAGATTTCAAATCCGGCAGCCCCGGGTGCCAGACCGATATGGACGTAAGGCCCGGCTGTTTGCGAGGGGGTTTCCTTCAGATAATTCAGCTGTTGCATCTTCAGTTCCCCTCCAAACGGTTTTCAAACAGGGTCGAGCGCCGACCGCGCAAGACCACGTCAAATTTATAGGCGATGGTATCCAGAGGGATCGTTGAATTCATATCGAGCCGCGAAATCAGGCGGCTGATCGCATCGGCGTCAGGAATAGTTTTCACGATCGGGCACCTGTCGATCAACGGGTCACCTTCGAAATAGCATTGTGTGATCAGGCGCTGTGCAAAACCTGTTCCGAATATCGACATGTGGATATGGGCGGGACGCCAGCTGTTCACCCAATTGCGCCAGGGGTAGGCACCGGGTTTCACGGTGCGGAAGAAATAATAACCGTTTTCATCTGTCAGGATGCGGCCGCAACCACCGAAATTGGGATCGATCGGTGCCAGATAGGTATCTTTCTTGTGTCGATAGCGCCCACCCGCATTCGCCTGCCAGATTTCCACCAACGTATTTGGCACCGGACGTCCGTTTTCATCCAGCACCCTGCCGTGCAGAATGATACGCTCGCCAATCGGGCTTTCACCGGGCTGCGCATAGTTCGAGATCAGGTCGTTATCCAGAGGATCAACATCGTTGTGGCCAAAAACCGGGCCGGTGACCTCACTGATCGAGTTTTGCAGCGAGATCAGCGAATATTGCGGTGAACGGGTCACGCTGGTCTTGTAGTCGGGTGTCAGCGCAGGTGGGTGCCACTCGCGGTCACGCTGGTAGAATTCACCTTGTTTCAACATTGTCGGATCACACTTCCTTTTTCTCTGACTGGGGTTTCTGCGCGTTTCCCATTCAGCCCTGTTCCATTTCATCATAGGTCTGTTTTGCCAGTTTGAGGGCCTGATTGGCGCGTGGCACGCCCGCGTAAATTGCGACGTGCTGAAACGCTTCAAGCACATCCTGCTTACTGGCGCCGGTACGGGCTGTGGCGCGGATGTGCATCGGGATTTCTTCGAAATTGCCCAACGCAGCCAGCAAAGCCAGCGTCAGCATGGATCTCTCACGGTCGCTGATCCCGTCCGAGGCCCAGACGGTGCCCCACGCGCCTTCGGTGATAAGCGTCTGAAATGGACCGTCCAAATCAGACTTGGCGTCTTCGGCGCGATTCACATGGGCATCGCCCAGAATTCTGCGCCGCACTCGCATACCGGACTCGTATTTGTCACTCATTGCGGTTCTCCATCAGGAAGGCGGACAAGTGTTCAGCATAGGTGGCGGGGGCTTCCACACATGGCAGGTGCCCGGTGTTGGGTATTTCGGCATAGCGCGCCCCGGGGATCATAGCACAGGTCTGCCGGACCAGTTCGGGCGGGCAAGCGCGGTCATCTGATCCGGCAATGGCCAGAACCGGCAATCGCAGCGCCCGGGTCATGGGTTCAAGATCAGCATCTGCAATCGCGTTGCAGCATCCCAGGTACCCAGAAACAGGTGTACGTACCAGCATGTTGCGCCAAAGCAGCACGTTATCGGTTGCCCTGAAACCCGCCGCAAACCAACGGTCCAGAATTGCGTCTGCCACAGGCTCGATGCCGGACGACCGGATCGCGCCCATCCGGTCATGCCACATCTGCGCCGTCCCCATTTTCGTGGCGGTGTTGGACAGAACAAGGGCGCGGATCTGGTCCGGTCTGCGCGAAGCCAGCGCCTGACCGATCATGCCGCCAATCGACAGGCCGACAAACACCGTGTCGCGAACCCCGATATGGTCAAGCAAAGCCTCGGCGTCATCCGCCAGCTCAGCCATGCTGTAAAGCGCCTGAGGGCATTCCGACAGGCCGTGACCACGCAGATCGAACCGGATCAGGCGCAGGCCCTTGGGCAGCAAGGGCACAACCTTGTCCCAAAGGCGCAGGTCAGTTCCCAGCGAGTTGGCAAACACCACAGGCGTGCCATCTGGATCGCCATCCTCACGCCAATGCAGGTGAATGTTATCCAGCGCCGCAATCTGCATCAGTAGGGCAGCCCGACGTAGTTTTGTGCAAACACAGATTGGGCCTCTTTGTTTTCGCGCAGGAAATCAATGTCAGCCTTCTGCATTTTCAGGTCAAAGCCGTTCTGTTCCGGAAAACGGTGCAACAGATTGGTCGTGGACCAGCTGAACCGCTCGGCCTTCCAGATCCGGGCCAGCGCTTTTTCGGAATAGCGGTCGATGCCTTCGCTGTCGCGGTCTTCATAGAATTGCAGCAGTGCGTTGTGCAGATAGTGGATGTCGCTTGCCGCCGTGTTAAGCCCCTTGGCCCCTGTGGGGGGCACGATATGCGCGGCATCCCCACACAGGAACAAACGGCCCCAGCGCATTGGTTCGGTCACGAAAGACCGCAGCGCCGCAATTGATTTTTCGACCGATGGCCCGGTAATCAGTGTCTCGGCATATTGCGCGGGGATCCTGCGTTTCAGCTCCTGCCAGAAGGCTTGATCAGTCCAGTCATCGGCACTGTCAGACAGCGAGCATTGAATGTAGTATCGGCTGAGGTTCTCATTGCGCATGGAACAAAGCGCAAAACCGCGTTCCGATCCGGCATATATCAGTTCGTTATGGACCGGGGGTGTTTCGGACAAAACGCCCAGCCAGCCAAACGGATAGACCTTTTCATATTCCCGGCGCACGGTCAGCGGGATGGTTTGACGCGACACCCCATGAAATCCGTCGCAACCGGCGACAAAATCGCAATCAATCCGGTGTCCGGTCTCATCTGCTTGATACGTCACATAGGGTGCATCACTGTCAGCCCCGTGAATCTGAACATCATCGGCGTTGAAAACGATCTTACCGCCCATTGCCTCGCGCGCATCATACAGGTCGCGGGTTACTTCAGTTTGTCCGTAAACAACCACATGACTGCCTGTCAGCTTTTTAAAGTTGATGCCGAATTCGATATCGCCATACGAGATCACTGTGCCGTCATGGACAAAGCATTCCTTGTCCATCCGCTCTGCCACACCGGCTTCGCGCATCAGTTCCACAAAACCGGTTTCCAGAATGCCAGCGCGAATGCGGCCCAGAACATATTCCCTGGTTTTGCGCTCTAACACGATGGTGTCTATGCCCTTGCGGTGCAACAACTGGCTGAGCAAAAGACCTGAGGGTCCACCGCCGATGATCGCGACCTGAACGCGCATGTTGGCTCTCCTGATTTCGCGTATCTAATAATTGAACGCCATATCTCGATATGTAAAATGAGTTCTGCTTGGACTTAGTTGCCGGAATTGGAAAGTAATGATAGATCGCCGCATCAAAGTTAGGCATATTCAATGTTTTATTGAGATATGTCGCGAGAAAAGCCTGAAAGTTGCGGCAGAGAAGCTGTTTCTCACGCAACCGGCGATATCCAAGACACTTAAGGAGCTTGAGGATATTCTGGGCACTGTGCTGTTGTCCCGTAACCGGTCCGGTGTTTCTCTGACGCGGCAGGGTGAAGTGTTTCTGCATTTCGCCGAAATGTCGCTGGCCGCTTTGCAGCAAGGTTTTTCTGGTGTGGAACAGATCGAGGCGCGGGGCAGGGCCAGCCTTCGGGTCGGGGTGCTGCCTTCGGTTGCGGCCCGTTTGATGCCAGCCGTTGCCGCCGAGTTTTCCGAACTTGCGGGCAATGCCCGACTGAGCGTTTTCGACGGTCCACATGGCCATTTGATGGAGCGTCTTCGTCTAGGAGATCTGGAGCTTGTTATCGGGCGTTTGGGTCGCCCTGAAACTATGCAGGGCATTTCCTTTACCCAGCTTTACGAGGAGAAGGTCGTCTTTGTCGTGCGCGCGGATCACCCGCTGCTGAAAGCCCCCGATCTCAGGCGGATTACCGAGTGGCTAGTGCTTTACCCGCCTGAAGGATCGGCAATTCGGCCCTTGGTGGATCGCCTCATGATCGCACATGGGATTGGTGAAATCGAAGATCGTCTGGAAACTGTCTCGGGTGCTTTCGGGCGGGTGTATACCCGGCAGACCGATGCGATCTGGATCATCTCGGCGGGGGTGGTCGCCAATGAAATCAGCGATGGCCACCTTGTGGCGCTGCCGTTTGATACGTCGATCACACGCGGGCCCGTTGGGCTGATGCGTCGGCCTGATCAGGTCCTGTCACCTCAGGCGCAGGTTTTCGGGTTGGCTTTGGACAATGCAATTGCAAGGTTGGGCTTGTCGCCTGATGGTGCGACCTCTGATAACTAAGGCTGGTCCATTCTGCCGGGGTGGCGCGAGGACAGGAGCACAAGATGGATGACAAGGAACACAGAATCCGTGAGGCGATTATCGAGAAATGCCTTTTTCTGAATTCCAGTGGTCTTAGCCAGGGCACATCCGGCAATATCTCGGCCCGATACGAGAACCGGATGCTGATCACACCTTCGGCGACGCCATATGACAAGCTGACCCCCGAGATGATCGTTTCAATGCCATTTGATGGAGACTATGGGACCTGGGATGGCCCGCTCAAACCTTCGACCGAATGGCGGTTTCACTTCGACATTCTAAAGACCCGCCCCGATATGGGCGCGGTGGTCCATGCACATCCGACCTATTGCACGGCGCTGGCGATTGCACACAAAGAAATCCCGGCAGCGCATTACATGGTCGCGGCCTTCGGCGGTCCCAATGTTCGCTGCGCACCCTATGCGCGCTTTGGCACGCCCGAGCTGTCGGAGCTGGCGATCGAAGCGCTGCAAGGTCGAACCGCCTGTCTGCTTGGAAATCATGGGTCCATTGCCATGGGAGAGGACCTGGACAAGGCCATATGGCGCGCAGTCGAGCTGGAAACCATTGCCCGTCAATATTACCTTTCCCTGACCCTCGGTCCGGTGATCCTGACCGATGAACAGATTTCCGAAACGCTATCCGGTTTCGCTTCTTACGGCGTTCAGGACGACTACAAGGACGTCGCAGCAGGCACTGCGCACGAGCAAAATGCGTCTGAACAGAAGTGAGCGCCAGGATGGCCGCGCTGGGGGTCGGTATATTGGGCTCAAGTCCAAAACGTCGCGACGTGATCAGGCGGTTTTCGCCTGTCGGCGTTGGTGTCACGCATCTGGCCATTCGCGCGGATACGGCTGCCTATTGATTTATTGTCGCGCGTAAAGAAAATGTAAGGTCATAGCAAAAGAGTTCCGCAAGCGGGTAGGTATGGTAAAAATAAGAAATATGGAGGAGTTCGCGGCCCTGAGCGGGATTTCTCGGCCAACGGTTTCCAAATATTTCCACGACCCGGAAAGCGTTCGTTCCTCTACGCGGGCGCGTATCGAAGAAGCATTGGAAAAGTTCGATTACCGTCCAAATATCTATGCGGTGAACCAGAACCGAAAGCTGACCAAGAATATCGGTATCGTTGTTCCCTATCTTGCCGATCCATTTTTCGCCGAGATGGCCAGATACCTTGAGCAGAGCTGTATTGCGGCCGGGTATCGTCCATCTCTTTTCAGCTCGCACGGTGAGCAGGAACTCGAGAACGAAATACTCGACAGCCTGCGGTCGCTCAAGCCGGCCGGAGTACTGTTTGCTCCTTTGGGGCGCGGGTCGGACCGAGCTCACATCGAGAAATTTTGCGCCGAGGTGCCAACAGTTCTGTTTGACAGCAACCTCGAAGGTTTGGGTGCAGCCTTTATAGGGTCGGACAATTTCAGTTTTGTTTCCCAAACCGTGGAATACATGACCCGGACGGGTGAACCTCCGTCTTTCTTTGAAATGCGCACGCCAGCAAACCCAAACGCCAACAAGCGACGCAAGGCATATATTGAGGTTATGGAACGTCTGGGGTTCGAGCCCCATGTCATAAAAATCGATGGTGAAGGCTGGGCGTTTGAAGAGATCGGGCATCAGGGTGCATTGAGAGTGTTGGAGAAAGGTGCTCTCAGGACGAATTCAGTTTTGTGCAGCAATGACCGTCTTGCGATCGGATTTCTGGCAGCCTGTTATGAGCAGGGGATTCGGGTTGGGCGAAAGGAAGATTGCTCACTCCGCGTCGCATCAAATGACGACCACCCCTTTGCAAAATTTACCTGCCCATCGCTGACAACAGCTGCGCATGATTATGACAACGTGGCTGGGCGCAGTGTGGATACCTTGTTTGAACTCATTGAAAGCGGAGGAAAATTTGACGATCGGACGGAAACTCTGTTTCCGGCACGGCTTGTCTTGAGAGAATCCGCGTGAACTAAAACTTAACGCGCGTAAAGTTATTATTGACGCCGCGACAATTTATAAACTAGGGTCTCTGTACAGCATCCAAGCTCAGGGAGGACAGGGATGTATTTGAAGAACGCACTTCGTGCGGCGACTGCGTTGACTTTCGTCGCTACGGCAGCAGCCCAAGCGGAAACCATCACGATCGCGACCGTCAACAATGGCGACATGATCCGGATGCAGGGCTACACAGACGATTTCTCTAAAGCGACCGGCATCGATGTCGAGTGGGTGACGCTTGAAGAAAACGTACTGCGTCAGCGCGTGACCACCGACATCACGACCAAGGGCGGTCAGTTCGATATCATGACCATCGGCATGTACGAAACTCCGATCTGGGGCGCGAACGGCTGGCTGGTACCGCTGGACGGTTTGTCCGATGAATATGATGTTGGTGATCTGCTACCTGCGATGGCAGGCGGGTTGAGCCATGATGGCACGCTTTACGCCGCGCCGTTTTATGGCGAAAGCTCGATGATCATGTACCGCACCGACCTGATGGAAAAGGCCGGTCTGGAAATGCCCGAAGCACCTACATGGCAATTCATCCGTGAAGCTGCGGCTGCCATGACCGATCGTGACAACGACATCAACGGCATCTGCCTGCGTGGCAAGGCAGGTTGGGGTGAAGGTGGTGCCTTTATCACCGTGACCGGCAATTCTTTCGGTGCGCGCTGGTTCGATGAAAACTGGAAGCCGCAGTTCGATCAGCCCGAGTGGAAAGAGGCGCTGTCGTTCTTCGTCGACATGATGAGTGAATCCGGCCCAGCTGGCTACGCCACTAACGGTTTCAACGAGAACCTGTCTTTGTTCCAGCAAGGCAAGTGCGGTATGTGGATTGACGCCACCGTCGCCGCATCTTTTGTGACAAATCCGGACGACTCAACCGTAGCTGACAAGGTTGGCTTCGCACTTGCACCAAATTCGGAAGGCGTCGACAAGCGCGCCAATTGGCTTTGGGCTTGGGCGCTGGCGATCCCGGCGGGAACTCAGCAAGAAGATGCAGCCAAGCAGTTCATCGAATGGGCAACCTCGAAAGACTACATCGAGCTGGTGGCTGAAAACGAAGGTTGGGCCAATGTGCCTCCGGGCGCGCGGACCTCGCTTTACGAGAATGACAACTATAAGGAAGTTCCATTCGCAAAAATGACTCTGGAATCGATCCTGATGGCTGACCCGCAGAATTGCTGTGTGCAGCCGACGCCCTATACCGGTGTACAGTTCGTGGCCATTCCGGAATTTGCAGGGATTGCCACACAGGTAAGTCAGGAATTCTCGGCCGTTTATGCCGGGCAGCAAACAGTGGATGAGGCGCTTGCCAAAGCGCAGGCCTTCACAGCAGAAGAGATGGAAGCCGCAGGGTACTGAGGCAACCTTCCCAGCGGGGGGCAGACCTTCTGTCCCCTGCTCCCACTTCCACAATTCGTGTTTTTCTCGCAGGCTGCCTTACGCCTGAACAGAGAGGTCTTGCACAATGGCAACTCAACATTCCAGATCAGTTGCACGCCTGATGATGGCACCCGCAGTGGTGCTGCTGCTTGGCTGGATGCTCGTGCCGCTGACGATGACCCTGTATTTTTCCTTCAAGAAATACCTTCCCTTGCGGGGCGGAGATCTCGGATGGGTGGGTTTCGACAACTATATCCGATTTGTTTCGTCCAGTTCGTTTTGGCCTGCGGTACAGGCAACGCTTGTCATTGTTATCGGCGTGTTGGCGATTACGGTCCTACTGGGCATCCTGCTCGCCATGCTTCTGGATCAACCGATGTGGGGCCAGGGGGTGGTGCGCATCCTCGTTATTGCACCATTCTTTGTTATGCCGACTGTGTCAGCTCTGGTCTGGAAAAACATGTTCATGGACCCGGTCAACGGGTTGCTGGCCCATCTGTGGCGCTTTTTCGGGGCTGAACCGGTCTCGTGGTTGTCCGAAGCTTCAATGACCTCGATTGTCATGATCGTGTCGTGGCAATGGTTGCCATTTGCGACACTGATCCTTTTGACCGCAATCCAGTCGCTGGATAGTGAGCAACTGGAAGCTGCTGAAATGGATGGCGCACCGCCGCTCAAGCGGTTCTACCACATCATTCTGCCGCACCTGAGCCGTGCAATCACAATCGTAATCCTGATCCAGACAATCTTTCTGCTTTCGATCTTTGCCGAGATTTTCGTCACCACCGGCGGGGCATTCGGCACCCGTACACTCACCTACCTGATCTTCCAGCGCGTGTTGGAAAGCCAGAATGTGGGTCTCGGATCAGCCGGAGGTGTCTATGCCATCATTCTCGCCAATATCGTTGCGGTCTTCCTGATGCGCATCGTCGGCAAGAACCTGGACGCGTGAGGAGGTAAAACCATGGCCCGCACCGTCACAATCCAACGCAAGTCGCTGAACACTGCCCTGGCCTGGGCCGTCGGTCTGCTGATCTTTTTCCCGATCCTCTGGACCATCCTGACCAGCTTCAAAACCGAAGCACAGGCCATCGCAAGCCCGCCACTGTTCCTGAACTTCGACTGGACGCTTGAGAACTATGCTGTCGTGCAGGAACGCTCGAACTACATGCGTTTCCTTTGGAACTCGGTCATCATCGCAGGCGGGTCAACCCTGTTGGGTGTGATCATTGCCGTACCGGCAGCATGGGCAATGGCGTTTGTTCCTTCGAAACGTACAAAGGACATTTTGCTTTGGATGCTCTCGACTAAGATGTTGCCGGCGGTCGGTGTCCTTTACCCGATCTACCTGCTGTTCATCCGTCTGGGGCTGCTTGATACACGAGGTGGACTGGTTGTCGTGTTGATGCTGATCAACTTGCCGATCATCGTCTGGATGCTCTACACCTACTTTCGCGAAATTCCGGGTGAAATCCTTGAAGCCGCGCGGATGGACGGGGCAACGCTGAAAGAGGAAATCCTGCACATCCTGACACCCATGGCTGTACCGGGCATCGCTTCGACTGTTTTGCTGAACTTCATTCTTGCCTGGAACGAGGCATTCTGGACCCTCAACCTGACAGCCGTTGACGCGGCCCCGCTGACCGCATTTATCGCCAGCTATTCCAGCCCCGAGGGCCTATTCTTTGCCAAGCTCAGCGCGGCTTCGACAATGGCCATTGCACCGATCCTGATCCTTGGCTGGTTTAGCCAGAAACAACTTGTCCGCGGCCTGACTTTTGGCGCTGTGAAATAAGGAAAACTTCTCATGGGACGTATTCAACTCAAGTCCGTGACCAAAAGCTTTGGCGACGTGCAGGTTATCCCGCCATTGGATCTGACCATCGAAGACGGAGAGTTCACGGTGTTCGTCGGGCCATCGGGTTGCGGTAAGTCCACTTTGCTGCGCCTGATTGCAGGGTTGGAGGACATCACCTCTGGCTCCATCGACATTGATGGGGCCGATGCAACAAACGTACCACCTGCAAAACGCGGTCTGGCGATGGTTTTCCAGTCTTATGCCTTATATCCGCACATGTCCGTTCGCAAGAACATCGCCTTTCCCTTGCGCATGGCGAAACTGGATCAGGCCGAAATAGACAAACGTGTGGAAGGGGCCGCGCAGGTTCTGAACCTGACCGACTATCTGGATCGCCGCCCCGGCCAGCTGTCCGGTGGCCAGCGCCAGCGTGTGGCCATCGGGCGTGCCATTGTCCGCGAACCCGCAGCGTTTCTGTTCGATGAGCCGCTGTCCAACCTGGACGCCGCGCTGCGCGTCGGCATGCGTTTGGAGATCAGCGAGTTGCACGAGCGGTTGGCGACAACCATGATCTATGTGACCCATGATCAGGTCGAAGCGATGACGATGGCCGACAAGATCGTCGTGCTTCAGGCTGGTGTGATCGAGCAGGTCGGAAGCCCGCTGGACCTATATCGAACGCCGAGAAACCTTTTTGTCGCCGGGTTCATCGGTTCGCCCAAGATGAACTTTATCGAAGGCGAAGAGGCTGCAAAACACGGCGCACATACAATCGGTATCCGCCCCGAACATATTGCTGTGTCCGAGAGCGAAGGAACCTGGAGCGGTGTCGTGGGCGTGTCCGAGCATCTTGGATCAGATACGTTTTTCCACATACATGAAACCGGTCTGGCGGAAACAATCACGGTGCGCGCGGACGGAGAGGTTGGATTTAGGCATGGCGACCGTATCTACCTGACGCCACGTGCCGACGTGCTTCATCGTTTTGACGCCCAAGGGCTGCGGATCGAATGAAGCGACTGGACGGAAAAACCGCGCTCATCACCGGGGCTGCGCGCGGAATCGGGCTGGCCTTTGCAAAAGCTTACGTCGCCGAAGGTGCGCGTGTGGCCATTGCCGACATTGATATCACGCGGGCGCAAGCCGCAGCCTCGGAAATAGGTGGCGCCGCAATGGCGGTCGAAATGAATGTCGCTGATCAGGACAGCATCGACAATGCTGTTGCGCGCACAGTGGATCAGTTCGGCCAGATTGACATTCTGATCAACAATGCCGCCGTTTTTTCAGCGGCACCCATCACCGAAATCGACCGCGCCGATTACCAACGCGTCTTCGATATCAATGTCTCGGGCACCCTGTTTACATTGCAGGCCGTTGCGCGACACATGATCGACGCCAATGTCAAAGGCCGGATCATCAATCTGGCCTCACAGGCTGGTCGGCGTGGCGAAGCTCTGGTCGCCGTTTACTGCGCCAGCAAGGCTGCCGTAATCTCTTTGACGCAGTCAGCGGGACTCAATCTGATCGCTCACGGGATAAATGTGAATGCGATCGCACCTGGTGTTGTGGATGGAGAACATTGGGATGGCGTCGATGCCTTCTTTGCGAAGTATGAAAATAAACAACCGGGACAGAAGAAGCGCGAAGTTGCATCAGCGGTACCGTTCGGCCGTATGGGACGTGCCGAGGATTTGACCGGGATGGCTGTGTTTCTGGCGTCTGATGAAGCGGAATACATCGTGGCCCAGACTTACAATGTCGATGGCGGAAACTGGATGAGCTGATGACCCCTTTGGCGGACATAACACCGGTAGAGTTGCGCCTTAACCACCTTGGGGCGCTTCCGGCAGATATCAAGAAACCCGGATACCGGCGAGAAGATTTGGCACCTGGGATTGTTCATATCGGACTTGGGAATTTTCACCGTGCGCATCAGGCGTGGTACATCCACAGGCTTATGCAAAAAGGGCTGGCCCTGGACTGGGCGATCATCGGGGCCGGAGTTCGGGCCTATGACGCGGACATGCGCGAAAAGCTGATCCGGCAGGACTGTCTGACAACTTTGATCGAGCTTGACCCGTCCGGTGTTTCTGCCGAAGTCATCGGCCCGTTGATCGACTATCTGCCCATTGAACCCGGAAATGCGCCTCTGATCAGGAAAATGTCCGATCCCGCCATTCGGATCGTGTCCCTTACCGTTACGGAAGGTGGCTATTTTCTGGATGCCAAGTCGGGTGTTTTCGACGTGGACCACGATGAAATTCGACACGACGTGCAAAACCCGCAACAGCCTCGCACGGTCTTTGGTGCCATAGTGGCAGCACTTGGCAATCGCCGTTCTGCCGGACATCTGCCCTTTACGGCATTAAGTTGTGACAACCTTCAGGGCAACGGTACCATCCTGCGCAATTGCGTTGTTGAACTGGCGCGCCTTACGGACCCTGATCTTGCGGATTGGATCGATCAGAACGGGGCGTTTCCGAATTCGATGGTGGATTGCATTGTTCCTGCCACCTCTGATCATGTCCGGTTGCAGGCCCGCGCCCTGGGAATTGAAGACAGCGTTCCGGTGTCACACGAGAATTTCCGCCAATGGGTGATTGAAGACGATTTCTGTGCCGAGCGGCCGATATTGGAGAATGTCGGCGTTACGATCACCAAAGACGTACACGCATATGAAACCCTGAAACTACGTATTCTGAACGGCGGGCACCAGATTCTGGCGAATGTGGGTGAGGTTCTGAACATCCCCACAATCGCGGACTGCATGAACGACCGGGAAATTTCGGCATTCTTCCTGAAAGTACAGACCGAAGAAATTCTTCCTCATGCCATTGCAGTTCCCGGGATGACACCGGAACAGTATCTGGATCTGGTCAAACGCAGGTTTTCGAACACGGCTATTCACGACACCACGCGGCGCGTGGCCTTTGATGGGTCTGCACGACACCCCGGATTCTTGCTCCCGTCGCTTCGCGATGCACTGGCCTCGGGTACGTCTGTCACCGGTCTGGCGCTGGTTGAAGCTTTCTGGTGCCGGATGTGCGCTGGTCTGCGTGAGGACGGATCAGAGATTGCGCCCAATGATCCCATCTGGTGCGATTTGCAGAGTGCGGCCCTTGCCGCCAGGGAACAGCCCGAAAAGTGGCTTGAAGCAGCAAACCTGTACGGAAGTACTGGCCGTGAAGCCCAGTTCGCAGAAGCCTTCACACGCTGGTTGCCACGAATCTGGCAGCACGGATGCCGGACGACGATCAAAAGCTATCTGAATGCGCTTTCCTGACGGTTGTGATCTCGGTTCAGGTGGTTTCCATTATTGAACTGGTCGCAGGCTTTGAATTTCCGGTTGTCCGATCGAAAACTGCCATAGGCGTCAATCTTTGGATTTCCGCACGATATATACGCCTGCGAGGCAGAGAACGAAACCAAAGGCGATGCGCCAGGTGACCGGCTCGCCCAGGATCATCCAGGCCAGTGCAATTGCCAAAGGTGTGACAAGGTAAAGCAATGTGGACACGCGGGTCGCGTCGCCGCGCTGAACAAGTGCGACATAGAGGCTGATCGAGATCAGGGAAATGGCGATGACCAGATACGCAAGGGAAAGGATCAGGTTTGGATGCCAGGTGACTTCCATCGTTTCGGTCGCCATTGCGATGGGAAGCAGCACGGCAAATCCGATCACATATTGAACAGCACCACCCAACACTGGGTCGCTGCGCCGCCCGTGACGTTTTTCCAGCAAAGTGGCGGCGGTCAGGCCGACCAATGCACTAACCGCAAGCAGCCCGGCGGAAAGAGGCACTGCGCTAGTCTTGTCAAAGACGCTGATTGCAACCCCCGCAAAACCCAGCGCCAGGCCAACCCACATCACGGGCCGTCCACGCGCTTCTCCGACCAACGGAGAGAAGGCGGCGACAAGTGCAGGTTGCAAGGCCATCACGATGGCAGTGGTGCCGGCACCCAACCCCTGTTTCATCGCCTGATAGGCCAGACCGAAGTAAACACATTGAATAAGAAACCCACTTGCCGCCATCGCGGCCCAGTGCGCCGGATCACGCGGCAGGGCAGGGCGGAACACCGCCAGCAGCGGCAGAAGACACAGAACAGCCAGACCATAACGGATCGCAAGCATGGTCATCGGTTCCACATAGGGCAGCCCCAGCTTGGCAAAGCTGTAGCCACCCGCCCAGAACAGCACGAACAGAACCGGTGCACCCAACCAGAATATGGATACCGCGCGGGCCGAGGTCATCATCTATTCCAGCTTCGAAGATAATCGCCCAAGCATATCAAGGCATTGGGCCATCTGGTCGACCGAGACGTATTCATCAGGTTTATGCGCCTGATCGATTGATCCGGGGCCGCAGACAACGACGCTCATCCCCAACTGCTGAAAAATCCCGGCTTCGGTGCCGAAGGGCACAACGTCGGCTCCGTTTGCCCCTGTCAGTTCCATCACAAGGTCACGCGCTTCGTTGTCGTCCATTGGCTCCAGCCCGTCGACCTCACCGATTACTTCGGTCTTGATACCGGCATCGGGATGAACAGTCTGCATTGCCGGGATCAGGGTTTGCGCGCAAAACCGGTGCAGTTCGTCTTTGACGTAATCCGCATCCGCCTTTTGCACTGGTCGCATCTCCCAATCGACCCGCGCTTTACCGGGGATCACATTATGGGCCACCCCGCCCACCAACGTACCGGTATTTATTGTTGTCCATGGCGGGTCGAACGGGCTGTTTGCCGGTGCTCGCCCTTGCAAATCAGCCTTCAGCGCCAGCAGTTTCGACACGTATTGCACCGCGTATTCTACAGCGTTAACGCCGCGCTCGGGGGCCGAGCCATGGCCTTCGAACCCGATAAAATGCGCTGTATATTCATGGCAACCTTTATGGCCTTCGATGATGCGCATCGAGGTGGGCTCGCCGATGATGACCACAGCGGGTTTTATCTCTTTTTCCCGCAGGGTCTTGGCCAAAGCCTGCGCACCAAAACAGCCGATTTCTTCATCATAGGTAAAGGCAAAATGCACCGGGCGCTGAAGGTCCAGCTTTGCGTAATACGGGGCCATGACGACTGCCGCCGCGATAAACCCTTTCATATCGCAGGTTCCGCGCCCAAACCACATGCCGTCCCGCTCCTCCATCACGAACGGGTCCGAGGACCA
This sequence comes from Ruegeria sp. SATB027, assembly GCF_059613825.1. NCBI lineage: Bacteria > Pseudomonadati > Pseudomonadota > Alphaproteobacteria > Rhodobacterales > Roseobacteraceae > Ruegeria > Ruegeria sp. SATB027. The sequence goes on from NZ_JBXWTH010000004.1 coordinate 41,331, forward strand.
GTCCTGATCGGCGACAGGCACTACATCGGAATGGCCTGACAGAACGACACCACCGTCGCGCTTGGGGCCCAATGTGGCAAAAAGATTGGCTTTTGTGCCGGTTTCATCATGCCATATTTCAACCTCTGCACCGCAATCGCTCAACCGGTCCGCGAGGTGTTTGATCATGTCCAGATTGCTGTCTGACGAAACCGTGGGGAAGCTGATCAGTTCGCCCAGCAGGGTCTTGGCGTCTTCGAGGATGCTCAAGGCTTAGTCTTTCACAAAGAGCTTTCGCTCGATATTGCACAGGGCTTCGGCGGGGCCGTTTTCAGTGATAAGAATGGTTTCCGTGGTCTCAAGCCCCCAACTGTCCATCCACAGCGCAGGCATGAAATGGAAAACCATGCCCGGTTGCAGAATGGTCTCATCTTCGGCGCGGATCGACGCTGTCCGTTCGCCCCAATCTGGCGGATAGCTCAGGCCAATAGGGTATCCCATGCGCCCCTCCCGTTCGAGTCCGTGACGGGCAAGAACCTTATGAAAAGCGTTTGCAATGTCGCTGGTTCGATTGCCAGCCCGTGCAGCCTCTAAACCCGCCGCTATCCCTTCGATCTGCGCGCGTTCCGCGTCCCGCATTTCTGGCGGCGGAGTGCCAAGAAATACCGTGCGACAAAGCGGAGCGTGATAGCGCCGATAGCAGCCGGACAGTTCGAAAAATGTTGCTTCACCCTTCTTCATCGGTGCGCCATTCCATGTCAGGTGCGCGGCAGTGGCATCCAGCCCTGAGGGTGTCAAAGGGACAATGGCCGGGTAATCCCCCCAATCATCCTCAACCCCGGTAATCCCGGCATGAAAGATATCTGCGACAAGGTCGTTCTTGCGCACGCCCACCGCTGCACGATCAATGGCCGTTTGAATTACTTTTTCGGATATCCGGGCCGCCTTGCGAATAAAGACAATTTCTTCTTCCGACTTGATCAGACGCTGCCAGTTCACAAGTGCCGCCGCATCCACCAGCGTCGCTTCGGGCAATTCCTTGCCCAAAACCTCGTGTGCCTTTGCGGAATAGTAATAGTTCTCCATCTCGACGCCGATACAGGCCGCGTCCAGCCCAAGCGCGCTAATGTGGCCAGCCAGATCCTGCATGGGATGGCGTATGGTTGATTGAACGTAGTGGTCTGCATAGCCGCGAATGTTGTCCCTGGACATCCAGCATGTGCGCAACCCACCCAATGCATCCATCTGGCGTCCCCACCAAATCGGCTCACCTTCCATGCCGAGCAATACGCCCTGATGCACGTAAAAGGACCAACCATCATAGCCAGTCAGCCAAGCCTGGTTCGAAGGGTCGGTGACAAACAGTAGCTCTAGCCCCGCTTTTTCCATAGCGCTTCGGGTCTTGGCGATCCTGCGGTCATATTCCGCTTGGCTGAAGGGGGCGTGTTCAATCGGCATGGCATCCTCGGAGGCTGGATATGACATGTACTTGAGCGCAATCTTTCCAATTTGTACACAAATGAACTTGTAAGCGATACCTGAACCGAAACCCCTATTAGAAGTTATTGGGTTATCTAATGAGGAGATCATGGTACGCGTACAGGGTATTCGCCCTCAGCATCGAAGGACGCAGTAGAATAGAGCGCTGGAAACACGCGAAGGTCCCTGTTCGGCGGTTAGTGCGTTTCCGAAACCGCGCCAAAAGTCATGAGCCACCGAGGGTCATGAGAAATTTCTTCAGACCTCATCTGATCGCGGTTTTCGCGGACCAATCGACTATTTGTGCGGTTTTATGCTGCGCCTGAGCGAGGATCGGCGTTTCTCCGCTGGATATGATTGCAAGACGGCAACGGTGGCACCTGATCTCGCGCGCGGCATGGTGCAGGGGGTCGGTGTCTTGGGGCACAGTGAAGGCTCGCTGCCAAACCCCAGATGTCCAAGGACTCAATCAATGCTACACACTGCGCCCACCTGTCGAGAGGCGGCCCCTTGTTTCGATGCATGTCGATCCAGCGCGCTCGACACCAACGGCATTCTCAATTCAACGCGTGTCGCGTCCCCTGTGGTGAACGAGGCAGAGTGTCAGAGCCTGCGCAACTCGACCGGTCAGAGGAAAGCGCGCAATCTTTGGGGAATGGTTGCGTGGGGTTTGTTGGTGATAGTCCAAATCGCTGCGTACGCCGCCATGTTCTATGGCGTGTTGGTTATGCATATCTCGCTGCTTCCCTACGTATTTCTGGTTGCACTGACAGTCTTATTCTGGCTGGGCTACGATTGCATTCGCGATATGCGCAAGGATACTTCATCAGCTAACGGTCAAAGTTAGATATCCATTCTTACCTGAATGACTTCGGGTCAATGACAGTCGATATCTGTGGCCAAACTGCCGGGCCCAGTGGAATGTAAGTGTTGCCCCTCGTGATTTCCGTGGGGCAGGGCGCTTTCAGGTTCAAGACACACCCTGGCAACAGGCATCTTTCACGAAAGTCAGTGACAGAGCCGGTTGACAACAGGTTTTGTATTTTGGATACATTTGTCAGGGATATCGCAACGAACTGTATTGTCACTGAACGCTCTGACGACAAAGAGCCCTGCGATTGTCTTGCCAAGTCTATTTCTGGGAGAAAATCATGAAACTCAATCTTCTGGCCGCAACCACGGCAATAGCCCTGTCGGGTGCCGTGGCACAGGCAAATACCCTGGTGTATTGTTCCGAAGGTTCACCCGAGGGGTTTGACCCTGCACTGTTTACCGCAGGAACTACCTTTGATGCCTCGTCGCATCCTATTTACAACCGGTTGCTTGAATTCGAAACCGGTACAACCAATGTGATCCCCGGTCTGGCTGAAAGTGTCGAGGCCAGTGATGATGGCCTGGAATACACGTTCAAGCTGCGCCAGGGTGTCAAATTCCATTCGAATGACGAATTCACCCCGACCCGCGACTTCAACGCTGATGACGTAATCTTTTCCTTCATGCGCCAAAAGGACGAGAACCACCCCTATAACCAAGTGTCTGGCGGCACGTGGGAATACTTCCAGGGTATGGGGATGCCGGATCTGGTCTCTTCTATCGAAAAGATTGATGACTACACGGTGAAGTTCACCCTGTCCAAGCCAGAGGCACCCTTTGTTGCGAACATGGCGATGGATTTTGCATCGATCATGTCAGCCGAATATGGCGATGCTATGATGGCTGCCGGAACGCCTGAAAAACTGAATACTGCACCCATCGGGACCGGGCCTTTCTCGTTCGTGGCCTACCAGAAAGACGCGGTGATCCGCTATGCGGCCAATGGCGATTATTGGAAAGAACCGGCGCAGGTCGAAAACCTGATCTTTGCCATTACGCCGGACGCGTCTGTTCGTTACCAGAAGCTGAAAGCTGGCGAATGCCATGTGATGCCTTACCCGAACCCGGCTGACATTCAGGCGATGAAGGATGATGCAGACATCAACATGATGGAGCAGGAAGGGCTGAACGTCGGGTATCTGGCTTACAACACCACGATGGCGCCGTTCGACAACCCCAAGGTTCGCAAAGCGTTGAACATGGCGATCGACAAGCAGGCGATCATCGACGTGGTTTTCCAGGGCTCGGGCCAGGCTGCCAAGAACCCGATCCCGCCAACCATGTGGGGCTATAACGACGCTATTGTGGACGATGCCTATGATCCCGAAGCGGCCAAGGCCATGCTTGATGCCGAAGGTGTCTCGGACTTGTCGATGAAGATCTGGGCGATGCCTGTTCAGCGCCCCTATAACCCCAATGCCCGCCGCATGGCCGAGCTGATCCAGGCTGATTTTGCCAAGGTTGGTGTGGGCGTCGAAATCGTCTCATACGAGTGGGGCGAATACCTGTCACGCTCGAAAGAACTGAACCGCGACGGTGCTGTTCTGCTGGGTTGGACCGGTGATAACGGCGATCCGGACAACTTCCTGGCCGTTCTGCTGGGCTGTGACGGGGTCGAAGCATCGAACCGTGCACAATGGTGCCACCAGCCGTTCGAGGATCTGATCCTGAAAGCCAAGCAAAGCACCGATCAGGCAGAGCGGACCAAGCTGTATGAAGACGCACAGGTCGTGTTCAAAGAGCAGGCCCCATGGGCAACCATTGCTCACTCGGTTGTATTCATGCCGATGAGCAACAAGGTGCAAGGCTACAAAGTGCACCCGCTGGGCGGCCACATCTTCTATGGTGTGAGCGTCGAGTAAGCCACCACTCACTCACCGGAGCTGCCTGTTTGGCAGCTCCGGCTTTTTTATTGAGGAGGTCGGCCTGAATGCCGGATCTGTCCGAATATCGTCAACTGGCACGGGACCTGTCAGTCGACGCAGTAGCTCTTGTGCCTGGCCCGAACTTCGCCCGCGCTTTGGGGAAAGCTTTCATGAGCCACGAGCGGCCCTTCGTGGTTATTGTCCCGGCTGAGGGACAGGCCGCAGCGATTGTGCCCAATCTGGAACTGGCGTCATGGGATCTTGTAGGGTTCGATGGCGCTGTTTTCGATTGGCGCGATCAGACCGGTTATGACGATGCGTTTACTGCTTTGGCCGCACATATGCCGATCCGCTCTCTTGCGGTGGAAGGTCAGGTGATGCGGGTTTTTGTCTCTGCGGCTTTTACACGTGCTATGCCGGACTTGCGGATCGTTGACGGTGAACGCGAAATCTCGGGCCTGCGCATTATCAAAACCGATGAAGACATTGCTGCGATGCAGGCGGCCATCGATATCTCGGAACGTGCTCTGGGTCGTGTGATTGCAGATGTGCGCGTCGGTCAGACTGAAAAACAGGTCGAGCAGGCCCTGATACAGGCGCTGTTTGCAGAAGGAGCCGAGTCTCTGGCGTTTTCGCCCATCGTGGCGGCTGCCGACAATTCTGCACGGCCGCATGGGAAAGCACGCAGCGACTACCAGATTAGGGCAGGCGACGCGTTACTGTTCGATTTCGGCGCCTGCAAAGATGGTTTTGCTGCTGACATCACGCGAACCTTCTTTGTTCAAGACGTGTCGGACGAGGGTAGGGAAGTCTACGATACCGTTCTGCGCGCCAACAAAGCCGGGTTCGAAGCTTGCCGCCCGGGTGCAACGGCCCATGACATCGACGATGCGGTCATCAGCGTGCTCGAGGCCTCGCCATTTGCGGATCGTATACGTACCAAAACGGGCCACGGGCTTGGCCGGGATGTGCACGAGGCACCTTATATCATGCGCGGAAACCACCAGAAAATTCTGCCGGGCATGGTCTGGACGAATGAACCAGGTCTCTACGCGCTCGAAAGTTTTGGCGTTCGCATCGAAGATGACGTGCTTGTCACTGCGGATGGTTGCCGGTCGCTGACCCATTTCCCCAAAGAGCTTACAGTCATAGGTCGCTGATGTTTGGTTACTTACTCACCCGCATTGGCCTGTTCGTCCCGACTTTTCTGGGCGTGACGTTGATCTCATTCATGTTCATCAGGGTGCTGCCGGGTGATCCGATCATCGTCATGGCCGGCGAGCGTGGCATGACTGAAGAACGCTATCAGGAAATGGTAGAAAAGCTGGGTTTCGACAAACCGGTGTTGCAGCAATACTGGGAATACCTTGCCGGGGTATTGCAGGGCGATCTTGGCGAAAGCTTTGTCACCAAAAAACCGGTCTGGGAGGAGTTCTTTTCGCTGTTCCCCGCGACAATGGAACTTTCGCTCTGCGCCATGATCTTCGCCATCGCGTTGGGTCTGCCTGCCGGAGTGATTGCGGCGGTGAACCGGGGGAAGTTTTTTGACAGGGCACTGATGTCTTCGGCATTGGTCGGATACTCGATGCCCATCTTCTGGTGGGCGCTGCTGCTGATTATCGTGTTCTCGGGCAATCTTGGCTGGACACCGGTGTCCGGCCGGATCGACCTGCTTTATTACTTTCCAAGTGTCACCGGTTTTATGCTGATCGACAGTCTTTTGTCCGGTCAGGAAGGGGCGTTCGGATCCGCCGTTCGTCATTTGATCCTTCCGACGATTGTGCTGGGCACTGTCCCGCTGGCCGTGATTGCGCGACAGACCCGGTCGGCGATGCTGGAGGTTCTGGGTGAGGATTATATCCGCACCGCGCGTGCCAAAGGGCTGTCGCCGACGCGGATCAACGGATTGCATGCGTTGCGCAACGCGTTGATCCCTGTTGTCACAGTTATTGGATTGTCGGTCGGTTCGTTGTTGGCGGGGGCAATTCTCACCGAAACCATCTTCAGTTGGCCGGGCATCGGCAAGTGGATGGTCGACAGTATTTTCCGCAGGGATTACCCGGTAGTGCAAGGGGGCTTGTTGATGATCGCGGTGATCGTGATGCTGGTAAACCTGCTGGTCGATGTCCTGTACGGCATCATCAACCCCAAAATCCGGAGACGATGATGACCGAGTTTTCTTCGACCCAGCCAATAGCCGAAAATCGTCCCAGCGCACTGCGAGAGTTCTGGTACTATTTCAGCGAAAATAGGGGTGCCGTGATTGGGTTGTGGGTCTTTGCAGGATTTGTGTTCTGTGCGGCCTTTGCCCCATTTCTGGCCCCCTATGATCCGACCGAACAGTTCCGGGACCATATCCTGCAACCCCCTGCCTGGCAGGAAGGTGGAAGCTGGGCCTTCCCGTTGGGTACCGATCCATTGGGCAGGGATATGCTGTCGCGGCTGATCATGGGGTCACGCTATTCCTTCTTTGTGGGGATCGTTGTGGTCTGTGTTGCCGTGACGGGCGGCGTAATGGTCGGACTTCTGTCGGGGTTTGCACCCAAATGGGTTGATACATTGATCATGCGGGTGATGGACATCGTCCTGGCTTTCCCGTCTCTGCTGCTTGCCCTTGTTCTGGTCGCTATTCTGGGCCCATCACTGACCAACGCGATGATCGCCATCGCCATCGTGTTCCAGCCGCATTACGTGCGCCTGACCCGCGCGTCGGTTCTGGCGGAACGGCAGAAAGACTATGTGACCTCGGCCCGTGTGGCCGGTGCTGGCAAGTCGCGGCTGATGTTCATCACGGTATTGCCCAATTGCCTGGCACCGATCATCGTGCAGGCGGCCCTGTCTTTTTCGACTGCCATTCTGGACGCGGCGGCCCTTGGGTTTCTGGGCATGGGCGCGCAGCCCCCCACGCCGGAATGGGGCACCATGCTGGCTGAAGCGCGCGAGTTCATCCTGCGCGCATGGTGGGTTGTAACCTTCCCCGGTCTCGCAATCCTGGTCACCGTACTTGCCATCAACCTGATGGGCGACGGGTTGCGCGATGCGCTGGACCCGAAACTGAAGCGGAGCTGATCGCATGAGCCTTTTGCAGATCCGTAATCTGACTGTCGAGTTTGCCACATCTTCGGGCAGTTTTCGCGCCGTGGACGGTGTCGATCTGTCGGTCGACAAAGGCGAGTTGCTGGCCATCGTTGGCGAAAGCGGTTCGGGCAAGTCCGTGTCGATGCTGGCACTGATGGGCCTGCTGCCCTGGACCGCCACGATCACCGCCGATGAGATGAGCTTTGAGGGCCGTGACCTGTCCGGTATCTCGGCCCGCGAACGGCGCAAGATCATTGGCAAGGACATGGCGATGATCTTTCAGGAACCGATGTCCTCGCTGAACCCCTGTTTTACTGTCGGGTTCCAGATCAAAGAGGCATTGCGCATCCACCTTGGCCTGAACCGAAAGGAGCGTCACGAGCGTGCGGTCGAATTGTTCGATCAGGTTGGCATTCCTGCGCCTGAAAGCCGCCTTAATACCTTTCCGCATCAGATGTCAGGGGGCATGAACCAACGGGTTGTGATCGCGATGGCCATTGCCTGCAATCCCAAACTGCTGATCGCGGATGAACCGACCACCGCGCTGGACGTGACCATTCAGGCGCAGATTCTGGATCTGTTGATCCGGTTGCGTGATGAGCATGACATGGGCCTTGTTCTGATCACCCATGACATGGGTGTCGTTGCGGAAACCGCCGAGCGGGTTCAGGTGCAATATGCCGGGCAAAAGGTTGAAGAACAGCCTGTCAGGGATTTGTTCCGAACCCCCCGCCATCCCTATACCACGGCCCTGCTAAGTGCTTTGCCGGAGCGGGCGACGTCCAAGATTCTGCCGACGATTCCGGGTGTTGTCCCGGGGCAATTCGACCGTCCAAAAGGATGCCTTTTCAGCCCACGGTGCCGCTTTGCCGATGCGACCTGCGCCCAAACCCCGCCGACCCCTCATGCCGAGGCATTTGGCAAGGCGCGCTGTCACCATGTTGAAAAGATTGCCGCCGGAGAGCTGATATGACCACACCTATCGTTCAGGCCAACGACCTGGCCCGGTTTTATACGGTCAAAGGTGGGTTGCTGTCCAAACCCGCAACCGTAAAGGCACTGTCGGGGGTGGATTTCGACCTGCTGCCGGGAAAAACACTGGCCATTGTCGGAGAGTCAGGCTGTGGCAAGTCTACGCTGGCCAGACTGATTACAATGATCGAAGAACCTACCTCGGGCAGCCTGACGATCAACGGGGTCGATATTACCCCTTCGCAATGGAGCAAGATGCGAGAGACGGTACAGATCGTCTTTCAAGACCCCTATAGCTCGTTGAATCCGCGTCAGCGCATCGGGCAGATCCTGCAGGAACCGCTGATTATCAACCGGCCACAGATGACAGCCGCCGATCGCGAAAAGCACGCTCGCAAGATGATCGAGATGGTGGGTCTGCGCCCGGAACATTATGACCGCTATCCGCATATGTTCTCGGGTGGGCAGCGCCAGCGGATCGCCATTGCGCGAGCGCTTATGCTGGATCCCAAGGTGCTGGTTCTGGATGAACCTGTCTCGGCGCTGGATGTTTCGATTCAATCGCAGATCCTGAACCTGCTGGTCGATCTTCAGGAACGGCTGAACCTGGCCTACCTGTTCATTTCACATGACTTGTCGGTTGTCCGGCATTTCGCCGATGACGTGATTGTCATGTATTTGGGGCGCGCGGTTGAAAAAGGCCCGAAAGAGCAGCTGTTCGCGGCACCCCGACATCCGTACTCCAAGGCGTTGCTGTCCACGACGCCCCGTGCCGACCCGGATGCCCGGAAAGAGCGGATCAAGCTGGAAGGCGAATTGCCGTCACCGATGAATATCCCGAAAGGGTGCGCTTTTGCGCAACGATGCTGGCTTGCGACGGACCAGTGCAGGCAAACATTGCCTGAATTGGATGACGAAACCCATCAGGTCGCGTGTCTGCATCCTCTTTTCTGAAGAACCAGATGGCAGACGAAAACGCCCGGGCCATAGGACCGGGCGTCAGGAAGTCCGCACGTCCTTGAAGGCGTCAGAGCCCCCATTTCTCGCGGTTTGCTTCAAAGAAGCCTTCCGCTTTTTTCACTTCGATCCAGTTGTTCACATAGTTGATCCAGATCTGATCGCCTTGTGGCAGGATCATCGCAATCGGCGAAGGTGACCGGGGACCGGCGTTTTTCACGCGGATAACAGGAAACTTCTCCTCAAGGGTCGAGCCCTCGATGTTCGACGTTATGAATACATCAGCACGACCGGCGATTACTTCCTGATACCCGCGGGCTGGGGCCTCTACCACCTTGATCTCGGCGTTTGGGAACCATTCGCGGACCCGTTTTTCGAATGTGGTGCCCAAAGTCGTCGCGACTTTCACACCGGTCTGGTTGATCGAGTCATACCCGTCGAATTTGTCAGCCTTGTCCTTGGTGGTGTAGGGAAAAAGTTCGACCGAAATATAGCTGTCCGAAAAACCCGCAACTTTCATGCGCGGTGGCGAAATCGATGCCGACCCGGTCAGGTGGTACTTGCCCGCGACCACACCATTCACCAGTGTTTTCCAGTCGGTGGGGACAAATTCGACCTCAACTCCAAGATCGGCGGCCAATGCATTCATGATGTCGATGTCGTATCCTTTGTAGCTGTTGGTTGCCGGGTCGCGCAGTGTCATCGGGTTCCAGTCACCTGTGGTACCAACCTTGAGAACGCCGGAATCCAGCACCTCGTTCAGCGCAGATTGCGCCTGTGCGGAACCGGACAATACAAGCCCCAACACGGCAACCGCCGCGGCTTTCCAAAAAACGCTCATAGGTATCTCCCGTTGGTGGCGTTACGACCTTGTGATTGCAATCCTCATTGATTTCAGTCCAAAGGGAAAGATAACCTCAAGAAAATATTACTATGGGGCAAAACGGGGGCAGTTCAGCTTATGGCAGGCGCCGCAATCGAACTTGTGGGCGTGAATAAGTGGTATGACACATTTCACGTTCTCAAGGACATCAACCTGACGGTCAGCAGCGGCGAAAAGGTGGTGATTTGCGGGCCTTCGGGGTCAGGCAAATCCACGGTCGTTCGGTGTATCAACCGGTTGGAAAAACACCAGAAAGGTATCATTCGGATAGATGGGGTTGAGCTGTCGGATGACGCCAAGTCTACGGCAACCATACGGTCCGATGTCGGAATGGTGTTCCAGCAATTCAATCTGTTTCCGCATTTGACCGTTTTGGAAAACCTGACTTTGGGTCCGATCAAAGCGCGCGGCCTGAGCCGGAAGGACGCAGAGGAAAAAGCGCGCCATTATCTGGATCGGGTACATATCCCCGATCAGGCGGACAAAAAGCCAATGCAGTTGTCTGGTGGCCAGCAACAACGCGTGGCCATCGCGCGATCCTTATGCATGGAACCGCGTGTGCTGCTGTTCGACGAACCGACCTCGGCCCTTGATCCCGAAATGATCTCGGAAGTGCTGGAGGTTATGGTTGAACTGGCAAATGAGGGCATGACCATGGTGGTTGTGACCCACGAAATGGGATTTGCCCGCAAAGTTGCCGACAAGATGATCTTCATGGATGCCGGTGAGATTGTCGAAGAAGGCAAGCCGGAGCATTTCTTTACCAACCCTCAGTCTGACCGCTGTCGCAAATTCCTGTCTCAGATACTGCAGCACTGAGAGGGGCAGATGAAAAAACTTCTACTAATCGTACCTTTGCTGCTGGCAGGCTGTTCTTCATCCCAGACCTGGGGTTGGTATGTGATCGACCCGACTACAGCATCGGGGTGGATCAATGTGAAATTCCTGATCTCGGGGATGGGTGCAACGATTCAGATTTCACTGATCGCCGCCGTGCTGTCGATCGTCATCGGATTGCTGGTGGCCCTGCCGGGATTGTCCGAAAAACGTGGCTGGCGGCTGGTCAACCGTGTCTACGTTGAATTCATTCGGGCCATTCCCTTGCTGCCGATGCTGTTTTGGGTCTTTTACGGCTTGCCCATCGTGTTCAAGTCGATGGGCATGAACGTACCAATTGACCCGTTCTGGGGTGCAATAATCACTCTGGCGATTTCCGACAGCGCCTTCACTGCGGAAATTTACCGCGCAGGCATTCAATCCATCGCGCGCGGTCAAAGCGAAGCGGCGCAGACCATCGGGCTGAACTATGTGCAGACCATGCGCTACGTGATCCTGCCGCAGGCAATCCGGCGCATTCTGCCGCCCTTGGCAAACCAGTTCATCTACATCGTCAAGATGAGTGCATTCGCCAGCGTCATCGGGATGCAGGAACTGACCCGCCGCGCGAATGAGCTGGTGGTTACCGAATACCGCCCGTTGGAAATCTATACCCTGTTGATCTTTGAATACCTGATCCTGGTTCTGATCATCAGTACGGGTGTGCGCTGGCTGGAGCGTCGCATGGGCGCGGACGAGCGCGGATAAGGAGAATGGATATGGACTGGAAAGCTTTCATGGCCGAGACCGAGGCCAATATCGGAACTTTTTCGCAGGAAGTGCCCGAAACCGTGCGCGGCTTTGGCATCATGGGCAAGGCCGCCAAGACCAATGGCGCACTAAGTGAGAAAACCAAGGAATTCGTGGCCCTTGGCATCGCCATTGCGACCCGCTGCGACAGTTGCATAGGGTTTCACGTGCGTTCCCTTGTCCGGCTGGGTGCAACCCGAGACGAGATGTGCGAGGCCTTGGCGATGGCGACCTATATGGGCGGCGGGCCGTCTTATGCTTACAGCGCCAAAGCTTTGAAGGCTTATGATGTGTTTTCCGGGTAATTGCTGCGCAAATCACCAAAGCGGATTGTGATCAGCCGTTTGGTTCCGGGTCAGCGTACCCTAGACCTCCCGCGTTTTCCTCGGCGGTTTTGCGAATAATTGCACCGATTTTCAGGAGGTTTTCACCTAGCGGGTTAGTCTTTCGCCAGATCAGGCCGATGGTCCGGGTTGGTGGAGTGTCCTGAAAGCGGGCGATGGACACGTCCGCAGACCGTGTTTCCAGCCCCACCGCCATTTCCGGTATCAGTGTCACACCGATGCCGGCCCCGACCATCTGCACCAGTGTGGACAGAGAACTGCCCTCCATAATGTGCTGCGGTTCGATGTTGCGGATCGAACAGAAGGAAAGTGCCTGATCCCTGAAACAATGCCCTTCTTCCAGCAACAGCAGCCGCATCGTTCTGAGCTGTGACGAACTTGGCATTGGCAACCCAGCGTCCCGCGCCGGGCGAACCAGCAGAAAGTCTTCGTTGAACAACGAAAATTCCCGAAGGCTGGGTTCCGATACCGGCAAAGCGACAACAGCAAAATCCAGCCTGGAGTCCAATATTTCGCCGATCAGGGTTTGGGTGATGGTCTCTTTGGGCTCGATCGTCAGCTGTGGGAATCGTTGCGACAGTGCCTTGATGATTGATGGCAGCAAGTAAGGCGCGACCGTGGGGATGACCCCGATTCTGATGCGACCCGACAAGGGACCGGCGGAAGATTGCACAAGATTCCCCAAATCCTCGACTCGCGTCAGGATTTCGCGGCCATGTTTTAGGACATCTTCGCCAAGCGCGGTCAGGCGTGTCTCGCGCGCTGCGCGTTCGACCAAGGGGCCACCCATGATGGCCTCCAGCTCTTTGATTTGTATGGAAAGCGCGGGCTGCGATATCGCGCTGGCCGCCGCCGCCTTTCCAAAGTGGCCGTGGGTGGCAAGTGCTTCGAAGTAGCGCAGGTGTTTAAGTGTGAGTAACTTCATAGGAAAAACTAATCGCAACGATAGTAATTACAAATTTCCAATTATCGAAACCGTAAGGTACGAGTCAAGACATCTGAACCCCTCGGTAAATACTCAGGAGATTTACAATGGACGGTAATCCCCACAATCACCAATCCGGCGGCTGCCCAGTCTTGCATGGCGGCAACACGGGTACGGGCAACTCTGTCACCAAATGGTGGCCGGATGCGCTGAACCTGGACATTCTGAGCCAGCATGACTCGCGCACCAACCCGATGGACACGGATTACAACCACCGCGAAGCCGTCAAAGGGCTGGATTTCGGCGCTGTCCGCGCCGATGTCGAAGCGTTGCTGACCGACAGTCAGGACTGGTGGCCTGCCGATTGGGGCCATTATGGCGGTCTGATGATCCGACTGGCGTGGCACTCTGCCGGGTCGTACCGCTTGGGGGATGGTCGCGGCGGCGCTGGTTCGGGCAACATCCGGTTCGCGCCGCTGAACTCATGGCCGGACAATGCAAGCCTGGATAAAGCCCGCCGTCTGCTGTGGCCGGTGAAAAAGAAATACGGCAATGCGCTGTCCTGGGCAGACCTGATTGTTCTGTCAGGGACGGTGGCCTATGAATCCATGGGTCTGAAGACCTTTGGCTTTGGCTTTGGTCGCGAAGACATCTGGGGCCCCGAAAAAGATGTTTACTGGGGTTCTGAAAATCAGTGGCTGGCACCGTCCGAGAACCGTTATGGCGATTTGGAAACCCCCGGCACGCTGGAAAACCCTCTGGGTGCGGTGCATATGGGCCTGATTTATGTGAACCCCGAAGGCGTGAACGGTAACCCGGACCCGGCGAAAACAGCGCTGCACATCCGTGAAACCTTTGCCCGCATGGCAATGAACGACGAAGAGACGGCGGCGCTGACCTGTGGTGGTCACACAGTCGGCAAAGCGCATGGCGCGATGGCGGGCGAACATATCGGCGCCGAACCCGAAGCCTGCCCGGTCTCCGGTCAGGGTCTGGGATGGGACAACCCCGATCAGAACGGCAAGGCAACCAACGCATTCACGTCTGGTATCGAGGGTGCGTGGACGAAAAACCCGACCAAATTCGACATGGGCTTTTTCGATTACCTGTTCGGATATGAGTGGGAATTGGGAAAATCGCCCGCGGGTGCCAACCAGTGGCAGCCTGTCGACATGCCGGAAGATGAAAAGCCGGTCGACCCGACCGATCCTTCTATTCGCCGTATGCCGATGATGACCGATGCGGACATGGCAATGAAGATCGATCCGACATACAACGCGATCTGTCAGAAGTTCATGGCCGACCCGGATTACTTTGCTGACACCTTTGCCCGCGCGTGGTTCAAGCTGACCCACCGCGACATGGGGCCACGTGTCAACTACTATGGCCCTGACGTCCCGTCAGAAGAGCTGATCTGGCAGGACCCGATTCCTGCCGGTTCGACCGGGTATGATGTCGATGCCGTCAAAGCAAAGATCGCCGACAGTGGTCTAACCGCGGTCGAGATGATCACCACCGCGTGGGACAGTGCCCGTACCTTCCGTGGCTCGGACAAACGCGGCGGAGCAAATGGTGCGCGTATCCGTCTGGCACCGCAGAAAGACTGGGCAGGGAACGAGCCCGAGCGTCTGGCAAAAGTGCTGGGCGTGCTGGAGCCGATTGCTGCGGAAACCGGAGCCTCGATCGCCGACGTGATCGTTCTGGCGGGTAACGTCGGTCTGGAACAGTCGATCAAAGCCGCAGGCTTTGACGTGACGGTTCCGTTCTCGGCTGGTCGCGGCGACGCAACGGATGAGCAGACCGATGCCGACAGCTTCTCGGTGCTGGAGCCGTTGGCGGACGGGTTCAGAAACTGGCAGCTGAAGGAATACGCGGTATCACCCGAGGCGATGATGCTGGACCGCGCGCAACTGCTGGGTCTGACCGCTGCGGAAATGACGGTTTTGGTGGGTGGCCTGCGTGTGCTGGGCGCCAATCATGGCGGCTCGGCGCATGGGGTCTTCACGGATCGCGTGGGTCAGTTGACCACCGACTTCTTCGTCAACCTGACGGATATGTCGCTCAGCTGGCACCCGGTTGACGGCGGCACATATGAGCTGCGTGACCGTGCCTCGGGTGAGGTCAGGTTCACCGCAACCAGCGCGGATCTGGTCTTCGGCTCGAACTCGATCCTGCGTGGCTACGCCGAGGTCTATGCCCAGGACGATAATGCCCAGAAGTTCGTGCGGGACTTCGTGGCGGCCTGGACAAAGGTCATGACCAACGACCGGTTCGATCTGGTAGCCTAAGTCAAAAATTATCAGGCGAGGGAAACCTCGCCTGATAATGTGTTCGGGCAGACATCTGATAGTGCCCGATTATCCCGCGATCACATTCTGTTTTTGAACACCCAGGCCTTCGATGCCCAATTCCATCGTGTCGCCGGGTTTCAGATAGACTTGCGGGTTTTGCCCCATGCCCACACCTGGCGGAGTTCCGGTCGAGATCACATCACCCGGTTGCAGGGACATGAATTGTGACAGGTGTGAGATCACAGTTGCCACCCCGAAATGCATCGTCCGGGTCGAGCCATCCTGATAACGGTGGCCGTTGACCTCAAGATACATCGGCAGGTTCTGAGGGTCTGCAACCTCGTCCCGCGTTACCAGCCATGGACCGATGGGGCCGAATGTGTCTGCCGATTTGCCCTTGACCCACTGCCCCGAGCGGTGAAGCTGAAAATCACGTTCCGACAGGTCATTGACCACACAATAGCCCGCGACGTGATCCATCGCTTCGGCCTCGGAGATGTATTTCGCTTCCTTGCCGATCACCACGCCCAATTCGACCTCCCAGTCGGTCTTGACGGACCCGCGCGGGATTTCCACCGTATCGTTTGGCCCGATAATGGCCGATGTCGCCTTGAAAAAGATCACAGGTTCCTGCGGCAACTCCATACCGCTTTCTGCCGCGTGGTCGGCATAGTTCAGGCCGATGCAAATGAACTTGCCCACTTGGCCGACACACGCCCCTAAACGGGTGTTGCCTTCAACCATCGGCAAATCCTGTGGATCCAGCGCGCGCAACCGCGCCAAACCTTCGTCGCTGAGTACATCGCCCGAAATATCGTCGATGACGCCTGACAGGTCGCGAATTGTGCCATCGTCGTGCAGCAACCCGGGCTTTTCTGCACCCAAGGCGCCAAACCGCAGTAGTTTCATATTGTGATCCCTTTCAGATTAAATCGCCCATCCGCCATCAATGGCAAAGGGCTGACCTGTGGTAAATGCGCTGCTGTCACTCGCAAGGTAGAGCGCCAGTTCGGCAATCTCGTCGGCAGTCCCAATGCGCCCCATCGGCTGGCGGGCGATGAAATCCGTCATCGCCTTTTCGTAGTCGCCCGTCGCCCGCAAACGCTCGTGCAGGCTGGGGCTGTCAACGGTGCCGGGGCAGATAGCATTGCACCGGATGCCCTGCGTGACGAAATCGGCGGCGATCGACTTGGTCAGGCCAATTACGGCAGCCTTTGATGCGCAATATACAAACCGGTTTGGAACGCCCTTCATCGACGATGCGACCGAGGACATATTGATGATCGACCCCCCGCCGTTTTTCAACATCGCGGGCAGGGTCAGACGGATCAGGCGATACATAGCCTTCACATTAAGATCGAAACTGAAATCCCAGTCGTCCTCTTCGCACTCAAGAATGGTGCCGTTTGCCACGTAACCCGCGCAATTGAACAGGATATCCAACGGTGGCAATTCAGCCACGGCACGTTTTACGGCATGCGCGTCTGTCACGTCGAGATGGATTGGAGAGATCCTGTCGATCTCCGAAAGCCCGGCCAAAGTGGTTTCGTTGATGTCGCTTGCAAAGACATGCGCGCCTTCGGCTGCGAACAGTTCGGCCGTGGC
The DNA here is from genome assembly GCF_059613825.1 of Ruegeria sp. SATB027. Lineage (NCBI taxonomy): Bacteria > Pseudomonadati > Pseudomonadota > Alphaproteobacteria > Rhodobacterales > Roseobacteraceae > Ruegeria > Ruegeria sp. SATB027. The sequence continues at coordinate 58,208 of NZ_JBXWTH010000004.1, forward strand.
ACGTCCGATGCCCTGCCCAGCGGCGCTGATGAATGCGGTTTTGCCTTTTAGTTGGTCAGAAGGCTGATGCGATGTCATTCTGGTCCTCATGATTTTCCCGAAGCCGGGTGGTGTGTTGGGGATAACTGCCTTGTTGTTCGCGCCTCAGGGAAAAGATTGGGCAGGTTCAGCGGGCGCAAAGCAGTGCGTGTTTGGGGTTCGGTGCGGCACCGTCAAATCCTGATGTGATAAGCCTTTGCCGCATTCCCTCCGAGGATGGCCGAACGGTCATTGGAGGAAAGTGCGTTTAGCAGTTCATCGGTTGCATCGATCCATCGTTCATAGCTGCTGGCCAGTGTGCAGACCGGCCAGTCGCTGCCCCAGATCAACCGCGATGGTCCGAACGTGTTCAGTAGGTGGTCCACATAGGGGTACAGGTCCCGAACCGTCCAGTCAGGCGCAGCTTCGGTGACAAGACCGGACAGTTTGCAGAACGCGTTGGTGTCCCGCGCGATGGCGGCCATGTCTTCGGCCCACCCGTCAAGTACACTCTCCCGGATCATAGGTTTCGAGCCATGGTCAATCACAACCCGCATGTCCGGGTGCTGCGCAAGAAGTTGACGCAGCGGCCCCAGGTGCCGGGGCAGGGTGAGGGCATCGAAAGTCAGATCGTTAGATTGGATGGCCTCAAAGGCAGGCGTCAATGCTGCGCCGAGCATCCAGTTCGGATCAGCGATATCCTGAAGCATTGGCCGCAGACCAACCAAAGCGGGATGAGTGGCTAGTCTGATGATTTGTTCACGCGCATCAGGGGCGTCGAAATCGACCCAGCCAACCACACCTTTGATAAAAGGTGTCTTGTCCGCCAGTGACAACAGGTACTCCGTTTCGGCGACGGTCGGCGCGGCCTGAACCAGAATTGTCCCGTCGATGCCCTGTGCTTGCAACAATGGCGCAAGATCATCTGGCCCGAAGTCCCGGTAAATCTGGCCCAAATCCGGTGTCAGCCACCCATAGTCACCACGTGCCAGCGCCCAAAAATGCTGATGGGCGTCGATCTTCATGCAATCACGCCTTTCTTCAGGATGATGTTGCCGTACAGCCTGCGCTCGCCGGTCTGAATGATGGCAAATGCGGATGCCGCGCGTTGGTAGAAGTCGAACCGATCCAGACCCTGAATTTGCGCGGGGTTGTCAGCCTGCGCGTCGATGATCTTCTGGAAATCCGCGACGGCCTCGGGCACGGCTTCGGGATCACCGACAACCTGCATGGTCAGCGCGGGGTCGGGCACGAATGTATCCAGCGGCATGACAGACAACACCGCGCCAAGCAGGTCGCTTGCTGTTGAACCATCCGCACGGATGCAGTCGGGCCCAAGGCTTGAGCCCGGGAAATTGGCGTCCGCAATAACGATGTCATCGCCATGGCCCATGGCGCGCAGGGCGTACAGCAACTCAGGTGACAACAGCGGGTCGAGGTTACGCAGCATTGACAGGTTCCTTGGGCAAAGGGGCATCTGGCCGGATCAGGCCTTCGGTACGCAGGTCTGACCAAAGCTGGGCGGGGATAGTCCGCTCCAGCAGGGCGACATTGGCTTGAACCTCGGCCGCATTGACAGCGCCCGGAACAACCGTTTTCACGGCGGGATGTCCCAAAACAAATTGCAGCGCGGCTGCGATCAACGGTGTGTCATGGGCCGCACAGACAGTTTCGATCCTGCGCACCCGTTCAAGAATATCCTCAGGCGCATCGGAGTAGTTATACTTGGCCCCAGGCACCGCTCCGGTGGCGAGGATACCTGAGTTATACGGCCCGCCCAGAATGATGCCCACATCGCGTTTCTCACAAAGTGGCAGAAAACTGTCCAAAGCTTCCTGCTCCAAAAGCGTATACCGACCTGCCAGCAGGAACCCGTCGAAATCGCCAAGACCCAGCAGTTTTTCGCAAACCTGCCATTCGTTCACGCCGGCGCCAATCGCAGCGATCTCACCTGCATCGCGCAGTTCAACCAGCGCCTTGTACCCGCCGCCATCGAACAACTCGCGTACTTTGGCGTCTGACATTTCCTGACTGCCCTGACTGAAAGCGCAGACGTCATGCACCAGAAGAATGTCCGCATTGGCAACACCTATCCGGTCCCGGCTTGCCTCATATGACCGCATGACGCCGTCATAGGTATAGTCGAACACAATGCGTTTCTGCGGAACGTCCACAAACGCTTCAGGCGTCACCTCATGTGGTTCGCAATCCAGCAGCAGGCGGCCGATTTTGGTTGATAGCTGAATGTTCTCAAGCCCAAACCGCCTGATCGCTTCGCCAAAGCGATACTCGGACCGCCCCAACCCGTATTGCGGCGCGGTGTCGAAGAACCGGATGCCTGCGTCAAAAGCGGATTGCAACGCAGCCTGCGCATCAGCATCCGAGACCTTGCGATAAAGATTGCCCAAGGGCGCGCCGCCAAACCCCATGCGGGTCAGCGGCACAGGCCGGGACGTCCTGTTGTTCAGAAGGGCGGTTTGCGAAACGGTCATCCTGCCTCTCGGGTGTTTTGGGGGGGTAAATTGAACAGCTGCGGTCTTTCCTGTTGCAGCCGTTCGATCCGAGGCATCAGTTGCCCAAGGTGATGGCGCATGGCGTCTTGTGCTGCACGTTCATCATGGGCGCAGATGGCATCGAATATCGCCCGGTGTTCGGCCAGTGTTTCCGCGATGCGGCCGGGTGTCGGCAACAGCAACATCCGCGCGCGGCTGACCTGTAGCGACACCGTCTGCGCTACATCCGGCAGGCGCAGCATTCCGGTGAACGCCATCAGCAGGGCGTGGAATTCTTCATCCGCGTGATAGAACCCGGCAATGTCGTCATCTTCGATCAACAACTCTTGCAGGCGCACGTTGCGGCTCAGCTTTTTGCGCTGATCATCGGTCAGGTCACGCGCAACCTTGGCCACTGTTGCCAGCTCCAGGGCCTCTCGCAGAAAGGCGCCTTCGCGGATCTCATCCATCGAGAAATAGGACACGCGTGTACCCGATTGCGGCACCACATCCACCAGCCCTTCAGCGGCAAGCCTGGTGATGGCGTCCGCGACAGGTGCGCGGGATACACCCAGACGCGTGCAGATCGGTGCCTTTCTCAGATTGGCACCGGGAGGGAAATCCAATGCCAGGATCGCCTGTTTGATGGATTGGTAAACCCGCTGCGCAAGCGATCCCTCAAATGTTGAAATGTCGGGCAGGCGGGTGGCGTCAATGTCGTATGGGTGGTTCATGAATCTGAACTATCATACTAACATGTTAGTTGACAAGAGTGGATTATCCCCGTAGCTCTGTGGCGAACAAGCGGGGAATCCATGCACCCAGTTTCAGAGATCAAAACCCCGGGAGGCCCGGCCCGTGACACAATCCGGCTGAACCCGGATGACAACGTGATCATCGCGTTGCGCGACCTGAAAGCCGACGCGCAACCAGATGGGATATCGATACGGCTTCCCACGGACATCGCACGCGGGCACAAGATCGCCACCGCCCCGATTGCGGCGGGTGAAAATGTGATCCGCTATGGACAGATCATAGGTCAGGCCAAAGCGGATATCGCCGCGGGCGAGCATGTTCATGTCCATAATCTGGGTATGGGGGCGCATCAGCAGGACTACGCATATGCAAGCGCGAACGCGCCGCTGCCCGAGATTTCAGGCGACCGTATCTTCCAGGGCTTCCACCGCGCCGATGGCAAGGTCGGCACGCGCAACTACATCGGCATTTTGACAACGGTGAATTGCTCTGGCTCCGTGGCGCGATTCATAGCCGAAGCCGCCGAGAAACGGGGCTTATTGGACGCGTACCCGAATGTGGACGGTATCGTCCCGATCATTCATGGCACTGGATGCGGCATGTCGGGCAAAGATGAAGGCTACGCCACACTGTTTCGGACATTGGCTGGGTATGCCCAGCACCCGAATTTCGCCGGTATCCTGCTGATCGGTTTGGGGTGCGAAGTGATGCAGGTGGCCGATCTGGTTGGGGGTCGTCCGATCCGTCCTGATGGCGTGCTGCGTTACATGACCATTCAGAGTGAGGGCGGCACACGCCGTACCATTGAACGTGGATTGAACGAGCTGCGGGGGATTGCCGACCTCGCGAACAAGGCCGAACGCAAACCTGCGCCGATCAGTGCGATAACGGTTGGAATGCAATGCGGCGGGTCAGATGGCTATTCCGGGATCACCGCCAATCCTGCTTTGGGCTATGCGTCGGATCTGTTGGTGCGGCATGGCGGTACGACGATCCTGTCCGAAACCTCGGAAATCTATGGCGCGGAACACCTTTTGACCCGGCGGGCCGAGACCGTTGAGGTCGGGGAAAAGCTGATCGAACGCATTCGCTGGTGGGAGGGATATACTCACCGCAACGGCGGCGAGATGAACAACAACCCAAGCCCCGGCAACAAGCGCGGCGGGTTGACGACCATTCTTGAGAAATCGCTTGGCGCCGTCGCCAAGGGCGGCACCGCGCCCTTGCGCGGTGTTTACAAGTTCGGTGAGAAAATCGACAAGGCCGGCTTTGTTTTCATGGACAGCCCCGGTTTTGATCCATGCTCGGTCACGGGGCAGGTGGCGTCAGGTGCGAACCTGATCGTGTTCACCACCGGGCGGGGCTCGGTTTCGGGATATCAACCAACACCCTGCATCAAGCTGGCAACCAACTCCGAAATGTATGCCCGGATGTCGGAAGACATGGATCTGAACTGTGGGGATATCGTCACAGACGGTGTGAGCATTGAGGCAAAAGGCGAAGAGCTGTTCGAAATGCTGATCCGCGTCGCATCGGGTGAACAAACAAAAAGCGAAGAACTTGGCTTTGGTGGGGTCGAATTTGTGCCCTGGCAAATCGGCGCGGTGATGTAGGCGGCACCACCCCTTGGGGAGAAAGGTGTTTGGGAGGATAAATGACAAAACTGGTCGACATGTCGGGGATCGAGAAACACTTTCCCGGAGTCCATGCGCTGAAATCAGTGCAGTTCGATCTGGTGCCCGGCGAAGTTCACGCGCTGATGGGCGAGAACGGCGCGGGCAAAAGCACGCTGATGAAAATCCTCTCGGGGATATATCAGCGCGACGGCGGCACATTGCAAATCGAAGGGCGTGATGCAAACCCAACCACGCCACGCGAGGCGCAGGCTTTGGGTATCGGCATCATCCATCAGGAACTGAGCCTGATGAATGATCTGACGGTGGCACAGAATATTTTTATCGGCCGCGAACCTCGCAAACGGTTTGGCCGACTGAACGATGCTGCGTTGAATGTACAGACGGCCGAGATTTTTGCGTCCATGAACCTAAACCTCGACCCCAAGGCGCAGGTCGGCAGCTTGACCATTGCGAAACAACAGATGGTCGAGATCGCCAAGGCCCTTTCTTACCGGTCCAGGGTTCTGATCATGGATGAACCGACCGCGGCCCTGAACGATGCTGAAATTGCCGAGCTGTTCGTGATCATCCGCCGTCTGAAGGCTGAAGGCGTGGGAATTGTCTATATCAGCCACAAAATGGATGAGCTGAAGCAGATTGCTGACCGGGTTACGGTGATGCGCGACGGAGAATACGTTGGCACCGTTGACGCGGCAGCAACGCCGATCAGCCAGATTATCGCGATGATGGTAGGTCGCGAAGTCAAGGAAGAGCCGCTGGTTCCCCCCGATCTGAGCGATGCGGAAGTTTCGCTGGAAGTGACCGGGCTGTGTCGGGGTCACGAAATCCGCGATGTCAGCTTCTCGGTGCTGAAGGGTGAGATATTGGGCTTTGCCGGGTTGATGGGTGCCGGACGTACCGAAGTTGCGCGGGCAATCTTCGGGGCAGATCCGAAGGATAGCGGAGAAATCCGGGTGCATGGGCAGGTGGTCTCGATCCGCACGCCATCCGATGCCGTCAAGGCGGGCATTGGCTATCTTTCCGAGGATCGCAAGCATTTCGGCCTGGCCACCGGGATGAGCGTTCGCGACAATGTTGCACTGGCGTCGATGGATATGTTCACCGGACGTGTCGGTGTTCTGAACGATGGTGAAATCAGCACGACGGCCAAGGATTACATCACGCAGCTGGGCATTCGCACGCCTTCGGACACGCAGGAGGTACGCCTGCTGTCCGGCGGCAATCAGCAGAAAGTTGTCATTGCCAAATGGCTGCTGCGGGATTGCGATATCCTGATTTTCGATGAGCCCACGCGCGGTATCGACGTGGGCGCAAAATCCGAAATCTACAAGCTGCTGGAAGAACTGGCCCGTCAAGGCAAGACGATCATCGTGATTTCGTCGGAACTGCCCGAGATCATGCGCCTAAGCCATCGCATTGCCGTGATGTGCGAAGGCCGACTGACCGGCATTTTGCCGGGCGGCAAAGCCACCACTCAGGAAGACATCATGCATCTGGCGACGCAGCGGGCGGCGGCGATGCAGATAACAGGAACAGCGTAATGACCTCAGCAACGGAAATCGAAAAGAAAAGCCCACTGGCGGGGCTCTCGGAAAGCGGCGCCTATCAAAAGCTGCTGGCCTTCGCCAGCTTGATTGCCTTGCTGATCGGGTTTTCAATCGCGTCGCCGAACTTCATGCAAACTTCGAACATGATCGCCATCTTGCAGGCGACATCGGTCAATGGGGTGCTGGCGGTTGCTGCAACACTGGTCATCATAACTGGCGGGATCGACCTCTCCGTGGGAACTCTGATGACGTTCTGTGCCGTTATCGCCGGTGTCGTGCTGACCTATCTCGGAATGCCACTGTTGTTGGGGGTTACGGCAGCGATTGCGGCGGGTGCGTTCTGCGGGCTGTGCTCGGGCACCTTTGTCGCCAAGATGAAAATCCCGCCCTTCATTGCCACGCTGGGTATGATGCTGATCCTAAAAGGGTTGTCGCTGGTGATTTCCGGCACGCGGCCCATCTACTTCAACGACACGCCGGGCTTTGACCAGATTTCGCTCGGGTCGCTGATCGGAGAGGTTTTTCCCGCATTGCCGATCCCCAATGGCGTGCTGATCCTATTCCTTGTTGCCATTGCAGCTTCGTACATTCTGGGGCGCACGGTTCTGGGCAGATACACCTTTGCGCTGGGATCAAACGAAGAGGCGGTGCGCCTATCGGGGGTGAATACCGATCTTTGGAAGATGCGCATTTACGCTCTGGCAGGTGGGATCTGCGGTATCGGTGGAATTCTGATCGCGTCGCGACTGAATTCGGCGCAGCCCGCGCTGGGGCTTGGCTACGAGCTGGAAGCCATCGCTGCCGTCGTGATCGGGGGCACGTCCCTGTCCGGTGGGCGTGGTACAATCCTTGGAACCCTGATCGGTGCCCTGATCATGGCAGTTCTGACCAATGGTTTGCGGGTGCTGTCCGTCGCGCAGGAATGGCAGACCGTTGTCACCGGCGCGATCATCATTCTGGCCGTTTATGCCGATATGGCGCGGCGCAGGAAGACAGGTTGAACAGTCACAAAAATCAGAAACGAAGACCAACTGGAGGAGAAGACATGCTAACACGTCGTTTCATTTTGGGGGCCCTGAGTGCGGCCAGCCTTTCGATACCTGCAACTATGTCATCAGCGGAAGACATATATATTCCGCTGGTGTCCAAAGGGTTTCAGCACCAGTTCTGGCAGGCGGTAAAGTCCGGTGCGGAACAGGCCGCCGAGGAATACGGTGTCACGATCACCTTTGAAGGCCCGGACAACGAAACCATGGTGGATCGTCAGATCGACATGCTGGCGGCGGCCTTGGCCAATAACCCCAAGGCCATCGGTTTTGCCGCTCTGGACAGCCAGGCCGCCATTCCACTGCTGAAGCAAGCTGATGAAAAAGGCATTCCGATCATCGCTTTTGACAGTGGCGTTGACAGCGACATCCCAGTTTCTACAGCAACAACAGACAATCAGGCCGCGGCTGCGCTGGCTGCGGACAAGATGGCCGAGATGATTGGCGGCAAAGGCAAAGTCGCCGTTGTTGCGCATGACCAGACCAGCCGCACAGGCATCGACCGGCGCGACGGCTTCGTCAATCGCATTGCTGAAAAATACCCGGACATCGAAGTTGTCACGGTTCAATACGGTCAGGGTGACCACCTGAAATCGACCGAGGTGACCAAAGCGATCCTGACGGCGAACCCCGATCTGAATGGCATCTTCGGCACCAACGAAGGCTCGGCCATCGGTGTGGTGAATGGTGTGCAGGAACTGGGGACCGAGGGGCTGGTCATCATCGGATATGACAGTGGCAAGGCCCAGAAAGATGCGATCAAAAGCGGGCTGATGGCGGGTGCAATCACTCAGAATCCCGTGGGCATCGGGTATGAAACCGTCAAGGCTGCTGTGGCCGCGATGAAGGGTGAAGAAGTTCCTGCCCTGATTGATACCGGGTTCTACTATTACGACGCATCCAACATCGACGATCCGAAGATCGCGGCAGTGCTGTACGACTGATCTTCATTGTCATACTTGTTCCTGGCTCTTGGTTCTCCAAGGGCCAGAAGCTTGTCAGAATCCCTGCATTAGCATGTCGACGCCGGCGGTGATCTGCGCAAAGTGATCATCAAGGTTGTCGACCGGCGATTTTAGAAGGCCCACCGGAACAGCAGCCATGAATTGGGTTGCCATAACAAACGGTTTGCCCTGGATATCAAAGACGGGATTGAGCCGGGTGGCTGGGATCGGCGCTGTCGCTTCGGGAAGCAGTGGCACGACGACGCGTGTGTTCAACCCGCTCAGCAGATCGCTCTGGATGTCCAGAAGATACCCGTCACCTGACGGGTTGCGGAACACGTCGTATTTTGGCATCAGAACTGTCGGTAGGTGTCCAACGGTAAGCCATTACGCTCGACATACGCGTTGGAACTCTCAAGCGCGGCCTTATTTTCGGCTTTCCAGCGTTCAGCTTTTGCGCTGGCGACTGCGGCCCGAATGCCGTCTTCGGCTGCGCGGGAAAGATTGATCTTCAGATCCCGCGCCTCAGACAGCATATCGCCATCCAGTGATAGATTTGTCGGTTTACGAGATGGAGCATTCATTTGATTACCCTCAGATCTGCGCCATTTTACCATCACACGATATGCGCGTCAAACATGCGCATATTACGTGAAGCGTGGAAGCCCTCTGTTCAGCGGTACGTGGCAATCAGGAGATTTTTGGCCTGAAAAGAGCTTTGCGCTCAGTTCTTGTAACCTCTCATTACTGAGCGACTTTTTGTTTGTGTTTATTGAACTGTTGGTCGAAGAGGTTTTTGAAGGGTCCGTTTTTC
>NZ_JBXWTH010000005.1:0-1301 GCF_059613825.1 Ruegeria sp. SATB027
TATCCTGATTTTTGGGAAGCCTCGACAGAGTGTATCGACGCAGAAGAGGGCCGCCTTGAGATGGCTGGCGCCGAAGGCGACACCGCATCTCAACAGATCAATTCATCCATGGATCGTGTCGGTAGCGCCCTAAGAAGCCAAGTGCCCGGATTATCCGAAAAACAAGTTACGTCCATCTCCCAAGGCCAAGTGGGTACATGGCTGATTGAATGTCCACTTGATTTTGAAGAGCCGAAAGAAAAATGAGTTTTGAGTTAAACACGGATCGCAATTTTTCCTTTGAGCGAAAGCCGTCACCTGTCCCGGGAGACCTGCGAATTGGCTGGCGTTTGCCCCTAACACTGTTGATGCTGAACAGTTCTCACGGGAAAAAGGCTTCTCTCGCAAAGCTAAACCTGCTGAATGACGCACTTCGTTCCGAAAGGTCGCGCGAAAAACTGGGTAAAATAATTCGTGGTGAAACTGCGCTGATTGAGTGGCGAATGCGAGTGGAGCCAGCATTCGGGAGAAATGTAGATTTGATGACAGGGGGGCAACTTGCTGAATGGCGAATAGCCAACGGCAAGGCTGCGATTTGCCTTACCGACAAAGGGAAAGAAGTCGCAAAGCAACTCGACAAAGACGACAATAGTTTTGTTGCAGAGAAGGCCTTTCTCAAGGAGTTCTCAAAAAAGATAACCGAAGGCTTTGTGACACAGATCCTCCTAGCAAGCAGGGCCCCATCATGATTCAAGTTTGCACGTTGAAACTGAGGTCAGTCACGGCAAGCACCGTGTATGGGGTCGACCTAGATTTTTCGTCTGGCCTCAACATTGTCCAAGCTGACAACACTTCTGGCAAGTCAACTTGCCTACAGGCAATTATTTATGTTTTGGGATTAGAACGTTCGTTGAGCGCGAATTTGTCTGTTCCATTGCCGTTCGCAATGCGAGAACGAATTCATACCGCCAAAGATGACCCCTATGAGGAAGTGCTGCAATCGTATGTCGAGATTGAAGTCAGCAATCATAACGCAGAGAGACTTCGTATCCGGCGAAGCATAGTTGGGGAAGCCGACCCGAAACTCATCTCAACATGGTCAAAGGAAGAAACTGAGAGTGATGGTTCGGTAAGGGAAAAGCAGCGAGACTTTTTTGTCCATGATCCGGGTTCAGCTACGAGAGAAAGTGGTTTTCATCACTACCTCGCCGTTTTTTTAGGGTGGGAATTGCCGCATGTGCCTAGGTTTGATGGCACTGAGTGTCCCCTGTACCTAGAAACCCTATTCCCTATGTTCTTTGTGGAACAGAAGCGCGGTTGGT
>NZ_JBXWTH010000006.1:0-23626 GCF_059613825.1 Ruegeria sp. SATB027
ACCAACTGCTCATGCACCATTGCTACCCCACTGGATTCAAACAGGGAATCCCTCACGCCATTTGTGCAACAAAGCCCGTATGCTGGTCTCCTAGGTGGACTTAACGTTACTCGCGGGTCCGTTTCTTCTTTGAGGGGCCTGGGACGCGACTTGAGCACCATGCAGATTACTAGCCCCATTCAAAGCGGAAACTCAGGTGGTCCTTTGCTTGCATCCGATGGCGAGGTGGTCGGCGTGGTTGTCGCAAAACTGAACGAGCGGGTAGTTACTGACGCTCTCGGAGATACGCCACAGAACGTAAACTTTGCCGTACGAGGAGAGATTGCAAAACTGTTCTTAGCTCAGAATGCCATTAATCCGATTCTCAGTTTGGAAGACATTAAATTAGAACCTGAGGAAGTTGCCGAGTTAGCTGCCAGCTTCACGACCTTTGTAGAATGCCGTTAACCATTACACGCGCAACCAACCCCTTTGTGGCACGTATAGTTCCGATTGATGCAGCTATTCCCACAAGCCTTGCCCTTTCGGCACACCTTGCAACACGCGGCGTTGTACACCTTTGCGTCTTGCTTGCTGCTCATTAGGTTCCAAAAGGGCGCTGTGGGTATTGGCAGTTTGTTAGGCTTTTCGGGTTGATTCTGAGCAAATGCAACTGCGGATGATAGGACAAGAGCAGAAAGGCTGAGTAAATTAAGGTGCTTCACAAACATTCTCCGTTAACAATGTGTTAACTTTTGCATAGCGATGAAGAGTTTGGAAAAGGCATTATTGAGGCATCTTTTCAGCGCAAACGAATTCAGCATCGTTTCGAGTTTAATGCGGGATCAACTGCTTCACCGCCATTTTCGTTTGGGGATGGGGCCGGTAAGTCCAAAAGCAGCAGATGGCTAGTTGCGCGCGCTTCAAGTTGCATCAAATTTTGAATGTTGGGCGAAATGTTGGGTATCTAGAGACGCACCAGAGCAAATCTATTTATTTTAAGTATCTTGCAATGAGATGGTGGTAGCGGAGGAGGGACTTGAACCCCCGACACGCGGATTATGATTCCGCTGCTCTAACCAACTGAGCTACTCCGCCGTGAGTGAGAGGCGATGTAAGCGAGGGGCCGGGGAGGGTCAAGAGGGAAATCGCCCTAACCGGGGAATTCTTTCACGGGCTCTGTCGCCGTGTCCTGCAAGGGCGTCTGACGGAATATCGTGGTATCCACCGTTCTGCGGATAAACGCGGCGCATATCTCCGGTTCTGTGATCAGGATCATATGACCCAGACCGTCAAGCTCTTCATAGCTCAGACCATATTTGACCATCGGCGGTCCGTGAAGGGCAGGGGACAGAAGTGCGTCCTGACGACCATACAATATCCCACCGGGGACCGATAGCTCAGGATATCTGGCCACCAGCGCATCGCAGCTGGCATCCAACCCGATAACGTCCTGCGAGGCCGTGACAAAGGCCGAAGGGCGCAGCCCGAGCGCGCCACCCGCCCGGTCCAGAAAGTCATTTGGAGGGGTTTCAGGATCAAATGCCACGCCCAGACTGTGCGGCGCTGTTTTTGAGGCCATGGGCACTGCAATCGTGTTGGCAATCAGACTGCGCAGCCATTTGGTCCGAATCTCGAGCGGTTTGAAGATCACCGGTGTTTCAGGCAGCCTGTGCGTTAGTGGTGCTAACAGAGCGAGGCTGGATACCCGCTCGGGGTAATCCAAAGCCAGTGCCAGCGACACCGCACCGCCCAGTGAATGCCCGACCAGCACGGCCTGATTCACGCCTTTGGTTTCAAGAAACTCAGCTATCATCGCGGCCTGCTGCGGCAATTGTGCGAGTTCTGCCGTATCCCGGGTTGAATATCCGCAACCGGGGCGATCCAGCGCGATGACGTGGAAATCCTCGGCCAGTTGATCTGCCAACGCGTAGGTAAAATGCTGTAACTGCCCAGCCAGACCATGAATCAGGATAACCGTCTGCGCGTCCGTATTGCCCTTTTCCACATAGTGGATGCTACCGCCCTGCACGGGCACGATCTGGCCCATCTGCGGCACGGTTTGCCCCTGACGGGTTATACGCCGGGTCCACAGGGCCATGGTCAGAAGAAAGACGGCAAAGGCCGCAACCAGGCTAAGAAAAATTGTCATCTAGCTGTCTCCGGTCCTAATAGGGATGTATTGCTCCAATCCCGATTGTGACATGCGTTTCTGAAATTCGGCAACTGTTCCGGGCCAAAGCGTCGTGTTTTGCCCATCCGCATCAATGTACCAGGATGTGCAGCCTCCGGTCTGCCAGACACTGTCCGCGTGGCGGTCCTGCATTTCCCGTGTAAAGGCCGCCTGTTTCGCCGCATCGGGGGTGATCACCGACAGTTCCTTGCGTTGCATCTCGCTCAGAACCCGACCGATATGCCCGACCTGGGCTTCGATCATCAACACGACCGAATTATGCCCAAGCCCGGTATGAGGCCCCAGAAGGATGTAAAAGTTGGGAAAACCGGCTATCGCCGTGCCCAGATGAGCAGACATCCCGTTTGTCCAGGCCGACCGCAGCGTTAGCCCATCTGTGCCAGTAATATCCAACCTCTCTACGACATTGGTGACCTGAAACCCGGTGCCCCAGATCAGCGCGTCTGCCTCTGCCCTGGTGCCATCTGACGCGAGGATGCTGTTGCCATCGATACTGGCAACGCCGTGCGGAATGACGCTGACATTGTCGCGGGCCAGCGCCGGGTACCAGTCATTTGAACTGAGAATGCGTTTGCACCCAATTCGATAGTCCGGGGTCAGAATGCGCCGTTCTTCTGGGTCGGCAATCGCGCCTTCCAGCGATTTTCGCCACATCTTCAGAGCAAAGTTCATCGCGCGTTCCTCGCCCCTGAACACGCGGTGACGAAACTCGAAGAACATGAAAATCAGCTTGCGCCGGATGCGCGGAAGCAGGGGAAGGTAGGCATATAGATTGCGCACCCAAGGCGCGATCGGTCCGTCAGGGCGCGGCATGACGTAAGGCGCGCTGCGCTGAAAAACGGTGACGTGGCGCGCAACCTTGGCAATCTCGGGCACGAACTGAACGGCTGACGCCCCGGTGCCGACAACGGCCACATGCTTTCCGGTCAGATCGACGGTGTGATCCCATTCGGCCGAATGAAAACAGGGGCCGGGAAAGCTGTCGGCGCCGGGAATGTCCGGAATGCTGGGATGATGCAGCGCGCCGATGGCCGAGACCAGAAACCGGGCCGACCAGAATTGGCCATCCATGGTTTCGACCTGCCAAAGCGTGCCATCCCATTTCGCCGATTTCAGCGCCTGCCCAAAGTGGCAAAGATCATACAACCCTTCCTGATGCGCGACATTTTGCAGATATTTCTGTATCTCTGCGCCACCGGCATAGGCGCGGCTCCAGTGCGGATTAGGGTGGGTCGCCATGGAATACAGATGCGAAGGAACATCGCAGGCAACGCCAGGATAGGTGTTCTCGCGCCACGTGCCACCGATATCTTCGGCCTTTTCCAGAATGGCGATATCTTTGATGCCACGTTTGCGCGCCTCAAGCGCCATCGTCAGCCCCGAGAACCCGGCACCGATGATCAGCATCTCTGTCGTGTGGTGCATTGAAGCGCCCCTCCTGAAACAACTTTATGGATATCTGTTGCAGATGTCTGCACGTGATTGGCAGTGAAGTAGGTCACACAAGGTAAAATGACTGAACGACCTTACGTGAACAGACATGTTGAAAAACCGTCATCAGGGCGGTGTCGCTTCCTGCAAACACATATCGCAATCAGAGAGGTGAACGGCGCGCAATTCCGTCAGTCTGATTCAAAACAGGAGGATTGCCCCTTGTCGACCCGTACTCTTACACGCGCTGGTGGGCGTTCCGCGCGCCGCGCTCTTCGCACCGCGCCGAATTTTGACATGCTGCCGGGGCTGACACGCGGCATCCCGCATTGCGAAGTTATGGACGGAAGTCAGGTTGAGCTTATCGACAAGGCCGCCATGGATATTCTGGAGAACGTCGGTGTCCAGTTCCGCGACCCGACCGCAGTGGAAGACTGGAAGAAAGCGGGGGCAAAGGTCGAAGAAGAGCTGGTCTTTCTGGACCGCAACATGGTGCGCGAGCTGATCGCGACCATTCCGGCGCAATTCACCTATCACGCGCGCGATCCGCAAAAGAACCTCGCTCTCGGCGGCAAGCACTCGATCTTCGTGCCGATGACCGGCGCGCCGTTTCTTCGTGATCTTGACGACGTGCGCCGGAACCCGACGCTGGACGATCTGGCGATGTTTCACAAACTGTCGCACATGATGCCCGCACTGCACAGTTCGGCCCATCATATCGTCGAACCTTACGATCACCCGATCAGCCAGCGGCACTTGCGCATCACTTATTCGTCGATGAAATACTCGGACAAGACCTTCATGGGTATGACCACCTCGCCCAAGAATGCCGTGGATGTGATGGACATGTGCGATATCCTGTTCGGCGAAGGTTTCATTGATGACCATCCTGTTACCACCGGCAACTGCAATGGCAACAGCCCTCTGGTCTGGGACGAAACCATGCTGGGAGCGCTGCGGGCCTTCTGCCGTCGCAATCAGCCGGTTTTGTGCTCGCCCTTCGTTCTGGGCGGTGCCAATACGCCCGCATCGGTACCCGCAACCGTGGCACAGCTGACCGCCGAGGCGCTTTCGGCGCTGGCTTACACGCAGGTGATCCGCAAGGGCTGTCCGGCGATCTGGGGGCACTATCTGTCAACCGTTTCGATGAAATCCGGTGCACCGATGGCAGGGACGCCTGAAATCAGTCTGATGAATTTCATGATTGGTCAGATGGCGCGTTTTTACGATGTGCCATGGCGCACTTCGAACACGCTGGGCGGGGCCAAGACGTTTGACGCGCAGGCCGGGTACGAATCCGCGACAACTCTGGGCGCTGTTCTGCACGCAGGGGCCCATTACATCTGGCATTCGGCAGGCTGGAACGAGGCGGGGATGCATTGTTCGGTCGCAAAGTTTGTGGTGGACGCGGAACAATGCGCGATGGCCTATCGGATGGCGGAAGGTCCTAAATGGCACGATTTCGATCAGGCGCTGGCGGCGGTTTCTGATGTGGGTCCCGGCGGACACTATCTGGGTCATCCGCACACGCAGGACAATTTCCAGACTGCGTTCTTCATGCCGGAACTGTTTGACAACAACTCGATCGAACAATGGGTGGCGGAAGGCGAAGTTGAAATCACCGAACGCGCCCTGAATTACGCGAGGAAGCTTTTGGCCGAGTATCAGGAACCCAAGCTGGATGAGGCAAAGAACGACGCCCTTCTGGACTATATCGCCCGCCGCGAGAGGGAAATTCCGGCAGCAGATGAGCTGAACCAGACATACTGATGCAAACTCCCAGTGCTGGCCTGCCCGAAACACCGGGCGGGTTCTTTTTCGTTCAAGACCAAGAGACCAAAATGAAGATCGCTGAACTGCACATCTACAGCCACGACCTGTCGGTCAAAAACGGACCCTACACCATGGCCAATGCACAGGTCTGGTCCTTGGATACCACGCTGGTGAAGGTTGTGGCGGACAACGGTTTGGTTGGCTGGGGGGAAACCTGCCCAGTTGGGCCAACATATGCCGAGGCGCACGCAGCAGGTGCCCGCGCAGCGCTTGCCGAAATGGCCCCTGGCTTGATCGGGGTCGAGGTACTGCCCCTGTCCCTGCATCGCCGGATGGATAGGCTGCTGAACGGGCATGCCTATGCTAAGGCGGCCATCGATATCGCGGTGCATGACCTGCTGGGCAAGCATCTCGGCGTTCCGGTCTGTGACCTGCTGGGCGGTGCGACCACGAACAAGGTACCATCCTACTACGCCACTGGCGTCGGCGCGCCCGATGACATTGCCCGGCTGGCAGGCGAAAAGCTGGCAGAAGGCTACCCCCGTCTGCAGATCAAGGTTGGGGGTCGCCCGGTCGAGATCGACATCGAAACCATCCGAAAAGTCTGGGATGTGGTCAAAGGATCAGGCATGCGACTTGCCGTCGACGGCAACCGGGGCTGGACCACGCGCGACGCCCTGCGCGTCAGCCGCGAATGCCCCGAAATCCCGTTCATCATGGAACAGCCCTGCAACACCATCGAAGACTTGCAGAAGATCCGGCCTCAGGTCGCACACGGTATATACATGGATGAAAACAGCACCAGCTTGAACATCGTGATTTCGGCAGCGGGCACCGGTCTGGTCGATGGGTTCGGCATGAAGGTCACCCGCATCGGCGGTCTGCATCCGATGCGCGCTTTCCGCGACATCTGCGAGGCGCGCAACCTGCCACACACCTGCGATGACAGCTGGGGAGGAGACATCATCGCTGCCGCCAGTACTCATATCGGTGCCACCGTTCGGCCCGACCTGCTGGAAGGTGTCTGGCTGGCTGCGCCTTATATCGAGGGAAACTACGACCCTGAAAACGGCATCCGGATCAAAGGTGGGCATATTGAACTGCCAACCGGGCCGGGGTTGGGCGTGGTTCCTGATGAAGGCCAATTCGGTGCTCCGGTTGCATCGTTCTAACATTGGATGACTTTATGAACCTGAATGGAAAATCGGCTCTGGTCACTGGCGCAGCCGGTGGCATCGGGGCGTCAATCGTTCAACGCCTGCGCACCGCGGGGGCGCGGGTCGCCGTCGCAGACCGGTCGGTCGGTGGCATCGAGGCTGAGGCACATCTGCCCGGCGATTTACTTGATCCCGCCTATTCTGATTGCTTACCTCAGGCTGCGGCTTCGGCGCTGGGTGGGCTCGATATCGTGATCAACAATGCAGGCGTCATCACGCGCGGGTCGGTCACGGAAACGTCTGATGCGGATTGGTCTCTGTCACTGGGGGTCAACGTTGAAGCGCCCTTTCGAATCTGCCGCGCCGCGATTCCAATCATGGCCGAAGCAGGGAGTGGGGCCATCGTCAACACCGCGTCCTGCTGGGGGTTGCGTCCGGGCCCTAACCACGCCGTGTATTGCGTGACCAAAGCGGCCATTGCGTCCTTGACCCAGTGCATGGGCATGGACCACGCCCATCAGGGCATCCGCATCAACGCGGTATGCCCGAACGAAGTGAATACTCCGATGCTGCGCTCGGGCTTTGAAAAGCGGGGTTTTGATCCCGATTCCGCGGTGGCCTCGCTGGGCCAAACCGTACCGCTGGGCCGGATCGCCGAACCGGAAGACATCGCCGACGTGATCATGTTCCTTGTCTCGGACGCATCGCGCTATGTTTGCGGTACGTTGGTCGAGGTCAACGGAGGGAAGCCCGTTTCATGAGGCGTTTCGATGGAAAAGTAGCGCTGGTCACCGGCGGGCGTAGCGGCATCGGTCAGGCCATCGCCCGACGTTTGCAAGACGAAGGTGCACAGGTCTTTACCGCCCAACGCGGCGAGGACAGAGAATTCCATGGAATCGCTGCTGATTTCACCGATCCCAACAGCCCCGAGCAGGTGGTCGGCAATGTGATCGCTGAAGCCAAGCGTCTGGACGTGTTGGTCAACAACGCCGGCATGATGCAGGAAGCCTCGGTCGAGGAAATGAGCCTTGAGGACTGGCAGCGTATCCTGGCGGTCAACCTCACCGCACCGTTCCTGATGATCAAGGCCGCACTGCCCTACTTGCGCAAAACCAAAGGCACCATCGTCAACACCGGATCCATCGAAGGTTTGGGCAGCAATCCCGGCCACGCCGCTTACTGCGCGTCCAAAGCAGGGTTGCACGGCCTGACCCGCGCCGTTGCCGTGGATTACGGGGCCGAAGGCATCCGATGCAATGCCGTTGCGCCGGGATGGGTCGATACCGGGCTGAATGAGGATTTCATCGAATCCAAGCCCGACCCGGCTGCATTCCGTCGCGACATTGCCAAAATCCACCCTGTCACCCGGACGGGACGTCCTGAAGAAGTTGCGGCGCTCGTCGCGTTTCTGGCATCAAAGGATGCAGCTTTTGTCACCGGGCAGGTCTATACGGTGGATGGAGGGCGCATGGCGAAGCTCAGCTTGCCTTGACCTCATTCCTTGCCTGACCGCCATTCTTTCCAGATCAGATAGCTGTTTACTCCAAACGAGGCGAACGGCTCGGGTGGCAATCGCGGCAGGTCCGGTTGCGCCAGAAAATGATCTGCAATCTCTGATCCACCTTGCAGTACCAGTTCTGCCACCCCTATTCCCTGCAAGGTGCCTCGAGCGATACCCAGACCGTTCTGACAACAGGCCGAGAACACACCATCCTTCAATTCGCCAAACGCCGCAGATCCGTTGCGGCTGAGGCACAGCATACCGGCCCAGCGATGCTCCATCTGCACATCTGACAGATGCGGAAAGCGTTCCCTGAACTTTCTGTCATGCACCCAGCCTGCATTGCGCAGCCTCATTGGACTGGTTTCGATCGTTGGATGAAAGCTTGAGCAGGTGCGAATCAGGATGCGATCCCCATAGCTTCCCGAGATACGCCGTACCGACGTCCCCATTGGGTTCGCAGGCGTCACCGACCAACGCGACTGCCCGCCCATTGTCTTGATCTGCGCGTCGGTCAGCGGCGCTGTGAGCGAGGCATAGAGGCATATGTGCATCACCTGCCGCTGATAGAACCCAAAGCTCTCCAGATGGCCATTGTTGGCCAGAATGATCCGCCCGGTGCTGACCTTGGCCTTGTTGGTGCTGACCACCCAGCCTGCGCCTTGTTGTTCAATACGGATGACGGGTGAATGCTCGAATACATTGATCTGCCCGGCCAGACGGGCAGACAGCGCCCGCACATATGCCGCAGGCTGGATCATCACTGTTCCCGGCGCATAAAGCCCCGAGGTATAGTGCGGGCTGCCTGTGATCTCTTGCATCTGCTGCTGATCATAAAGCGTATGCGGCTCGCCCAGTTTGTTCAGGTGCGCGGCAAAGGCGCGGTTATGCGCGTCGCCCGCTTTGGTGGCGGCGGCATTGTATTTGCCGCAAGGGTCGAACATTTCCTGTGGCAGCCCGCAATCCGAGGCCACTTCGGTCGCAAAGGCAATGGCCTTGCGGTTCAGCGCAATGGTGGCGCGATCTGCCTCTGATCCCTTGCCCGCGTAGTTATCCGAGGCCAAATCATGGGGCAAGTCGATCATGAACCCCGAATTCCGGCCTGCCGAGCTCTCCGCGAAGCGATCGGCTTCCAGCAGAACGATTTTCAGCGAAGAATCCAATTGATGCAGCCGCCGTGCCGCGCTGAGCCCGGCAAACCCGCCGCCAACTATTGTGATATCCGCGGTAAGGTTCCGTTCCAGCACCGCCAGAGGTGTTTGGGGCGGCAGAATCGCGTTCCATCCCGACGGACCTGTCTGCCGGGGTAGCCTTTTGGCGTCATGTCGGCTCAACCGACGGCCTCATCCGCGTCATCGGCCAGATCGATCCAGATGGTTTTCAACTGGGTGTACTGATCATGCGCGTGGATCGAGTTATCACGACCCCCAAAGCCCGATTGCTTGTAACCACCGAAGGGTGTCGTGATGTCACCTTCGCCGAAGCTGTTCACTGTCACGGTGCCTGCGCGGATCATCCGCGCACCTCGAATGGCGCGTTTGACATTGGCCGTGAAGATCGAGGCGCATAAGCCATAGTCGGTGTCGTTCGCGATCTGGATCGCTTCATCGAAGCCCGAGACTTCAATTACCGACAAGACAGGGCCAAAGATTTCCTCGCGCGCCAATGCAGCGTCGTTGCCGGGCACTTCGACCACGGTGGCCTCGACAAACCCGTTGTCTGCCTTGCCACCGATCACCACGTTCTCGGCCTGATCCAGATAGCCACAAACCTTGGTGTAGTGATCTTCGCTCACCAGTGCGCCCATGCGGGTTTCGGGGTCGAGCGGGTCGCCCGTGTTCCATTGTTTGGCGTGATGCGCGATGCGCTCCAGCAGCTCGGCCTTCACTTTCTTATGCACGATCAGGCGTGACGAGGCCGAGCAGTTTTCACCCATGTTCCAGAATGCGCCATTGACGATATGCGCCGCCACCCTGTCCAGGTTTTCGGCATCGTCCATCACGATGGCTGGGTTCTTGCCGCCCATCTCCAAGACCACCTCTTTGGCGTTGCTTTCCGCCGAATAGGTCAGAAAGCGTTTGCCGGTCACGGTTGAGCCTGTGAAGGATACCATGTCGATATCCATGTGCCGCCCAATGGGTTCGCCCACCTCGGCCCCGCCACCGGGAACGATGTTCAATACACCGCGTGGCAAACCGGCCTCCATCGCCAATTCGGCAAGGCGCAGGGCCGTCAAAGTGGTTTCAATCGCCGGTTTCACAACAACCGAACAGCCTGCCGCCAGTGCTGGCCCTATCTTCCATGCCAGCATCAGCAGCGGAAAGTTCCACGGCAGCACCAGACCGACGACGCCGATTGGCTCGCGCACCACCATGGCGATGTGATCGTCGCTGGCGGGCGAAACCTGATCGTAAATCTTGTCAATCGCCTCGGCGTGCCACTTCAGGCAGTGGATCGTCTCGGGCACATCAACAGTTTCGCAGTCAAAGATCGTCTTGCCGCTGTCGATGCTCTCCATCACGGCCAGTTCACGGGCGTTGCGGGTTATCAGCTTGCACAACCTGATCAATATATCCTTGCGATCAGACGGATGCAGCTTGCTCCAGCGGCCATCGTCAAACGCCTCACGAGCTTTCGCGACCGCAAAATCCACATCCGCTCCATCGCAGGATGCGATATCGGTCAGTTTTTCACCGGTTGCAGGGTTCTCTGTCGCAAAGGTCTGGCCCGAGAACGACGGACGGAATGCGCCGTCGATAAAGGCACCTGTCGGCAGGTTCAGACCTGCGGCGATGGATTTGTATTCGTCCTGTGTCAGCAGATCCATGTTTGTCACCCCTCAGCCACGATGTCAGCGATTGTCTTCGTCAGCACGCGCGTCACCTGTTCCAGCGCGCGCTTGTCATCTTTGTTCAGGCCCTTCAGTGGAGGCCGCATGATACCCGCGTCGATCCCGTTCATGGTGACGCCATGCTTGATGGTCTGGATGAACTTGCCACCCTGTTCCAGCACCCGCATCAGCGGCATCATCGCAGACATGATGCGGCGCCCTTTGGCAAAGTTGCCTTCGATCACGCAGGCCTCATACAATGCCACATGTTCTGCTGGCAGGAAGTTCGAACCGCCGCAGACCCAGAATGGTGCGCCCCAGGCGAAAAACTCCAGTGCCTGGTCGTCCATGCCGCAGCCCAGCTGGATATGCGGATAATCCCGCGCCAACAGATGCACCCGGTTGATATCGCCCGAGCTTTCCTTAATGCCGCAGAAATTTCGGCTCCGACCCACGCGGTCAAGGAACTCTTCCCCCATCATTGTGCCGGTACGGTGCGGATAGTTGTAAAGCATCACCGGCAGGTCGGCGGCCTTGTCGATGGCCAGCGCGTTCAGCGCGTTTTCGCGATCCGTCGGTACCGAATAGGGCGGGCTGGCCAACAGGATGGCGTCCGCGCCGATGTCGCGCGCGCCCGCGGCCAACGCAATCGAGTCCGAAGTCAGCATCGCGCCCGTGCCAACCACCAAGGGCAACCGCCCTTTCAGGTGCTGATGCGTGAATTTGGCCAGTTCCAGCCGCTCCGCCACGGTCTGGGCATAATTCTCACCTGTGGATCCGCCGGAAATCAGGCCGTGCACACCATTTTCGATCAGGTATTCGATCACGTCGGACAGGGCGTCCCAGTTCACGCTACCATCGTCGTGATAGGGGGTGATCACAGGGGTATATATCCCTTCAAACTTGAAAATCGGGTTCATTCCGTCCTCATGCGGGTTTCGAAAATGGTGGGATACCCATCGGCACATCCAGCGCGTCAGGCATCACGAACATCCCGATCTGATCCCGGGACAGGTTCCAGTGATCCTCGGCCAGTTTCGCCGCCGCGGCTTCATCGCGTGCCTCGATGGCTGCGATGATCGCGTCATGCTGTTGGCTGGCCAGCGACAGGTTTTCGGACATTTCAACTGTCTGTGGCCGGTAGAATGTCATGCCAATCCGTGCATGATCGATCAGCAGCCGGTTGAATGACGGCAGCAGGTAGACATTGCCGGACATCTCTCCGGTCACGTCATGAAAACGGTTGTTGGCAAGTGCGCGATCTTCGGCCGACCCTGAACGAAGGGCAGCTTTGAATGCTTGCTGAGCCGCTTTCAGTTCTTCGATTTGCGCGTTAGTCGCGTTCACTGCCGCCAGACGCAGGATGGCCCCGTAAACCATCGGCGCGGCAAGGAAGAAATCGCGCAGTGTGGTGTAGGACATTTCCGAAACACGGGCACTGCGGTTTTTTCGCAGATCCAGATAGCCTTCGCCAGCCAGTTGACGAAACACTTCGCGCAGAGGCGTGCGCGACAGGCCGAATTCATCGGACAGATGCGCCTCATCCAGATCGTCACCTGGACGAAGGCGCAGCGTCAGGATGGACATCTTCAGGTGTTCTCTTAGCGCATTTTTGCGCGACTTGGCTTCGTCTTTCATCCTTTGGCCTCACTAAGTCCTGTGGCAGCTGCGTTCGAATCGCGGAGGTCACAGTTTTGTATTTCTAAAAAATACAACTTGTATACAAAAAAATCTCGTGCAGCATGGATGTCTGCAAAATAGACTCACGTTCGGGCGTCGGCCCAGTTTGGAAATGGTCCTGCTCATGCCTCAGACGCAGCACTTCGCCTTCATCCTGGTCGAGGAGTTTTCGCACCTCGCCTTTTCCTGTGCGGTCGAGCCGCTGAGAATCGCCAACCTTGTAAGTGGCGAAGAGCTGTATCGCTGGTCATTTGTATCCGAACAGGGCGAGCAGGCCGTGTCTTCCAATGGGTCCGTCACCCTCGTGCATTCCGGACTTGAGGAACTGTCCAAGTGCGATCAGCTCTTTGTTTTGTCGGGCATTCACATGCGTGACCACGTGACCCGTTCCCTTCTGGCCACACTGCGGCGCGAACGAGCGCGTGGAACGCGGATCGGGGCATTGTGTTCCGGCGCGTGGCTGCTGGCCGAGGCCGGGTTCCTCAACGGTATGCAGGCGGCGATCCATTGGGAATACCACGACGCGTTCATGGAAGCCTTTCCGGATATCAATCTGGTGCGCAGCGTCTTTGTCGCCGACGAAAAACACATTACCGCATCAGGTGGGACCGCGACCGCAGACCTGATGCTGCACCTGATTGAACGCGACCATGGCGAAGAGCTGGCCACCGATGTTGCGGATCAAATGGTCTATAACACGGTGCGTAATGCGACCGCCAAGCAGCGCGTTTCGCTGCAGTCGCGCAATGGAATGCGCAATGCCCACCTGGCAAAGGCGATAGACATTATGCAGGACAGCCTGGAAACCCCAGTTTCCCCATCCTACATTGCAGACAAATTGGGTATTTCCACCCGTCAACTTGAACGGTTGTTTGGCAAATACCTAAACACTTCCCCTAAAAGGTACTTTATGGAAATGCGGCTGGAACGGGCCCGGAAGCTGCTTTTGCAAACCGAGGCGTCGGTTACCGAAGTCGCCGTGGCCTGCGGCTTCGAAAATCCGGGTCATTTCTCTAGGGTATACAGGTCCAGTTTCGGCATCACGCCGCACGCGCAACGCAACAAGATCAACTGAAAAAGATGGGTTGCTGGTTCGCGCTTACCGGCGGGGGTGCCGCGATCTGTTGGCCTCGAACTGGCCTGATCTGGCACCCCCTGATCCTGCCGGGATACCCCCTCGTTAAAAACTGGACTAGTCAACAGACCGGCAGGATTACCCACCAATAAATCTCGATATAGGCATAAGTACATCAAGAACTTGTCATCTAGAGATTTGTTGTGCCCTGTTTCGTTAATCTACTGTTAATTTAAGGCTCAGATTGAGGCTTTGATTGTGGGTAATCTGCAATATCGACATGCGGTCGCCGCAATCTGTTCAACCTGATGGCGTTTCGTGACTTGGGTCAGGCCTCAGAGGTTTCTAAAAGGAATCTGTTTCACGGTTCAAAACAAGTAGTGAACACATCACTGAGGTTTGGTCGACCCACGCTCGGACAACGCGCCTGCCGATCATCTTTGAAGGCAAAAAACGAACGAATCCAATCCAGGTCAGAATCAAGACAGCATTCGACGGGCAACTTGACGGGTTGTGAGGAAACCCAGGTCAAGATTGCGCGCCGTTGGAATATGGCTTTGAGGCCGTAGATTGTACGTATCTGACATTCTGCGCTGACGACACTGATATCCTGTACGACCAGAAGCGATCGGAATCCGTCAGTCCAGATGATAGGACAGAAACCGTTCTGTCCCGCCGGTACTATACCCCCACTGCGCTTTGACACCGAAAACTTCTGAAACGGTTTCCAAAGACAGGGCATGTTCGGGCGGGCCAAGAGAGACCAGCCGCCCTTTTGACAAAACAGCCACCCGGTCACAGGCCATCGCCTGATTCAGATCGTGGAGTGCCATCACTGTCGTCACTTTTAGAATTCGAACACAGTTCAAGATCGACAGTTGGTGATGAATGTCCAGATGGTTGGTCGGTTCGTCCAAAAGCAAGAGTCCCGGTTGCTGAGCCAAAGCGCGTGCGATGTGCAGTCGCTGGCGCTCTCCTCCCGACAATGTCGCCCATTCTCTGTGTGCCATATCGACCATTTCCACGGTTTGCAGGGCTTTGTCGACTTGCCAGGTGTCCTCGGCGCGCCACGGCCGTAAGGCCGACAGCCAGGGCGTGCGGCCCAGTTCGACCACGGATCGTGCAGTCACGCGTTCGGCCGTATCAGCCTGTTGTTCAACGATGGCAATCCGTTGGGCAATTTGTCTGCGCGACAAATGCGAAACGGGATGACCCGCTATGACGACTTTTCCTGAAACCGGACGTACCAACCCCGCCAGCAGGCGCATCAGCGTTGATTTCCCCGAACCGTTAGGTCCGACCAAAGCAAGTGTTTCGCCGGGCTCCACGACAAAGGATACGTCTGACAGCAAAGTCTTGCCGCGAACGGAATATGTCAGGTTTTGCGCCTCGATCTTCATCGGGCGCTCCTCTGGCCGCGCACCAGAATTACGGCAAAGGCAGGCGCACCGATCAGGGCAGTAACCACCCCAATCGGCAGAACCTGACCCGGGATGATGATGCGCGACACGATATCTGCGCCGATCAGGAAGACCGCTCCGATCAAGGCGGCGGTTGGGATAAGCCTGCGATGCCCCGGTCCCACAAGGAACCGGGCAGCATGAGGGATGACCAGCCCAACAAAGCCAATGGATCCGACGACAGAAACCATGACAGCTGTTGTAAGTGCGGTCGCAAAGATCAGGGTTGCCTGCACCCGACGTACCGATATGCCCAGCGAGGCCGCTGAATCAGAGCCGAAAATAAAGGCGTCCAGTGCTCTGGCGTGAAAGCGGCAAATGAGCCAACCGACAAGGGCCACCGGAATGGCCAGATACACATCCGGCCAGCGCACGCCGCTGAGGTTTCCCATCAGCCAGAACATGATCCCGCGCGCCTGATCGGCATTGGCGGATTTGGCGATGATGAAGGCCGTCAGCGCATTGAACAACTGAGACCCGGCAATTCCCGCCAGGACGATCTGTGCCGTCGCAGCCCGTCCGCCCCCTGCGCCAGCGGCTCGGGCCAGTAACGCGACAAAACCAAAAGCCAAAAGCGCGCCATTGAACGCGCCAAAAGACAGCGACAAGGCCCCCCCACCCAAACCAGCGATGGTTACAGCCACGGCACCCGTCGAGGCCCCGGCAGAAATGCCCAAAATGTAAGGGTCGGCCAACGGGTTGCGCAGCAAAGCCTGCAACACGACCCCTGCGACAGCCAGACCGGCACCGCAGGACGCAGCGACCAGAGCGCGAGGAAGCCGGTAGCTCCAGATAATACCCTGATCAATGGGGTCGACGGGCAGGTCCGCTCCGGCCAGCTTGTTGGCCAGAACGGACAGAACCAAATCGGGCGACAGAGAGGTCTCCCCGATCATCGCGCCCGCAAGAACCGCCGCAATCAACAATGGCACGGTAAAGCACGCAGCCTTGAAACCCTGCCGTAAAATTGCGGCGACCTCGTTCACAGGTTGTTTCCGATGGTATCCAGCTTCTCGGCCAGATCCTCCAGTGCCGGGATTGCGCGGATGGTGGCGTCCATGGCCTGCGCATCCATAATGACGATCCGGTCATTCTTGACCGCATCCATCTGGCTGGTCACCGGATCAGTGCGCAGGAACTCCAGCTTTTTCAGGTAGTCGTCCGCAGCAAAGCGACGGCGGTCCATCTTGGCGATAACAATCACCGTCGGATTGGCCTTGGCAATGGTTTCCCAGCCCACTGTTGGCCATTCTTCATCCGTCTCGACGACGTTGCGGATACCCAATTTACTCATCATGTATCCCGGTGCGCCTTTCTGTCCGGCCACAAACGGGTCGCTTTCCATTTCGGGAGAGGAGAACCAGAATACGGCTGACACATCGTCCAGCTTCACGGTTTGCGCCTTGGCGACGGCTGCGGCTTCGCGGGCCTTGTACTCGGCAACCAGGTCCGTGCCGCGTTCGGACACATCAAAGGCTGCCGCCAGTTCTTCGATACCCTGATACAGCGTATCGGTCGAGAACGCCTGCAGGCGGGTGCCATCGCCGCCGACCGTATTGTCTTTGCCGATGCAATCTGCAGGCATTACATACGTTGGAATGCCCAGTTCGTGAAATTGCTCACGCGTGGCGACGATGCCCTCGGGTCCGACATGCCACTCATATTGCGCTGCGACCAGTCCCGGCCGCTTGGCAACAACGCTTTCAAAGCTGGGATCATTGTCCGCCAGACGCTCTACCTTGGCATTCACCTCGGCATATTCAGGCAGCACCTCGTTGAACCAGACCGAAGTTCCAAGAACCTGCTCGCCCACACCCAGCGCATAAAGCACCTCGGTCGCGGCTTGGCCGACCGTGACTGACGACGTCACTGGCGCGTCAAACGTGACCGAGTGACCGCAGTTTTCGATGGTTAGGGGAAAGTTTCCTTCGGCGGCAGCGCTGGTAGCCAGCAAGGAAAGGCCAATCAGGCCAGTGCGTAGAAACATGACAATCGATCTCCATGTGTCAATGACCAGAGAACGGGTGAATGGGCATTTACCGAAGCAACAGACGCTTTACTGCCTGCTGTGAGCGCAGGGTAGAAAATAGACCGCCCGGCGCGTTTCTTCGGCAACCTCCCCGGACAACCCCGCCCGGTGTGTTTCGGTTTCATACCGGCAGGTCTCCTGACTGACGGGTCTTTGTCTGTCCTGTCTTCCCAGACCAAAATGGCCCAGTGACGGAAATGGACAGCGCTCGCCGCCTACAGTTGCGGGGGCAGTTCCGGTTGGCACCAAAAGGCACCTCGGATTCCCTCTTAGCCACATCGGGACCGGTAAAACGCGGGTACCTTAACACTTACCCTGCGGCAAGAAAAAACTCCGGGGTCTTTCCTATTTTCTCGCAAGAGCATGGACCTGCGCGTCTCAACATGGCGCTGATATCAGAAAAGCCGCTGAGAACGCGCCAATATCCGGACCCGGATTCATAGTGTGTGATATTAGGGAAAATCATGGCTGGGGTGGTAGGAATCCTTGCCCCCCGATGAAACCTTAGAACTTTTCCAACTAGCCCGAGAAACTGGGGCGGTTTCGGGGGCATTCTGCTGAGCGAATCGACGGGCATTTTGACCGCTAGAGAGACCCGTTACGAGACCGCTAGAGAACCGCCAACTGGCGCAGGACAGGACCGCTGACGAGGCGTTTCGGGGGCTGACGGGGGGTGGTGTGGGTGCAAGGTAAAGAATGAAAGGGAAATGGGCACAGAAAGCGAGCTTTGCAAAGTTTGGCGGTTTTCACCGCTGTCACATACTTCGTGCGAATTCCTGAGTTGGAAATCGGCCACCTTTGTTGTTCTAATCGGTGCGTGCAGGCTGAACGACATTGAACCACATAGCTCACTCTTATTGTTCTTTCGTCGGAGCACCCCCTCCGATGTCGGTAGGCTCTTGAAACCTCCAACAATACTTGAGTGTAAGTTGTAAATGCGCTTGGGCAATAGGACCGTTCTCTTTGGCAATTCGGGTCATTTCCTCGCGTACTTGCAACGCCCATTTCCGTTCGTCTTCCCACTTGTTGTCGGGGCCATGGCGATCAGACATCTTGCCAAGAACCTGGCAAAGCTCTTGCGTATTGCCTTGCTTCAAATGCTTCATGGCAACTGCAGCAAAGCGTTTAACATCGAGGAGATGAAGAATGGGAACGCCGTAGAATGAATCTTCGTCGTTGACGTATCTGAATTTGAGATAGACTTGCGAGATATCGTCTTCAAACGCTTGCAACAGCGTTGACGTGATCTCGGGTAGGCTAGCCTCATAGCCCTCGATCTGGGCTGTCCTCATCGCATCAATGATCTCGTAAAACTCGTCGTTAGCATCACATCCATATCCCCCAAAGGAAAAGTGTTTTCCGCGTAGCCCCCAACCAAACTGTACTCCCAGCTTAGCAGGTGGAATTGCGTCTCCGGCTCGCAACTCTGAAACACGCTTCAATATGCGATCCTTCAGTTGCTGGCGGTCTTCCGTGAAGGCGCCATATTCTTGCAAGCGCAGAACTGTGTCAGCAAGTTGAAGGTAAGGTCCAGGTTCGATGGGCGTCTTGGCGAAAATGTAGTTATTAATTTGCTCGATTAGCGCGCCAATCTCATCCCAGCCCATGTCGCCCCAATGAATTGCTACTTTCCAAAGCGGGTTTTCTTCTTGAGGTTCAAATTGACGGGTTGCTTGAATGATCGCCTCCAATTGGGCGGGGTCGATATAGCCCCTCACAAACAGTGGTTCATCAAGTGAAATCGGAAAGGCAGAGCCACTATGGGCGAATATGTCTGCACCCTCGTGCCGATCAATTAGTTGTCTCAGATTCTGAAACTCTTCATTTTCCTCACCAGCTCCAACGACCACACCGCCCCCCCTGTGAGATAGCTGTTCTAAACTGATCTCGTCTCTCGCCAGTGCCATCGAAATAGACAGGTATGTTCGAACAAAGCGTGACATTGCATCTTGAGCAGAAAACCTCGCGCTCGCAATAGTGTCGAGGAGATGCGCGCAATCACGAACAGAACTTCGCAGCAGGCGAAGGTTGCCGTGATCCGCCTGGTCAAAAACTTCTTTCACGATAGATGCGTGATCCTTCAGGTACGTTTTGCCGTGCCCTTCCGGGACATCTTCAAGGAACGTTGGAAATGCTGCGGTGAAGTCGGGCAAAATCCGGATCGTCCGCCCAACGAGCTTTTCTTTCCGTTGACGAAACCGTTCTTGTTCCGGATGTTCACCAGAATGCACAAGGATAATGACGCGCTTTTGCTGATGCTCAACAAAATCATTGATCAGACCAAGAGCTTCTTCCGGTGGCAATGTTGCTCTTTCAAGATCATCGAAAATGAGTGTTTCCGGTAGTTCACTGATCATACGCTCTTCAAGGTAGTCACGCGTCAAACTGCCGAGGTCACCCATCTTGAAAACACGCGCAAAAGCGTCGGCCATCCCCGCCAGCCTTTTCGCGGACTCAACGTCCAAACTCTCCTTGAGAAGCGCTCGGCGAAATCCAATAGCGTCAACTACCCCATTGAGCGATACGTAGCGTACTTTGTGGTGTTTCGTGTCTACTTCACAAACTTGTCGTACAAAGTGCGTTTTCCCCGCGCCCCAGGGCGCATCAACTAGTAGGGCATAGCCGGGTTTCGACATGGCAAGATATGCGCTAATCGCACCTTTCGCAGCATCATTAATGCTCATGAACTTACCCATAATGATTGAAGCTCGCTTACTCGAGCAGGTGCAGAACGCTTCTGTGCTTCACCTCTGATTGCATGAATATCTTTCCCGTTTCGGGCTGATAGAGTGCTGAATTCTCCTAGTTGTGGAGCTTTCATAAAACACTTTTTGGGGGCTTAAGTCAGCCTTCGAAGTCCTCCGCATCCTCGGCAATTGCATCTGTGGAAACGTCCTCAGCTGTTGGTTTGTCATGTTTGATTCTGGGCGCTGCCTTCTTCCAAACAGACAAATTTGAACCCACTTCCCCGTAAAATAGCGGAACGACTTTTTCTAAGTCTGATATGAAGTTAGCCTGTTGTGTGAAACGCCCGCCGAGGCGTTTGGATAGGAACACATGGAAGCCGTGCGTAACGAGGTGGTCTTTACCTTCTTGGCAGATATCGATGTCTTCCCGTAATTCTGAAACCAAGTGCTGCGTCGGCTCGCTGGCACCAGGCCAAAGCAAGCGAATATACAGCCCCTCCATGTTTTCGACCTTTATCTGTCGCAGAAGCCAATTCAGCCGGGCTTTTGTCGACTTCTTATCTTCAGGCGCGCGGATGGTCATACCGACGTCGACGCACCGTCGTTTCAGGTCTGCGGTGACTTCGATGGGGGCCGCCGTGTCCGGCACATCCAATGTGCATTGGAGCTGGTGGTGTTCGCGAAGCATCATCAGTTCGTCTTTTTTTCGCTGAGCCGGATCATTGATGTGCTTGCGCGACAGTTTCTCACTAACGGATGTTTCCACCAATCGGCTCAAGATTAGCGACAGGTCTCGGGTTTCCTGATGCCAAGCGTCGACTACGATCTGTGCCTCTGGCGACCGTGCTGGAATGACGCCGCCAGACGACACCAGTTTGTTGAGATCGCCCCATTCTTTGGGCATCCTATGAAAACCCTGAACGCCAGCACTCTCATGGTTGAGGAAGCGCCTAAGCTCATTCAGCAACAGTAGTTGGTCCTTGTCTTCAACCTGCTCATTGCTGATCAGCAACTCTGCAGTCGTGACCACATGCATCCATGACCAGTGATACACGGGAATCCTGGACCTGCTCTTCCTGATTTCCTCAACAGGGTGCGCCGTCGGCGTAGTCGCGAATTGATTGGATATTGTGATGACGCAATCGACGCCGTTCTCTTTGGCAAGAACACGGTATCTTTCAATTTGCTCGGCATCGAGGGTGTTGTTCCCAACTTTGGTTTCAACAAGGGCCTTCCACTCGCGAGAGCCAACCTTCAGGACAATCAATCCGTCGGGTCGGTCCTTAATTGTCTTGGACTGGTTTTTGAATACTACCTCGGTGAACGCATGAACCTGTGCCCGTCTTCCGCGCTTCTGGCCCACCGATTGAAGCAATGCGGCTCCCAACTCTTCAATCTGAACCATACAGGCCAGCACAATAGACGTTGTGCGACCTTCCTTTGATGTGGTTGACAGAACAGGGAACAAACGGGCGGCTTCGCCTTGAGCCAGGTAATCTGGCAACTTCTCAGTCATCTATATGCCTACAACTTGAAATTGAATGTTATCTCTCAAATAGACAGTCGGTTCAGCTTTCCGTCAAGTTTTCAATGAGGTATCGTCCTCAAAACGTTGAGGGATACAACCTCTCTTGTCGTTGAAAGACCACGGCTGTCAGGGAGTAGCGCATTTCAATGAAGTTCCATTCTGACTGGAAACTCACGCAATGGCAGTCAGTTGAACGAATTGCCAACAATGACTTAACACGCGTCGTCGCGTTGGTTCCGATCATTGGGTATATGATCCTTTTCAACGACCAAGTTGCTGAAATCATTTCATATCGAATGATAGCTGGAGTTGAACCGAGTGCAGAAACACCATTTTTCCTAACTGGTATAGCCAAGATGAGGTTGGTTTTCTTTGGTAGTCTGCTCCTGTTCTTTTCCAATCTAATTTTTAAGGCATTTCGTCCGCAGATCTTAGAGTTGGCCAAAGGAGACATGGAGTTCGCCGCCAGAGTAGGAGAACGCTACAGCGTCCACGAGCTTGCAGACATGGAAGCGCAAGTATTTTCCGATCACTGGAAGCCGAGATTGCCTTTATTTTGGAAAGTGTTTGACAAGTTCAGGAGTAAAAAACCGGTGGTGTCCGGCTACAGACCTGATGTTCGTTCTCATATGATTTCGCGACATGGCGACTATATCAGCTACTTGGCGCGAGAATGGTGGACAGGAGAGATGCACACATTCCGTTTGGCTCGCTTCGCGTCACTAAGTCTAGGCATCGCTGGAGGTTTCCTACTAGCGATTCCGACACTAGATATCACCCAAGCCGTGGTCAGAGACATTATTCTGAAACTTTGGTGATTTGGCTAGTGGCCGCATTTGAAGTCGGCTCAATAAAGAATGACTGCTACGGGCTGGCTGCGGCTATTGGCAAACGTGAAGCGAACGGCAAAAAAGTTCCTCAGGTCAGACATTCGCCCATAGAAAATTTCATGTCCGCACCACCCAGAAACCGAGGAACTTCC
Source organism: Ruegeria sp. SATB027 (assembly GCF_059613825.1). Classification (NCBI taxonomy): domain Bacteria; kingdom Pseudomonadati; phylum Pseudomonadota; class Alphaproteobacteria; order Rhodobacterales; family Roseobacteraceae; genus Ruegeria; species Ruegeria sp. SATB027. Next base: position 22,307 of record NZ_JBXWTH010000006.1, read on the forward strand.
TGCATCTAAATAAAGAAGCAACTGCAGGAGTTTGATCCATGAAGTACCTGTCTGCCCTCGGCGTTGTCGTCGGGGGTTTTCTTTTGCACCCACCGCCCAAGGCTGTCCTGACGACGATGCTTTGGGTGGTCACACGGTCCCACCCCGCTGTCTCGGCGCTGGTTCTGCTGGCGGTCCTCTGGACGTGGAAACACGGAGGCGATGATGGCTGAACTTGAGTTGAACCCCGGTGACGTCGTGGTCGTCCGCGCCTTCGATGACGTCCCTGAACATCTGTTCCGCGTAGACGAGGTGTTCGAAGACTGCGTGACCGGCTTTGCTGTCACCGGCCCTCTGGCTGGTACCTACGGCGAACCGGCCCTCGAGATGATCGTTCGACTCATCTCCACTGACTGAACCCAACCCAAATCCTAAATCTGAAAGGAGGAGACTCATGTCTGCTCACATTCGCTATGCCTATCTGAAGGGTCATACGTGGCTCTACCGACGAAACTATCCCGTCGACGTGGCTCTCGCGCTGGGCGCTCAGGCGCTGAAGCAAAGTCTCAAGACCGGTGATCGTAACACCGCCCGCGTTCGTGCCGCTGAAGTTAATGCCCGGTTTGAAACGCTGGTGGAGCAAGTCCGGGGCAAGGCAGAGGAAGCCCTGTCTGGTACAGAGAGCGGCGCTAACGTTCCTGATTGGGTTGACCAGCCAGAATCGTCTCTCGTCCGTCTCCGGGCCACTCTGGGGGACTCTGGCACAGTTCTGGATGGCCCTGCCTTCACCCGACCCGTCGTGCCGGTAAAGGTGGCGGTCCGTGACCTGAGCCGCGCCTATCTTGTCCGGCGCAGTAGTCAATTGCGACCCAGCGGGTTCAAGTCGGTCCGATACTCCGTCGGGCTGTTCACGAGCCGATATGGTGACCGAACGGTTTGCAGCCTGACGCGGGCAGAGGGGCGAGAGTTCCTGTCAGCGATTGTGACTGCCGGATGAATTCTCCCCAAAACGGCCGAGGTAAAATTCCCCAGTTAGCGTGCTGAGGTGTTTTGTTCGGGGGGCATGCCCCCCGAACAAAACGTCGGCCAAATTACCGCCTGAAGAGAAGCCATAGGAGGTCGATATCGGGTGGTTGAACTGAGGAGGATCGTTTTGATCCATGATTTGAAAAGACAGGGTTTGTCGGTGAGCGCAATCGCGCGGCAGACCGGGTTGGACCGTAAGACAGTCCGTAAATATTTGGACCGGGGCCTTGAGGTCCCGGTTTATGGGCCGCGTGACCCGCGCCCACGACTTCTGGAGCCTTATGAGGGGTATCTGTCAGAGAAGATCCAGGATTG
>NZ_JBXWTH010000007.1:0-2381 GCF_059613825.1 Ruegeria sp. SATB027
AACCGCGTCGACAACGCATACGGCGACCGAAACCTCGTCTGCACATGCCCACCAATGGACGCATACGAAGACGCCGCTGAGTGAAACCCGTGTCTGTCCGATCCGTCAATTCGCCTGACGGATCGGATTTACACCCTGAGGGCAGCGCCAATCGGGGCGCTGCCACGCCCAAATCGTCGGAGGAACAATGAAACACTATGTCCTCGCAAATGATCACGCCAATCTGTCTGAAACGGAGCCTGAGTCACCCGAAAGATTGAAACATATCGATGTCATTCTCAACGGTGAAACGGCTATGGCGTCAGCTGGAATGGTCATCGAATTCTATCAGGCGTTAAACACTCTGGCCGAAGACTGCACCTATGCGGTCAACCTTCGTGTCGCTGGCTCGGAACCTGCGGGCGGACCGTTATACTGGGCCGGACGAACGGCGGTTTTCTGGGGAGATCTGGAGAACATCTGGTCCATCCCACATTCGCGCAGATCCTGGGTATCGCAGGTCCTGAACCTGTCTTCACGGGTTGTACTGGTCGGCGGCGCGGTGCTGCTTCTGCCGCAACTCGGAAGAACAGGCCGGAACACCGTTGCTGTCCACCCGAATTTCGCAGCCGCTGCACTGGAGGGCGGGCTGGAAGATTGTGGCACCGGCACGCATCTGGCCGCAGACGGGTGCGCCCATAGCGCAACCACCCGGTTAAGCGCGCTGCGCCTGCTGTCAGAATTTGTGTCGATCGACCACGGGGAACATATCGCGGACATACTGCGCGGATACATTGGACTGACGGAACCCACACAAAAGCACGGCAGCACGCTTGCCGCCCGTCTGGTGCACCGTGCAAAAGGTGATCAGCTTGTCATGCGCACGCTGGATGCGATGCAGGAAAACATCGAAGATCCTTTGACGATCTCGGAACTTTCCAATGTACTCAGGACCTCGACCCGCCAGTTACAGCGAAGGTTTCTAAGCAAAACCGGTGCGAAACTTTTGTCGACCTACAAAGAGCTAAGGCTGGAGCGGGCGCAGAGCCTTTTACAATTCACCAACATGTCGCAGATCGAAATCTCGACAGCGACCGGCTTTTCATCGACCGTCGCGCTGAAACGTGCCTTTCAACGAAGCTTTGACGTCAGCCCGGACGATATTCGGAACAAGCGATTTCTGGGGACGGCCGCCCCGGAACACGGATAACCTTTCGCGTTGGTCTCGTGATCCACCAGTCAACGCAGCACCGAGCCCGCGTGGACAATGCGCCCACGCAGGTCGGGTTTGGTGCAGGCGATCAGGCCGCAGCGATCTGACTGGCCTTTTCGACCAGTACTTCGGCCTGCCGGATCGAGGCATAGTCGATCAGACGACCATCCAGAGACACGGCACCTTTTCCGTCTGCCTCGGCCTCGGCCATGGCGACAAGGATACGCCGTGCCTTGGTAACTTCGGCATCCGAGGGTGACATCACCTCATTGGCAAGTGCGATCTGGCTTGGATGAATGGCCCATTTGCCCTCGCAGCCCAGAACGGCGGCACGTTTTGCGGCGGCCTTGTAACCGTCGGGGTCCTGGAAATCGCCAAAAGGCCCATCAATCGGACGCAGCCCGTTGGCGCGCGCAGCAACCACCATGCGGGCAAGGGCGTAGTGCCACATGTCGCCCCAGTGGGTCAGGCGGCCTCCGTCGGCATCCGGGTCGGTCAGAACCGAATAGTCAGGGTTTACGCCCCCGATGATTGTGGTCCGCGCGCGGGTCGAGGCGGCATAATCCGCGACACCAAAATGAAGGCTTTCATTGCGCTTTGATGCCGCAGCGATCGCGCTGACATTCTGCATACCAAGCGCGGTTTCGATGATGTGTTCGAACCCGATCCGTTTCTTGTACCCCTTGGCGTCTTCGATCTGGGTCACCAGCATGTCGACTGCATATACATCTGCGGCTGTCCCGACCTTGGGGATCATGACCAGGTCCAGACGCTGGCCCGCCTGTTCGACAACATCCACGACGTCCCGATACATGTAATGGGTGTCCAGACCATTGATCCGGACCGACATGGTCTTGTTGCCCCAGTCGATATCATTCAGAGCCTGAATAATGTTCCTGCGCGCCTGCTCCTTTTCATCGGGCGCGACGGCGTCTTCCAGATCGAGGAAGATGACATCCACGTCCGATTTCGCAGCCTTCTCAAACATTCCGGGCTGGCTGCCGGGCACGGCAAGCTCGCTGCGGTTCAGGCGGGCGGGGGCTTGTTCAATTGGATGAAAGCTCATGGTTGGGACCTTTCGGCTTACAGGTTCGGGTATATGGGGAAGCGGTTGCAGAGGTCTGCGACCTGGGCGCGGACGCGGGCTTCGACTTCGGCGTTGCCGTCTTCGCCGTTGGCGGCCAGGCCG
>NZ_JBXWTH010000008.1:0-3053 GCF_059613825.1 Ruegeria sp. SATB027
AAGCTGATTGACGATGTCTTCATCATTGTCACCTCCGCCCAATGTCGGGCATCAGCAGCCTAACGACAGTTAATGTGGCAACACCGTTAGATCCCACCTAATCGCGTTTTTTGACCGATAGACAATCAAGCCTTATGCCGAAACAAATGTCTGCCGCCTTCACCTTTGATAAGGTTGATCGCATCGTGCATGATCTCGTCAATGATCTGTTCTGCAGGTTTCGAGGTTCTTATGATACCCACACCTTCGCCGACAATACCGGGAACGATTGACGGATTTCCGGAATTCTGAGCATCGTTCCAAAGTCGTCTTTCGACATCCAAGCCGGCGTCTAGCGCGGCTTCTCGACCATGCCATTTACTGACAAAATCATTTCGACGTACCCGGATTGAGTATCGGTCCGGCCAAGAATAACCGCGAATGATGTCGGGAACCGAGGTTCGAACGGTTTCATCCCCTGATGCGCGCAAGATGTCGCTGAGAATCTGCGGATGGATCAGCGCCTCATCTGCAGCAACAAACCGAGTTCCTATCACAACGCCATCTGCGCCAAGCATCAGGGCCGCAGCCAGACCGCGACCATCGCCGATACCACCGGCGGCGCAAAGTACAGCCGAACTGTTCGATGCGTCAAATTTATCCGCCACTTCGGGCACAAGCGCGATCGTGCCGCGCACCTCGCCGTGGCCACCAGCTTCGGCCCCCTGAGCCACGATGACATCGGCGCCAACCGCAATGGCACGCAGCGCGTCCCGAAGTGTCTGGATTTGGCAGATAAGCGGAACGCCCGTCCGTTTGATCCTGTCGGCAAAGGGTGCAGGATCACCAAAGGACAGAAAGACCGCGGCTGGCCCGCGCTCCAGCACGTAATCGAGCAGAGCGGGCTGCTCTGCCAACTTCCATGTGATCAGACCGCACCCGACAGGGGTGGTTCCGGCTGCATCGAACTGTTGCGCAATCCAGTCCCGATCGCCGTAACCCCCGCCGACCAACCCAAGCCCGCCCGCCTGCGTCACAGCCGAGGCCAACGACCCACCCGCAACAAACGCCATTGGCGCCTGAATGATCGGGTGGGACAGGTTCAGGCGCTCGGTCAGCCGGGTTTTCACGTGGCCGTCTTTCGGTAGTCGACAACCGGCAGCCCACCGATGCCCCAGTTGTCCAGATCGACCTCGTCAATCACGACGACTGTGGTTGCCGGGTTTTTGCCCAGCACCTCGTGCAACAGTTCGCTCACTCCGGCGATCAGCTTTGCTTTCTCGCTCTGGCTTGGGCCGGTTCCGTCAGGACCACCTTCACGGGTTACTTTGATATTCACATATGGCATGGTTTTAATCCTTCCTTGGAACGTAGGAGAAGACCTTGGTGACAATCCGCCAGTCATTGCCGTGGCGGACAAGGGAAAGGTAATCCAGATAATCGCGCCCCATCATCGACATACGGGCCATGACATGGGCCAGCCTCGGACTGCCGAAGGAGATCTGCAATATCTCTTCATCGCGCGGGTCACCGCGCTTGGCTGGCGGTTCACGCTGATCCACACGGGCCATATAGCTCTCAAGATCCAGATACAGCTCATCCCCTTCGGTGGCGCAGATATACGCCAGTTTCGGGTGAAACACCTGTCTCAGGGCGTTGCTGTCGGCGTGATGAAGGCCCTCGAAATAGGCCTCCATCAATTCGACCACAGCTTTGTGATCGGCCGGGGTCATTGGATCAGCCCTTCGGCGCGCATCGCCGTTTGTGTTGCGGGACGTGCTGCCACCCGCTCGACATAGGCTTTCAGGCTTGGCCAGCCGGACAAATCGATTTCCGTAAAATTTGCCCAGTTCGAGACAACGAAAAGATATGCGTCCGCGACCGAAAACTTTCCGTCCACAAGGTATTCCCGCCCATCGGCCAGTATGTTTTCGACCTGATCGAATTTTGTTTTGACGATGCTGCGCGCCTTGGTTTTTTCGGCGTCGGTGGAATCACCCTTGAACAGCGGGCTGAAGGATTTGTGCAGATCGGCCGCCACAAAACTCAGATATTCCTGAACCCGTGTCCGGGCCATCGTTCCGTTTGATGGTGCCAGATCAGAGGACGGGTTCTTATCAGCAAGGTATTGAAGAATAGCGGATCCCTCCCTGACAAGTTCACCGTCGTCCAGCGCAAGCACCGGCACATATCCTCGGGGGTTGATGGATCTAAAATCCGCGCCGGATTCAGTGCGGCCAGCCGCGGTATCAACGGCCTCAGTTTCGAAGGGAGTGCCGATTTCGGTCAGCACGATGTGGCTGGCAAGCGAACATGCGCCCGGTTTGTAGTAGAGTTTCATGGTATTCCTTTCTGGGGATTACTGGTGGCACCATAGAGATGGAGAAGGACATATCCGTTGACAACTAGGTTTCTGATGGTTACTAAAAAAATAAAGTAACCCAACAGAAACCTGGTAACGCCTCATGGCCCTAAAGATGCGGAACAACCGAAGCCCGGCGCCACCCGAACCCTGCATGCTGACCGAATGCATGGCTGTGATTGCAGGTGCCTGGGCGCCGAACGTGATCTGGTCGTTGCGGGCCGGGCCGCGCCGCTTTAGTGAACTGCGTTCGGATATTCCGCCGATTTCTGCCAAGGTACTTTCGGCCCGTTTGTCGGAACTGGCCGCACGAGGTGTGCTGGTCCGCCATGTCCGGCGCACGTCGCCCCCCTCGACGGAATACAGCCTGACCGAGCTTGGGGCCGAATTGATCCCGGCCCTTGACGCGATTGTTCAGGTCGGCCACCGACTGAAGGCACGACAAGGTAGTCAACAGGGGGCAGATTAAGTGGTCCCGTCTTCGCGGACAGCTTTGCAGCAAATCTAGGGTCAGGATTCATTGGTTTTTGTTGTGCCGCGTGCTGCACAGCTCCGAAAACGGAGCGGTGACATGAGTGATTTTCTGGCTGATCGACGCGCAAATGGCGTGTCTCGAGCCTTTCTTTCTGTGTTGCCACATTAACTGTCGTTAGGTTGCTGATGCCCGACATTGGGCGGAGGTGACATTGATGAATACATCGTCAATCAGCTA
>NZ_JBXWTH010000009.1:0-2402 GCF_059613825.1 Ruegeria sp. SATB027
TGATCATTTTTGTTGGGTGCCTTCTTTTGCGAGGCGCTTTGGGTCAAGTGAAGCCAGTGACCGCCAATTTGACAGAATTGCACCCTCAAAATGTGCAGTTAACTGCAAACTGTCGGGGCGATACCTTTCTATTTCAGGTTACCATAACCAGTCCGCACAGGACATTCCGTTATTAGCACTGCCACCGCTCCGAAACCATCCTTACACCGAGACGAAACCTCAGACTCAAGGGCGGTATGGAGCGACAAAAACGGTCTATAATCGTGATAATTTGTGCTCCATTCTGGTTTTATTTTGGTAAAATGTATCAATTCGTTTGCCCGGTCAAGAAAAAGCAACAAAAAGCCACACGATCGCAAATCGTTTTAACTTTGGGGCACAGGCAGTGCACTGGAGGAGTTTCATCCAATCGAAAAACCGCTGAATTGCGCCGGGTACTCTGGAAGCTTCGATCCCTGGATAGGGTGAGGCCAAGGTAAAAAACAGCAAACAAACATCCTTTTGGAGCCCACAAACGTGCGGCGGGAGCCGGACAGCCAAGAGTGGTAAAATTCTGGTGCGAACCTTTTCAGTGCAGGAAACGTTCATGACTATTCGCACATGCCCTTCACCTTGATGAACATCTGGCCCGTTTCATAGCCGTTTTCACATGGTCCCTTGCGCCTTTGCGTAGCTTCACATTGTAAAAGACTCATCAAGAAGCCGACCCCGAAATCGGCGAACATTGGTTAATGTGGCCGCTTACTCGAACTCTTCAAACGTCTCTCTGACAACATCATCCACGGTCCCGGCCCGCAATCTGCTGCCATCGTTGCCGCAGGCATCCTCTAAGGCTTGCCAAAGATGGTCCATTTGCAAAAATGGTTGAAAGCTCGTGCCGGCAGATCTCAATGCGGCGGAAATTCTGGGGCGTAAAGTGTCTGATGCAAAGGTTCTGTTGGCTAATTTTCTTCATAACCCTGACGGGGTGCGCGGCGAAAACCTACAATGAAATTGACATCATGCCTTCGCCAACGGTCTTTGCCAATGGCACGCTTGACCCGTTCGGGGATGTGACCGAGGGTAATTTCGAGTCGCGGGCGCGTCTGTTTTACGCGACCGACCGCCAGCCCGCAGAACCGGACGACCCGCAGAAAAGCTACAATAACGCACGGGGGCACGTGCTGCGGGCGGGTGTCGCGCAGATTGCGTCGGACCCGCCGCTTGAAAGCTGGGAAAATGCAAGGCGCATAACGCTCGCCGCGGCGCGGGATCGGGACTATAGGCTGCGGGTGGTGGGCGTGACCGAGACCGGCATTCTGCCGTTCAGCGCTATCAATTACATGGATACGCCACCCAGCCGTGCCGAAGTCGAAGCCGCCGGCAGCCATTTTGCGTCACAAATCAATGCGCAATTGGCACAATCGGCCAACAAGGACATTTTCATCTACATTCATGGCTATAATGTGGATTTCGACTATTCCACTCTGGTCTCAAGCCAGTTGCAACATTTCCTGGGCTATCAGGGCGCTTTCATCAGTTACAACTGGACAGCAACCCCAAATACGCTGGCCTATTTCCGCGATCAGGAATCGGCGTTGGCCTCGCGACGCTATCTGCGCGAGCTAATTGCCTTTCTCTCGGCCCATACCGATGCCCGTCGCATCCACCTGATTGGCTACAGTGCCGGGACAAGGCTGGCATTTGACGCCGCCTATCAAATTGCTTTGGGGGCCGAGGGAAACGCGCGGTTGGGCAAGCTCATCCTGATCGGCAGCGATCTGGACCGCGCTTATTTCATTCATGCTATCGAGGATGGTCTTCTCGATGCGGTTACGGACCTGACGATCTATCAGTCGCAAACGGATTCCGCGCTGGCGATGTCTAGGTTCGTCTTTGGCCGCAAGCGCGTCGGAGAGACCTCGCCGCCCGGCGAAGCAGTGCCTGCGGTGCAAGCGGAGCTGGCCCGGACCCCAAGGCTGCATGTCATCGACGTGACGGATGCCGAAGAGGCGGGCACTGGCAACGGGCATTGGTACTTCCGGTCTTCACCATGGGCCAGCAGCGATCTTTTCCTGTCATTGCTGACCAACAAAGACCCCGCCGCGCGCGGACTGGTGCGCGCACCCGGCGAAGTCATCTGGCGTTTTCCAGACGATTATCCGCAAAGGATCAGGGAACTGGGGCGTTTGTACTGAAGGAAAGGAACCGTCTGGTTATCCCCGTCTATTCTCTATTCTGATCAGCTTGCCACACGAGGCTCCCTCGGATCACATCGAAACTCTTATGTAAGGTCATCCATAGGTCAGACTTATGACGTTGAAGGTATAATCGATTTTTCTTGGCATATTAATCTGTCAAGATACCATTGCTCAAATGTGAATTTTACGCCGCGCAAGAATGGCGAACCTGTCAAACAATTC
>NZ_JBXWTH010000010.1:0-18828 GCF_059613825.1 Ruegeria sp. SATB027
CCATATAGGCTGCGATGAACCAGAAATCCTCCGTTACGAAAACCTCAAATCTGTCCCACAAGCGCTGACGTTAGACATCATCGTTCAGGAAATCGACCGGCAAAGGTTCCGGAGCCTCGCAACGGCTTTCTATCGTCTGATAGGCACCAAATTTCGGCGCCCGTTCAATCGCGTCCATGACCTCGAATACATGGTAGGCAAGCGCTCCACTTGCACGGGGTTGGCGTCCTTCTTGCGCCGCCAGGGCCAGATCCAAAAGACCTAGCCCGCGGCTATCTTCGTTAAACCCATGTCTGTTTTCAACAACCTGCCAGTCTTCACGACCGGTTGGACGGGGCTGATGAGACCAGCGCGAGGTATCCCGCGTTTTCAGCCAGACATCCCCCTGAAACATGTTGGCGCCATGAACCGGGTCAGGGTCAGGGATGCTGATGGTTCCGTTTTCACCATAGATCTCGAACCGCGGAGTTTCGCTGTCCCAGACGTCGAAGCTCATGGTCATCGACCCTATTGCTCCGGAAGAGAACTGCAGCAGGCTCAGGGAGTGCGTGTCGACCTGGACATCCATCCATTCACCGTTGCGTGGACCGTTTTCGATCATCCTATTGTCGAACGTGCGCCGAGCCATTCCGGCAACCCGGTCAACGGGACCAAGGCAGCAGATCATGGCGGTCAGGTAGTACGGCCCAAGGTCCAGCAATGGCCCGCCACCCGCCTTATAGTAGAAATCCGGGTTGGGATGGTGGCGCTCCGTCCCGTGGGTACCGACATGGGCAAAAATCCCTGTTGGTTTGCCAATGGCACTCTCGTCGATCAAGCGCCGAACGGTCTGCCAGCGACCGCCCAGAAATGTGTCGGGTGCGCAACCGACCAGTAACCCCTTTTCAGAGGCCATGTGCAGGATCGCCTTACCGTCCGTTCGGTTCATGACCAGTGGCTTTTCGGAATAGACGTGTTTCCCCGCCTCCAGCGCGCGCAAGCTGATTTCGGCATGCGCCGCCGGAATTGTCAGGTTCAGAACGCAGTCAATCGTCGGATCGTCAAACACTTCACCTGGCGTGCAGGCCTTGGCGATACCGTATTGATCCGCTTTGGCGCGGCTTTCAGAAGGGTCAAGGCTTGCGCAAGCCACGACCTCGACGCTGGAAAATTTAGATAGTGTTTTTAGATAGATATCGCTGATACGACCACAGCCGATAAGGCCGACCCGGAAGGATTTCGATGTCTCACCTGTCATCATTCCTGTCTTCGTAGAGGGGTAAGTAATTTGGGGGCATAGGCCCTTTGTTCCGACCGCCCTGGCTCGTCTGCTCCCAGGCGTGGGCAAGTATTCCGACCGAGCGGGACAGGCAGAACAGCCCCCGCGACAAGGGCGCAGGAAAGCCAAGTTCGCAGAAGATCACAGCTGTCGCGCCGTCGATATTCATGGCAATTGGCCGACCGCCGCGTTGACGACCGAGTTCGGCGCGAACCTCTTCTCCGATATCGGCAAACCGGCCAGATACTGTGCCTTCTGCCGCCGCATCACGAACAAGTTGCATCAATCGTGGTGCGCGTGGATCGACAGGCTTGTGAAACCTGTGACCAAAGCCCGATACGATCTTGCCGTACGTCTCGCGCCAGCTGTCCAGACCGTCCTGAACAGCATTATTCAGCGATGCCTCAGCATCCATGCGTTCCGAGATATCATAGTAAAGCTCGGCGCATTGTTCGCCTGCTCCGCCATGCACATCGCCCAGCATGTTCACCGCAGTCGCCATCGCATTATTGAGACCTACCCCGCAGGTGGCAGCCATGCGCGCCGCCGCGATTGAGGGGGCCTGTGGGCCGTGATCCACGCCTGCGACCAAAGCGGCTTCGAACAGACGCGCTTGTGCGTCGCTGGGCAGATCGCCCCGCACCATCAGCCAGATCATCTGCGGGAAAGAAACGTTCCCGATCAGATCCTCTATTGCGTTGCCACGAAACGCGATCTTGCCGGGTTTCATGTCAATGATGGATGTGCGCCACCATTGGCGGATTGCTTGTTCGTCGTTTGTCATACCGTTGCACCTCTAAACTCGCGCATGCGCTGCTGACGAAGTGAATCGAAAACGTTTTGAAGGCGACTGATTGAGGCGGTGCAGCCGGTGAAGATTTCAAAAGACGCTGCAGCCTGATGAACCGCCATTCCAGCACCATTCATCACTTTCAACCCAGTTGCGCGGGCCCTGCTCAGTAGGTGTGTCTCAAGCGGGAAATATACGATGTCTGCCACCCATGCATCGGGCCGCAACAGGGATGGTTCAATGACTGTTCCGGGGTACTTGTCCATTCCAAGTGGTGTTGCGTTGACCACTCCGTCCACAAGTTCGATCCGATCCAACGAAATCGAAGGGGAACCCTGAATCTTTGCGTAAGGGCGCAAGACCTCTAGTCGACTGACCAGCGCCTGCGCTCGGTGGAAGTCAGGATCAATGATCTCCAGGTCTCGAACACCTGAATCAAGCAAAGCCAAAGAGACTGCACTGCCCGCGCCACCAGCACCAAACATGAGAACCGTTTCAGTCTTCGATGATCCCGAAAATTCTCCGAAGGCACTGTGGAAACCTATGTAGTCGGTGTTGTGGCCAACCATTCGGTCGTCACAAAAAACCACCGTGTTGACAGCTTGAAGCTCCTCAGCAGTCTTGGAAAGCTCATCAAGATGATCAATGACTGATGCTTTGTAGGGATGCGTCACGTTGACCGCCGCGCAGCCTAATTCAACGGAATAATGCAGTAAATCAGCGACCGACATTCCACGAAATGGCTCTTTTGCAGTGTCGATCCTACCGTAGCTCAGATCGATACCCTGCGCCCGACCTTCTGCCTCGTGCATCTCAGGCGTCATGGAGCCAGCAATACCTTGGCCGATTAGTGCCGCCTTCATTTCAGGTTGTTCCTTCCGCCATGTGGTGTCGCGCTTGGGCCGCTAATCGGAACGCAGCATTGCGCGCGCCATAGCCGGAGTAGCCAGATCGGCGCTCAACAATTTCAAAGAAGAAGCCGTTAAAGATAGGTCGGCTGTAGATCTGAAAATACTCGGAACCCGCTGCGCGGTCGTAGAGAATGTTATCCCTACGCATTTGGGCGATCAGGTCTTCACTTAACCCGAATGTCGCTTGCAGATCAGCGTAGTAGTTTTCTGGGATGGACAGGCTGGGAAAGCCGGACTTCCGCAATTGGGCTGAGGTTTCAAATATGTCGTCCGACTGGAAGGCTATGTGCTGAACGCCGGCGCCAAAACCGTCTTCAAGGAATGAAGCCGCCAGTGTTCGACGCCCAATTGCACCATTCAGGTTTAAACGCACTTCGCCCTCGGGGCTCTCGATGGCTTGGCTTTGCACGACACCTGAAGGGTCGGCAACGTTCACGATCGGAGATTTTGCCATCTCAAAAGTCGAAATGTAATAGAGCAGCCAGCTTTGCATCTCATCGTTACGCATCGTCTGCGCCAGATGGTCGATGCGGCGCAGACCAGCAGGCTGGATCGCTTTGGTCTTGGCGACTGGCTCGAACTCGATGTCCCAAACCCGATGCAGATCGGATTTCTCATCTATGAAATGGACAACATTGCCACCAACACCTCGGATGGCCGGGATGTCCAGTTCCCCAGTCCCTACCGGCTGTGAGAAATTCGGCGCGCCCAACGCGGTCGCTCGCTGAACCGTCTGATCCGCATCTTTGACACGCAACCCCATGTCACACACGGAGGGGCCGTGACCCAGGAACGCCGAATGGGCGAAACCTTCCTTTTCGGTATTCACAACGATGTTTATCGCGCCCTGCCGCCACAACTCGACGGACTTGGTTACGTGTTTTCGCTCCATTCGAAAACACATTGCCGACAGCATATCTGCCAGCTGCGCGCCGCTTGTTTCGTCGGCTGTAAATTCGACGAATTCGAAGCCTGACGCATAGACGCGTTCCGGCAGGTCCGGGATGCCGAAATCTGTTCCCGGTTCGGCCCGGGAAACCTCATCTAACAGGTTCACCAGCGACCTGTAGCTGTCTTGGGCCAGTGTCCGGCCACCGGGTTGAGGAGCTGCTTCATTGACACGCGCAATAGACCAAGGCCCCTTGTACCCAGCGCGGGACAACACCCGCACAAAGCCCGCAAGGTTCAGCGACCCAAGCCCCGGCAGAAGCCCAAAGTGCCGTTTGAGCCTGCGAATATCCATCTCAAGTCGGGGTGCATCGGATAGCTGTACATGGAACAGCCGCTCTCCGGGAATGTCCCGAAGGCAGGCTGGTTTGGACCCGTCGGCAAGCGAGAAGAAGGAATTCAAGGCCAACCCCAAATAAGGGCTGTCGATAGCTTCAACGACGCCTAACGCCTGTTCATCCGAGTGAATAAGATCCGACCATGGCAAGCCCATATAGGCCAGACGCAACCCCAATGCCTTTGCTATTTCGGCCGCCTCGCCAAGATCTGCGATTACCTGTTCTTCGGTCGCAGCGGCATCGACCTCGAATGCGGACCCGATTAGCAGCAGATCCGTACCCAATTCGCTCATCAGGTCGAGTTTGCGCTTCAGTCGATCAAAGGCGCGCTCCCGTCCGCCGCCAGACTGACCTTCAAGGTTATGGAAAGGTTGCAGCAGGCAAATCTTCAGGCCGAGATCTGATGCAATGTTCCGAATTTGCGATGGCGGCCCGTCAAAAGCGGTCAAGTCCGGTTCGTGTAATTCGACACCCCCGAATCCCGCGTCAGCGATAGTGCTTAGTTTTTCGGCCAGATCACCGGGGATCGAAGTTGTCGAAACCGAGAGGCACATTATCCCTGATATCCAAACATACGCGGCAACCACAGGACCAGATCCGGCATCAGTATCATGATCACCAGGGCGAAGATGAGAACCGCGAGGAAGGCCCAGATTTCCGAGATGATTTCGCGTAGCGGAATGTCCGTCACGGCGTTGATCACAAAGAGCAGAATGCCATAGGGCGGCGTGATCAGACCGATCATCGAGTTCACGACGACAAGCACCCCGAAATGCACCAGATCAATCCCAAGCGCCTCGCAGGTTGGAATGAACAGGGGCACAATCACCAGGATGATCGTTGTTGCGTCTAACACGCATCCCAGCGCGAGGATCAGCAGGTTTACGAGGATCAGGAACACAATCGGGCTGACATCGGAACCCTCCAGCAGCGCCGAGATAGACTGCGGTATTTGTTCCTGGATGACGATGAAGTTCAGAATGAACGCGCCACCAATGACAACCCCGACGGCTGCGGAAGAGCGCGCACTGTCGACGAACACCTGATAAAGGCCGCGGAAGGTCAGCGCTCGGTAGAACAACGCTGCCAGTAGCAGGGCGTAGAATGCAGCTACGGCGGCAGCTTCGGTCGGAGTGGTGACGCCCCCATATATGCCGTAGAGCAGGATTGCGGGCATCAGCAGTGCCGGAAATGCGTTGGCGGTTTTAGCCGGCAACTCGCGCAGTGGAACAGGTTCTTCCAATGCAAAGTTCCGCTTTCCGGCCAGATAATAGTTCATCGCCATGAGGACGACGCCCATGATCAGGCCCGGCAGAATACCGGCGAGAAACAGCGACCCGATGGAGGCCTTGGAAACGAGCGCGTACAAAACCATTGGGATAGAGGGCGGAATAATAGGGCCGATCGTTGCCGACGCCGCCGTGATTGCAGCTGCGTAGCCTCGGCTGTAGCGGCCATCCTTGGTCATCATTTCAATGATGATCTTCCCGATCCCAGCAGCATCCGCGACGGCCGAGCCGGACATACCCGAAAAGATCAGTGACGCTACCACGTTTACGTGCCCGAGGCCGCCCTTGAAACGACCGACAGCAGCGACGCAGAAGTTCAAAAGACGGTCCGTGATCGATCCAGCGTTCATGATATTCGCGGCGACGATGAACAAAGGCACGGCAAGCAGGATCGTGCTTTTGTAAAAACCTTGCAGGATCTTCTCGCCCGCGAGGGCGACGTCCAGCCCGGCCGTACCCAGGTACACTAATGAGGCCAGGAGGATGGAATAGCCGATAGGTGTCCCGATGCCTGCCAGAAGAAAGAGAGCGAGCAGGCAGGAAAGAAGTTCAAAACTCATTTCTTAACTTCCTCATCCTTTTCGACGTCGACACGGGGATGATCGTCAACCACGTTGTACCCAACGACCAGTTCCAACTCTGTCTTTGGTGGGCCATTGCGCATGACGTCGAAGAATAGCCACGCGTAGCGCGCTGCGACGACCAGCATGAATACCGCGTAAATCGAGAATACTGTTCGCAGCGGTATCTTCTCACCGGAGAACGGATTGCGGACAGTCGATGTCTTGCGGATTTTCATCCAGTCGATGTAGTCCCACGTCGGAAGGAAGCTGTAGAGCATACCGACTACGATCGCTGCGGCCGCCAGCATCGCAAAGACCTGCCGTACGCGCATCGGCACCGAAAGATAGATGATGTCGAACTTCACGTGATCCCGTTCGCGCACGATGAAAGCGCAACTGAAGAAAATCACCCAGACCCAAAGAATGCCGATCAATTCCAGCGTCCAGCCTGCTGGGGTGAAGAAGTACCGTAGTAGAATTTGGAGAAGGAAGATAAGGAAGATTGCCGCCAGCATCCCGCCGGCAATCGCTTCGGTCAGTCGGGAGAACCCCTTCATAAAGGCCTTCATTATGGTTCTCCCTCCCCTGTCTTACTGGGCTCAGTTGCCCAGTGCGTTGATCTGATCCAGAACACCCTCGGGCCATGAGCCTGCGAATTCGCTGTCCAGATACATAGACTGTACCTGATCGCGGAACGCAGCGAGATCGGGTTCGTAAATCTCCATGCCCTGCTCTTTCAGGAAGTTGACAAGATCCTCTTCTTTCTGAAGCTGCTTCTGGCGACCTGATTCAGCTGCTGCGTCCGCAGCTTCCTGAACCTTGGCTTGCTGTTCCGGTGTCAGCCCGTCCCAAACCTCTTTGCCGATGGCGATATAGTTCAGGTCGACCAGATGCGATGTCAGGACGATCTGATTGGTCACTTCATAGAACTTGGCGTCGACGACGGTCGGCAACGGGTTATCCTGCCCATCAACGGCACCGGTCGACAGCGCGGTATAGACTTCGGAGAAGGCCATCGGTGTCGGCGCGGCACCCAGCGCCTTGCCAAGGAACTGCCATGCGTCGGTGCCCGGCATCCGCAGATTCACGCCTTCCAAGTCTGCGGGCGTCGTGACTGTCAGCTCATCCTTGGGCTGGCGCAGATTCACCTGACGACGGCCCAGATACATGACCGACAGCAGTTTGACGCCTAGTTCTTCTTCGGCCTTCTGCTTAAAGGCATCCATCAAGGGATCATTGAAGACAGCCACCTGATGCGCGGCGTCCTGGTGGACATAACCTGCGGTAAAGATCGAAAACTCGGGGAAGAACTGTGCCAGTTCCTGCGCCGAGGTGATCGACATTTCCAGGTTACCCCGGCTGATGGCGTCCAACTCGGTGCCTTGGGCAAAGATGGTTCCATTATAGCTGGGCTCGTAGCTTGCGAAATCGGCGACCATCGGCGCGAAAACCTCGGCCATAGCGACTGAACGCTGGTCGGTCTCCGATCCTGATGTTGCGAGGCGAAGTTGCACTTTGTCTTCCGCCAGCGCACCGCTTGTCGCGCCAAACAGAACACCGGTTGCAACAAGGGCTGATACAGCAGCCCGGCGGGTAAGTTTGGTAATCACTTTGCTCCTCCCTGAGACATCATGATGCTTCTTTTTTGCGATTCAGAGTTTTGACCTATTTTGGAAAGTTTGCAAGATTTTTTGCAAAATATCTGATATTTTATACTACTGTCATATCTACCATTGGTGTTTTTTGTAAGCTTTTGATCCTGACCGTTTCACCTGTTCTGCAAGAATTCTGAATAGCTTCAATAACTTGAAGCGTTCTGAAACCTTCCCATCCAGACACAATCGGCACTGCTTCGTGCCGAGCTACTTCAATAAAGTGCCTGAGCTGATTGACCAAAGGGTCAGACGCACCCTTCTTCAGCGCGGTCGATGAGATAGGCGTCCACCAGTCCCGTTGCTCACTCTGGTAACTCCACAGGCGAAGATCGGGAACGGACAACGAACCATGAGAGCCACCGATCATATAGCTACTCTCTGTGGTCGAAGGATAGATTGGATATTCCTGAGACGTCATCTCCCAGCTCCATGGAGCAACGATGCTGTCGGACACACTTATGGTCCCTATCGCCCCGCTTTCAAACGTCAACAGCGCACCAGCAACATCTTCGTTGTCGTAGCCCCGCTGCGATGCAGCCGACTGAGCCTGTACGGTCACAACTTCTCCGGCCAGGTACCTCAGCAGATCCACATCGTGGACAAGATTGACCGAGATGGGCCCTGCACCGGGTTTCTTTCTCCAGGGCGCAGCATCAAAATACTCGTCTGGCTTATAGAACCAGCAATTCGCATGGACAGCGCGCACATCTCCAATTTTTCCATCGACAATGGCTTCCTTAGCCGACCTGATCAGAGGATTGTGTCTGCGATGATGGCCGACCATCAGTGGCACATTGGCCTTCTCCGCAGCTTGAACAAGCTCAAGCGCAGCGGTGGCTTCTACGGCGATCGGCTTTTCGACAAGAACAGGACAACCGTGTCGAACACACGTGAGGCCTTGTTCAACATGAAGTGTGGTCGGGGTCGCAAGAACAGCTCCGTCTGGAGTCTGATTTGCAAACATTTTCTCGAGGGTCTCGTAACATGCGACCCCGTGCTCAACGGCGTAAGCACGACCTTCATCACTGGGGTCGACTACCGCAACGAGATCAACATGGCGCAACGCTAGGATAGCGTCTGCGTGGCGGCGTCCAACAAGACCAATGCCGACAATGGCAATGCGAAAGTTCTTAGACACTTTGCTTCCTTCCGGAGGGTCCGGAAAATCCCGAAACCGTTGATTGCGATCAGGCTGCCTTGCCCAATTTGGCCCCGACCGTATTGGGGTTTTCGCGATTCCGCAATAATGTATGATATTATTATTTATACCATACATCAGTTTGGATTGCTGATGTCTCAAAAAAATGCTACTTGAACGAGGAAACTAAAAATATCGGGTGAAACGCATGGCGAAACAGCCGTCTACGATAGGTGCAAGCACCTATCAGCGCATCAAGCGGGACATCATCTTCGGGGAGCTGCAGCCCGGCTCTAAACTGAAGCTGGACGCCTTGAAGGAACGCTATTCGGCAAGCCTTTCGACACTTCGTGAAACGCTGAACAGGCTCGCCAGCGACGGATTTGTCGAAGCTCCTGAGCAACGGGGTTTCCTGGTCACGCCAGTTTCACGAGAAGACCTGACCGAGATTTCAGAACTGCGCGTTCTGCTGGAATGCCACGCGTTGGAGTTGTCCATTGCGAATGGCGACACGGACTGGGAAGGCAACCTGGTCGCTGCGCATCATAAGCTGCATTTGATGGAGCAACGGCTTCTCAAGGGAGATGACTCTGAAAAGGAAACCTGGAAGAGGTACGATTCAGAGTTTCATCAAGCGATGATTGCAGCCTGTAATTCCAAGAACCTCTTATCCCTTCACTCAATCATTTATGACAAGTACCTTCGTTATCAGATGCTCGTACTGACCTACCGAGGTGAGGTTGCAGCCCAAGAACACAAACGAATGTTCGATGCCGCGTTGGCCAAAGACGCTGATACAGCCAAAAAACTGTTGGAAGATCACATCAGAAATGGCCTCGCCCACACGTTGGAGGCTATGTAAGGCGGCATGCTGATTGTGTGCCTCGACGTCTTCAGGTCGATTTGGCAGGGAATACCTCAAGATTCCACATCTAAATCGAGAAGTTTGTGAGCGCCCCATACCGGACCTTTAGCGTCGAAGCCGAATGCTGGTGGTGCAGCCCGCATAGCTGCCGTTCGCTGTGATCCCGCCCACCACCTTCCGATATCACCGACCTCATGGCAGGGTACGGAATTCTACAACAACATGCAGCTACTTCAGTTGATTTAGTGGAAATCCTATTTTCAACGGCTCTCAAGCCGATGGCCGACTTCGTAGTAGAGGAAAATGGTCTCTGCAACTTTGGCGCAAACGGCACGCAGCTTGGTAATCATGCCGCTCTTGTCGACCTCCGTCATCTTGGGAATTCCGTTGGAAGCTAGTTCGCACGCCTAACCAGGAAATTCAGGAAAAACTGACCGTCGATACGTCGTGGCTCATACACGAGGCGTCGGTTGGGTTGCAGTCCTTGAGGCAATTTTACATCAATTCGAACCTTGTAGGGCGTCACCGGTGGACCAAAATGTGAGCTTAGGGTGAAACGGAGTTTCAGTTGACCGTTGTCATCCAATGACCCCTGGAAATCCTTGAACCACGGACCGCCTCCGGTAAACGCTTGGGCGGACACCAGAGTCACTTTGCTGCCTTTCCGATTGATCCGCAATGACGCGAGTGGTTCGATTTTTCCGGGGTAGTAGGATTCGTCGCCGCGCGTTGCAGTCTGCCAATAGTCATCATCCCATCTACGCCGAATGGAGATGACGTAATCACCGTCTAAACCTACGGCAACCGCAACTTCCTTGCAAACGCGACCCGGTTCTTTTTTAAGCGCAATGAGGGTCTGTTGTTGGATCAGACCTTCCGCCGGAAGCCCCAGGTTTTTTCGGGCGTTCCGGTATCTGGTATATGCCGCTCTAGTGCGAGGACCTGCAACGCCGTCCGCCGCGCCCGCACTGCATCCGACGCGGTTCAATTCGCTCTGAATGTCACGGACTAGGCTGCGTGTCCGTGCTTCCTCAGTCGGATTGTCCGGCGGAGCCACAACGGCGACTTCCGTCTCGTTCGTTCTGGGGTTGTCGTCAGGAGCAGCTTGTTGCCTTGCCTTCTCACGCAGATCATCTCGAAGCGAAAGGGCGAGCGTTACCGCAAAGTGATCATTCTGTTCCTGATAACGGTTTAGAAAGGACTCAATTGCATCCAGCGTTCCGAGTGAACGAGCCAACTCAAAGTCAGCGTAGATTTCACGGTTGTCAGACCCAACACGCTTGGCTTCCGACGGCACGGGCACTGCCACCGGAACTAGGTAGATATCTTGGCTTGGTAAAGAACCGTAGGTGAAAGGTTCCTGAAACCCACCTGTCAATTTAAATACGGTGTCGCGGACCTTGCGGAACATTTTACCTAGTTCCAGCCCAGGCTCTTCGATGTGCTTTAGCAGCGCTGTGGCATACGGGCTGTTACGCCCCACTCCATCAAGAGCCAACGTTCCACCCTTGGCTGCGTAGCTTACTAATACTCCGCTGGGGTCAATACGACCCAATCCGCGACCGATGGAGCGTGTGCCGCCATTTCTTTCCATCGTGCTCAGGAATGGGTTGTTCCGGCACGCATCGATCAAAACGACCTTTAACCCATCGGCACCCGACAAAGAACTGATGACGGAGTCCAACCGTATCGCTTCAAATTCGATATCCTGATCGCTGCGCAGTTCTGAGTTTACTGGAATAAGGTAGTTTGTGTTTTCGATCTCAATCCCGTGACCCGCAAAATAGATGATGGCCATATCCGCATCTTTCGCCGCTCGACCAAAGTCGCGCAACGCAATACGGAGACCACGGTAATCTAGATTCTGATTGTGCCAAACCGTGAAACCGATCCGTTGCAAGGCTTTGGCCAGATCCGAGGCATCATTGCCTGCATTTGGAAGATTGGCGACATGTTGATACTCGGCATTTCCAATCACCAATGCGACCCGTTTGGTGTCCGCGTGCGCAACATGCGAAACCGAGAACCAAATCGCAAAGCCTATCAGCCATAAGAATGTCCTGAAAGGATATTGATATGAACTATTAAACAAACTGCCCCCGATCGGAACAAATTGAGACGCCTGAACATTACCACATAACCTGAATGAATCGAATATGCCGATCCGATTGCCAGCGTATCCTCATAAAAAATATAGCTTCGCTGAAACCCTTTGGGCAGAGCGCGTTATTTCAGAGAACCTTCCAAGACCACGGAACGCGCATTCCATCCAGAGCCATCGAACCATTTTGTTGGGGTCACATCGTCAAGGTCGCGCCGTCCTCGCGCTTCGTACTGAAATTGGGCAAATGATTTTCTGCCTTTGCCGTGGGTTTTGTTTGGCTTGGATGGCAACCAGTTGGTGTAGCTCACGGGTTCTCCGCTGAACCATCGCCATCCGATGATGGCACCGTCTTCTTTGGGGTCCTTTCTGAACCCGAAATAGGGTCCGGCCTTGTAGCTGATTTTCGTTTTGCTGTCGTATCCCAATTCAAAGAAAGCTGGGTCACTTGAAATCATCCGGACGATGAACGCATTCTCTGCAGCCGATGTTATTGCGGCCAAATCCAAGCCACATTTTTGCGCCTCGCTGCGCGCACTCTGCACACTGCCTGAATAAACCAGCGCAATATATAGGTTTCCGCGAAACGTACCATAGACGCTTTTACGCAGGCCTAAACAGCCAAGAATTTGCGTGACCTCTTCGGATTCACCTAACACTTCCAGCTCGGATATATTCTGTCGGACAGCAAAGGGATTGCTGATAAAACTCGCGCCATCATCCGCCAGCGGTCTGATCCCCAAGCCGGACAGGACAGCAAGATCGGCATATCCGGTTGGTTCTAACCCGATGTTGGCCTGAAGCGCCTTGATGCCTGATCGGGTCTGCGGTCCGAAAACTCCGTCAGGTGTACCGACGTCGAAGCCTGAGTTGTTAAGACTTTGTTGTACTTCCTTCTTCTGAGCAGGGCCCGGCAAGAGCGCGGCTTCTATCTCATCGAGCCGCCCGCTTTTTCTGGTCCAGGCAGGTGTGATCTGAGCCATCCGCTTCAGTATTTCGGGCTCGGATAACGTTGCAGCGCGATAGGATCTGGCGACCAAATCCCACCCCCTGACTGTGTTCACCTTCATAGCTGCGGCCAGCGCGTTTTTCTGAGTTACCTGCGGCCGCAAGACTGGTTCGTCAGACTCCTGAAGGTCAGGGACGGGTAATGAAGCCTGTTCTACCTTGGGGACCAAAAAAATGTCCTCGCCCGGTAGTGAGCCATAGACAAAAGGCTCCTGATACCCGTCGGTCAGTGCGACCACGCGGTCGCGCACCTTGCGGAACAGTTTACCAAGTTCCACTCCCGGTTCTTCAACATGTTCCAGAAACGCCTGCGCGTAAGGGCTGTTCCGGCCGTCGCCATCCTGCGCCAGAGTCCCACCTCGGGCCGCGTATCCGACCACGACTCCTCTTGGTTCAACTGCGGCCAGACCGCGCCCGATTGAACGAGTGCTCGAGGCCTTTTTCATCTGGGCCAAAAACGGGTTGTTTCGGCATGCGTCAACAATCACGATACTTAGAGCGGACGAGCCAGCAATGGCATTCACGATAGCGTCCAGACGAATGGCTTCAAATTCTACATCCCGATCACTCTTTAGCGCGGCATTCACGGGTATCAGATAGTTTGTGTTCTCAATTTCGATTCCGTGGCCCGCGAAATACGCAAGCGCCACTTCCGCATCGGCTGCGGCTTCGGCAAAGTCGCGCAATGCAATGCGCATATCGGTGTAACTCAGGTTTTGATGCTGTGTAACCTCAAACCCAATGCGCTGTAACGCCTTAGATATGTCCTCAGCGTCATTGGCCGGATTGCGCAGGTCCGGGACGTATTGATAGGCGGAGTTACCTATTACAAGAGCGACGCGCTTGCCCTTAGCCTCTGCCGCAAGCGGCAAGATCAAGAGCAAACAAACCACCAACAAACACGAGGCGCCGCGTCGCCATTTTCTTTCAGGAACCATGAGCACAGACTCGACTCTGAACCGAACAGATCCTTATTTTAGCATAAAATTGCCTGACCACCGAGCTTAGGATCAGCTGAAGCGAGACAGAGCAGGAACTGGACTCAACGTAGTTTCAAGCCTACGCTAAACCTTCAAAAAGCGGATACACTTGCAGTTTTCTTCGAGAGGCGTCTTGTGTCGTGGAATTGGGTATCAATAGCTGTTTTTGTCTTCGTACTGGCTGCAGGCCTGTTTCTCAGCGGTTTTGCGCTGGCTTCCGGCGATGAGAAAAACACTGACACGTCCGCAGAAATTGTGTTTGTTCCTCCCAAAATAGGTACGCCAAAGGATCGAATGGGCGCAGGCACTCGGAATATACCTTCGGATGCCGCTTCTGACCTATTGCTACTGGTTCCAGCAGACGGTGGGCTAACAACTCAAGCCTTTCCGCCGTTGATCTGGCGGCTAACTCGGGGCCATCGAGGAAATGTAATCGTCAAACTGGGCCCATCCGGGATGACTGCAATAGAGTTACACATCAGTGGCCCTTTCCCACCCGGCGATTATGGTCTGGACCTCAGTAGGTCAAATATTCTGCTGGACACCGACCGAGTTTATCTTTTGCAACTCGAGTTGCTCGATCCAAACACCGACGCGGTGGTCGAACGTACATCAGGATTAATCGAGCGTTTGCCGGAAGAATTTAGATCCGACACCCCGGCCGCAGCTGGTCTGTGGTTCGATGCGCTCTCTGAACTTGTGGATATAGGCCTCAGCGGCCGTGTGCAGGCGACGAACCCAGCCGAACTCGAACAATTGCTGAACTCAGCTGGCGTAGGTCAGTGACATCGAAGCGTCAAAAGCATGCATGGCAGAGAACGTCATCGCTCATGCCGGTTTGGCAACGCTGGGTTTTGGTCTGTGTCATTACACTGATTGTCGGCATGCCTCTGGTCGAACTCAGGAAAAAAGGCATGCTCGAGTCACTTGAGCTTCTCCAATACGATTGGACAATATCGGCCTTTGCCGCGGATGAACCTATAACAGACGTTTATCTGGTTGCCATCACCGACCGAGATTTGAACGAATGGGGTTGGCCTGTCCCCGATCGGCAATTGGCACAGATTGTAAACACCTTGCTCGCCTCTGGTGCAACTACGGTGGGCGTCGACATTTACAGGGACGTTCCGGCAGGTGAAGGTCGGGACGCCTTA
Source organism: Ruegeria sp. SATB027 (assembly GCF_059613825.1). NCBI lineage: Bacteria > Pseudomonadati > Pseudomonadota > Alphaproteobacteria > Rhodobacterales > Roseobacteraceae > Ruegeria > Ruegeria sp. SATB027. The sequence goes on from NZ_JBXWTH010000010.1 coordinate 14,999, forward strand.
CTTGAGGTGCTGAGCGATCCCAGAGTTTTCGTGATCTCGAAATTGCAGGATAGCGAGACTGCTGGCATTTCAGCGCCGCCGGGCACGCACACGGGGTTCGCTGATATTCCAATTGACCCTGATGGCGTTGCCCGACGCGCCTTGTTGTTAGTAAATACGCACGATGGTATTTCCCTGTCACTGCCTATGCATCTGGCCGCGACCCATACCGGGCAACCCGCATTGAAAAGCGCTCCCGACAATCCGCGCTATTTGATGTTTGGCGATACAGTTGTAAAACCCTTGGCCCCGGGTGCAAACCTGTTCCGCAACGTGGATACGTCAGGCTATCAAATCGTCATTGATTACAAAAATGCATTGCCGATCACGCGCAGTGTTCCCGCCGCAGAGATTCTGACTCAAACTGGGCTGGATCGCTTTGAGGGAAATGCCGTGATAATCGGCGTTACCAGTCATTCCGTAAAAGATTACTTTTCAACACCACTCAACCGATCAACCGGGTCAGATTTTACCTTTGGTGCCGAAATTCATGCCGCCATCGTTCAACAGTTGATTGACTACTTCAACGGCCAAGCCTCTCCACTGCGCGCTTTGGACGGCCAGTTCCCTTCGTTCATCATCCTCGCATCGGTCTTCTTAGGTGCCTGCGTGTCTGTTTTCGTCAGGGTCACCGGCAATGCGGCGTTGCTGGCTGGGATAGGTGGCGTCCTGCTAACGACTACGTTGTCAATGTTTCAACAGTTCGCGTTGTTAATGCCTGTCGCGCCTTCTCTGCTGGGCTGGACTTTCGGGTTTCTTTTCGGCTTTGGGATCATCTCAGGCTTTTCGCGCAACCAAAGACGCGCGATCGCACAGGTTTTTTCATCTCATTTGTCCGAAGAGTTGTCAGCTGAGATCTGGAAGCAGCGCAAAAATCTAATGTCGGGTGGAAAGCCCCGATCTCGACAGCTGTATGTTACGGCGCTGCTTGCGGATATTGAAGGGTCGACCCTCGCCGGGAATGCGATGGATGCAGACGAGTTTATGACGTGGATCGCGCGAATTCTTGATCGGCTGGGTGAAATCGCTCGCGCGCATGGTGGGTTTGTCGAGAAATATACAGGAGACGGCATACTGGTTGTGTTTGGCGCGCCAATTCCAAGCGAAACACACGAGCAAAGGCAATCGGACGCGCAGGCCGGACTACGTTGTGCCAACGCCATGCGCGAAGCCGTGGCATCACTTAATAACACTTTTCGAAATCAACGTGCATACAAGCTACGGATTGCGCTGAACAGTGGAGAAGCAATCGGTGGCACACTGGGTGTCAGCGGATCCATGCATTATAACGTCATCGGTGATACGATAAATGTCGCTGCACGCCTGGAAAGCTGGATCAAGACCCTAGCACCGGATGCCGATGGGTTTCGTCCCATTTATATGACCATGGCGACGGCAAAAACTGTGGACGCTGAACGACGATGGCCAGTGGCTGCGAGTTTCATTCACGATGATGGCGAGACAGAAATTCAAGTAGTTGAACTCAACAGGCGCGTACCCGAGTAGCTGCGAATACTTCGTGTTGTGAGTTTCAACGTTTTGTTATCGTCACATCCATGAAAAAGGCTTCGTCGAACTGGCCTTGGTTGGAGTGGAGGGTTTGCCCCTTGGAAAAGTCTGCAGGAATTCTCTGAGTAATTGAGAAGGGGACAATTCTTACTTTACCAAACAGGTACCCTGTATTTCCCGAAATACGCAACCGCCCCTTTTCTGATAACGATGCGCGAAATCGTTTTGGTCGATTTTCACCACCTTCCGTCAGATCCTGAGCGCTGATCATCTGAAACCCGGCGGACGACTTCCGGTACACCATCTGCAACACTATTTTGGGCCGATCCTTAGCAAGCTCAGGGTCATTGTAGTTTGGATTGGGTCGTCTTCTGACCACGATTGAGTAATCCCCATGGTAGCTGTTCGCTACTGCGCCGGTTTGGGTCGTCTTCGGCAAGGCAGCAAGCGTTTCGCCGCTCGTTTGTTCCTCGCTGTGCGCCGAGGGTGGCGGCTTTGCGACGTTCTTTAACACAGCAAGGCTTTGCGCTGTCAGATACCCCGTTCTGGTCGAACCGCTTTTACTCTGAAATTGCTTTAGTGCCGCACGAGAGCGCGTACCGAATATCCCATCAACAGGCCCGGCTGAATACCCTAGGAAATTCAGACCACGTTGAATGTTGCGATAGTCGTTTTGGCTGAGATTAAGATCCTTTTCTGCCACAAGGGCTGGATCTGGTTGTTGCCCCGCGACGTTTTCCTGGTTCGTCGTGTTGATCGGGCTTTGGGACGCGGCAGCAGACTCTGTAGGCACGCTGGCGTTGTTCTTAATCGGTTGTGAACGGCTGAGCACATCGGCTACGTCAGCCGCATATTGACCAGCGCGTGTATTTGGATAGAGCTGCGCGATCATCTTCAAAGCGCCCAACTTGACCGTTTGATCATCCAACTTTAACGCTTCGCGCAGAACGCGTTGGGCAGATTTTTCACGCTCATCTTCAGGCGAGGACTCGGCAACAGGCGCAGGCGTTTCTTTTAAAATGGAAGGCACCTTGGCCGCTGCAGGGACAAGGAAAATATCCCGCCCTGGCAATGAGCCATAAGTGAAGGGCTCTTGGTACCCATCGGTAAGTTTAAAGACTGAAACCCGGACTTTGCGAAACAATTTCCCAAGTTCCAGCCCGGGAACCTCAATATGTTCAAGCAGGGCTTCGGCATATGGGCTGTTGCGACCTTTTCCATCCAAAGCCAAAGTTCCACCGCGCGCAGAATAGCTGACCAGAACACCTCCGGGGTCAATACTGCTCAATCCGCGCCCGATCGACCGCGTCGCGGTTGTGCGCTCCATATCAGAAAGGAACGGATTGTTTCGGCAGGCGTCAATAAGAACAAGTTTGAGACCTTTCGCCGTCGATACCGAATTTAGTACCGAGTCCAGCCGTATAGCCTCGAATTCCACATCCTTGTCGCTTTTGAGTTCCGCGTTGGTGGGAATCAGGTAATTAGTGTTGTCTATTTCGATGCCATGACCCGCAAAATAGACCAATACCACGTCGGCCGTCGCAGCCTTGTCGGAAAAATCCCGAAGGGCCAGCCGCATTTGGCGATAGTCGAGATCGTATAATTCGGTCACATTAAAACTTATCCGACCAAGCGCTGCTGCTATATCCCGGGCGTCATTTGCCGAGTTCGGAATATTCGAAACGTACTCATACTGTGAATTTCCTATGACAAGCGCCATACGTCTGAAATCAGATACGTCCGCCAGTACAATAGCAGGTCCGAACATCACAATAGCGATGAGGCTAGACCTAAGCCGCAAAAAACCTAGAAAAACAAGGTGTACTAGCATAGTAACTTCGTCCACGAAAGCCGCCGTTACTTTAACATAATCCACATCGAATCGCGATAAGGCTACAAAGAATTTGCCAGGTGTGCCGTCAACTTTTTCGTATGAACCGCGCTAAAACTTCCCGTTTCATCAAACGTCGGATCAGGCCCATGCTGGGATTCAAGTCTTTCGCTTCAGCAGCATCTGCCTTGGCTGGTATCGAACTGGTCAACATGATCCGCAAAGGTCAGTTCACGCCTGGACTCTCTCCATTTCAACAGTTTGCCAGATTGGCTGGATAATCGGCTCGTCAGCACTAACTATGCTAATCTCATTTAAGTTTGCGACATGTGTAGACGCCCAAAACGCAAGAGGTAATTTTGGCCGGTAATTGCTGAGCAGCCTCATCTGACTGGTCCAAGTTGATTGTTAGTGCATCATCGGCCTGTGATCCATCGGGATGATGGTTTCA
>NZ_JBXWTH010000011.1:0-138324 GCF_059613825.1 Ruegeria sp. SATB027
GGATGGAGCAGCCCGGTAGCTCGTCAGGCTCATAACCTGAAGGTCGTAGGTTCAAATCCTACTCCCGCAACCAATACTTCCAGTCAGATATCAAGCACTTAGCGCCCCAAGGGGCGCTTTCTGCGTTCACACCAACTCAACTCGAAGCACTCTGGAAGCATTAGGGACGCAATTCACCCTGTGATGAATGCGCAACAGAGGCTGAACGAGCACCTGGGGCGGCACGAAAACAGGACACGTCCATTCCGACAGACAGGATATGTCGTTCCCCCAAGCATGCTTTGGAAACGCTTGATCCATCGCAAAGTCCCCAATCCTGCCAGGCACTAGACTGACCGTCGCATTCAACGACCTGGCAAAAGCTATGAAGAAGAGTTCACCCATCTTTTTGGCTCTGGTAGTCATCGTGGTTGCTGGCGCGGTTATTTACTCCGTCATCTCCCAAGACGGCGATCAATTGCCGAGTGGCTTCGTACAGGGTAATGGAAGGATAGAGGCAGAGCAGGTTGAAATTGCGCCAACGATCGCCGGGCGTGTTGCCAAAGTTCTGGCACCTGAAGGCGGCATGGTCGCCGCCGGTGATGTACTTGCCAGGATGGACATAGATGAACTGTCTGCAGCGCTGGACCGGGCAAAAGCCGAGGTAGCCTTGGCGCGCCAGACAAAAGCAGAAGCTGAAGCCTTGGTTCTGCAACGCCAAAGTGAGCAACGTCGGGCGGCGCAGGAACTTGAACGTGCTACAGCGCTACTGACCGGGAACAATATCTCTAAGACAGTTTTTGAGGAACGTGAAACCATCCACCAAGTTGCGTCTGCTGTGTTGGGTGCCGCCAAAGCCCGAGTTGCAACCGCAGAAAGCCGGATTGCCGCTGCAGAAGCCGAGGTGCGCAGGATTGAGGCGCAAATCGAAGACAGTTCCTTGCTGGCACCAATGCCGGGTCGCGTTCTTTATCGATTGGCAGAGCCGGGCGAGGTCGTCGGAGCGGGTGAACCGATCCTGACCCTTCTCAGTCTCGAGAACGTGTATATGGAAGTTTTCCTTCCTGCGCGGGAAGCCGGGCTGTTGCCGATTGGAGCCGAAGCTCGCATCGTGCTTGATGCTTTACCCGAATACGCCACACCTGCTTATGTCAGCTTTGTTTCTCCCGAGGCGCAATTCACGCCGAAACAAGTCGAGACTCTGGATGAACGCGAGCAACTGGTCTTTCGTGTCCGCGTTCGTATCCCCCAGGACCTGGTTGAAAGCCGGATTGAACACGTAAAAACGGGCCTGCGCGGCATTGCCGTGATACGGATCGATCCCACCAGCGCATGGCCCGAGGCGCTTGAACAGCCCATCCCGCAAGAGCTGTTCGAATGAATGCCACAGTCGCCTCGTCAGAGTTTCGAATTGCCGGTGTCACACACAGGTATCGAAAACACATCGCGTTGAACTCTGTAACCTTGGACCTTCCAACCGGGCAGCTTGTCGGCTTCATTGGCCCAGACGGGGTGGGCAAGTCCACATTGCTTGGGTTGATCACCGGTGCAAAAAAGCTTCAATCCGGATCAATCGACGTTCTGGGCGGTGCGATTGATGAGCCCACTCATCGTAGACGTAAATGCCCTGCGATCGCATTCATGCCGCAAGGTTTGGGTCGGAATCTCTATTCAGAACTGTCGGTACGCGAAAATTTGGAGTTCTTCTCGGGCCTTTTCGGACAGGGGCACGACGAGCGTGACGCCCGGATCACCGCATTGCTGACAGCGACCGCGCTTGCACCATTTGAGGATCGCCTGATGGGCAGGCTTTCTGGTGGAATGAAACAGAAGCTTGGCCTGTGTTGTGCGTTGATTCATGACCCCAAACTCCTGGTTCTGGATGAGCCAACAACCGGGGTTGATCCGTTGTCGCGTCGACAGTTTTGGGCATTGATCGACGCTATCCGAACGGAAAACCCCAAGCTCTCTGTCCTTGTGTCTACAGCCTATATGGAGGAGGCTGAAGGCTTTGACTGGATCGTCGCGATGGACGCAGGTCGCGTCATCTTTCAGGGCAAACCCGCCGAATTGAAGCGTGCCGACAAGGACTTCGAAACTGCGTACCGACGCTTGCGGGCAGACGAGGCATCTGGTTCAGCGCCGGGTCAATCAACCGTTCGACAGATCAAAACGGATCCAGTGATTACTGCACGCGGGCTGACACGGCGCTTTGGCGATTTCACCGCCGTGAACAACGTTGATTTCTCGATCAATCGCGGAGAGATTTTCGGGTTTCTGGGATCAAACGGATGCGGAAAATCCACGACGATGAAAATGCTGACCGGTTTGCTGCCTGCAAGCTCAGGCGAGGCATTGTTGTTCGGCAAACCCGTTGACGCCAGAGATCGAAAGGTGCGCCGCGAGATTGGGTACATGAGCCAGGCGTTTTCATTGTACGGTGAATTGTCAGTGTATCAGAACCTTCAGTTGCACGCCCGGATTTTCGCAATCCCTGACCGCGACGCGCGCATTTCGGAACTGACGGAACGATTCGGACTCGGCGCTCATCGTGATACCCTTGCGGCCGCCCTGCCCCTTGGGATCAAACAGCGCCTGTCGCTGGCGGTTGCGATCATCCATCGCCCGCGTGTGCTGATATTGGATGAGCCGACATCCGGAGTGGACCCAGAGGCGCGAGATACGTTTTGGGCCTTGCTCGTCGAGTTGTCCCGACAAGACGCGGTAACGATCTTTGTCTCCACCCATTTCATGGCAGAAGCGGAACGATGTGACCGTGTTTCGTTTATGCACGCAGGCCAGGTCTTGGCAGAAGGCACACCAGCCGAATTGATCGCCGCCGAAAGCGCCGACAGCCTTGAGGCTGCGTTCATCTCAATTCTGGAGGCGGCAGAAAAACCGGCGCCGGTTGAAGCACCGAGAGTTGATTTGGCCACCAATTCCAAACACGTCGGTGGCAGTGTCGGGCGCGCACTGGCCTATACGCGACGCGAGGCCGTCGAGGTGGCGCGCGATCCTGTGCGCCTTGCCTTCGCGTTTCTTGGGTCAGCCATTTTGATGTTGGTTTTCTGCTTTGGCATCACGCTTGACATTGATGAACTGGACTTTGCCGTTCTAGACCTTTCTCAGGGTCCTGAGAGCCGTGCCTATGCAACTGAGTTCGCGGGGTCGTCCTATTTCAAACCCACGCCGCCATTGGAAAGCGCTATGGAAGGCCACAACCGGCTCCAGGCAGGAGACGTTTCACTGGTCTTAGAGTTGCCACCGAACTTCGGTCGTAAGCTGCGCACAGGCGAGCCAACACAGGTCCTCGCGACAGTCGATGGTGCCATTCCGTTTAAAGGCGAGACCGTTGAAGGATATGTCGCGGGACTGCATCAGTCCTTTCTGGACGAACACGCCCGAAACACGGGGCAACGGGACTTCGAGATTGCCCGGATAGAACCGCGATTTCGCTACAATCAGAGTTTTGAAAGCATTGCAGCAATGGCCCCGGCCATGCCGGCGATTTTGCTTATCATGTTGCCGGCCGTCTTGACGGCGGTCAGTGTCGCGCGTGAGCGTGAGCTGGGATCTGTGGTGAATTTCTACGTAACACCGACAACCCGGCTCGAATTCCTGATTGGTAAGCAAATTCCCTATATTGCAATTGCTTTTGCAAACTTTCTGTTGCTGGCAGCGATGACCATTCTCGTCTTCGGTGTGCCGCTCAAAGGCGATCCCATTCCGCTAGCGGTTGGTGCGTTTTTGTATATCTGGGCAACGACGTCCTATGGATTGCTGATTGCCACAATGACATCCAGCCAGGTGGCAGCGACATTTGCGACAGCCATCGCCTCGGTTGTGCCGACCATCCAGTTCTCGGGCCTGTTGCAGCCCGTTTCCACTTTGGAAGGGGGGGCTCAGTTCATCGGCTCGCTCTGGCCATCTTCCTATTTTCTGCACCTGAACGTCGGCGCGTTCACCAAGGGCTTGGGGTGGGAATCACTTGCCCCGGACATTCTTGCGCTTGCCTGTTTCGGTCCAGTGCTGACACTCGCCGCCGCCCTTTGCCTGCGCGCGCAGGAGAAGTGAATGCAGCGCCTTTTTTGCATATTCTGGCTGGGGTTGAAGGAAATGATGAGCCTGCGCCGCGATTGGGTGATGATGGCCTTGCTGGTCTGGTCATTCACGCTGGCTCCGATCATGGAAGCAACAGGCGTTGCAAGCTCGGTGAATAACGCCTCAATCGCATTTGCAGATGAGGATAACTCTCCACTATCGCGCACCCTTGCCACTGCGTTTTTCCCACCGGAGTTTCAACCGGTCGTGCAAATTGAACCGGGGACCGGTCCAGCGCACATGGATGCCGGGCGGTTTATCTTCATCGTTGCCATTCCTCCAGGTTTTGAAAAAGACCTGCGTGCCAGAAGCACACCAGAGATACAGGTTCTGATTGACGCCACGGCTATGGAGCAGGCAGGTATCGGAGCCAATTACATCACCAATATATTGAGCGCTGAAATCCATCGCTTTGCAGTTGGTGTCGACCTCGTAGATCCTCCCGCAATCAATGTCATTCTGAGAAGTGCCTTCAACCCAAACAGAGATACGGTGCGTTTTGCGGGCATCGTTGCGCTGATCGGTCAGATCATGTGGCTTACGACCATCCTGACCGGCGCTGCCATGATCCGGGAGAGAGAGCATGGAACAATTGAGCATCTGCTCGCCATGCCTCTAACTCCGCTCGACATTGCGATGGCCAAAATCTGGGCCAATGCGGCCGTTGTTCTGATCGCCGCGGGGTTATCGCTGACTTTTGTCATGCAGGGTTCGTTGGACATTCGTATCGCCGGATCAAAGACACTGTTCCTATTTGGAACCGCACTTTTTCTGTTTTCAGCCACGGCGCTTGGGGTATTTCTGGCGACGATTGCGCGCTCAATGGCGCAATTTGCGCTTCTGGTCATGCTGATTGTCCTGCCAATGCTGATGCTGTCCGGAGGGGAAACACCAGTCGAAGGGCAACCAGGCTGGTTGCAAGCCGGAACGCTGTTTCTGCCATCGCGCCACTATATGTCAGCCAGCCAAGCAATTGTTTTCAAAGGTGCTGGAATCGAAACGGTCTGGCCGGAATTCGTTTGGATGGCTGTGTTGGGTCTGGCCCTGTTGATGACAAGTCTGGTTATGTTCAGACGGTCAGTCGCCCAGATGAGTTGATATCAACCGACCGTGTATGTTGTGGACGGGCGTATTGTGAAACGACGGCGCGAATTACCCAGTGAATTTGATCTCGGTTAATGTGAGTGCACCTCTGGGTGTGGTAAAATTAATCACCGTCTTCTTTTCCAGGGAGAGTTCAAATGCCCACAAAATCAGCCGAAATCGAGACACAGGAAGCCCTTACCGACGTGTTGAAATCCATGCAGGGCATGATGTCCATGAACTCCGTGGTGACGCCGCAAATCGAGCAGTTTTGGAAAGCGCAGGACCACCTGCTGAGCGAGGCGGAGGAATACTCCCGCCTCTGGTTCAAGCGCCGCCATGAGGCTGCACGCACCGCGCTGCAAACTGCCCGGGAAGCTACGTTTGGCGACAACCCAGATCCAAGCAAAACGATGCAAGCCGTCGCCGAATGGCAACGCCATTCCATGGAACGAATGGTGGATGACGCACGTGAATGGTTCGAAATGATGTCGCGCTGTGCAAAATACGTAAGCGAAACAGAAGCAGACATCATCGGCGAAAACATGGAAGCTGCCTCCAAGGTCGCAGGCAAAGCCAAAAGCTGAGACCGACTAAACCCGTTTGACGCAGCCCGTCTTCTACGGGCGCGGAGCACTGTGACCCTCCACGTGTCGCTGGCCAAACCGAGTGGCCACGATTGCGGAAGCGCTCTGACAGTTTTTCGTGTGTACCCAAACATGACTGAACATGCAAAGTTGGGACCAAGCGTTCGAGTTTGACGAAAATAAGTGCCCGGTGTTTTGGGCAATCTTTCGCCCCCCCTTTCAGTTCCCACCTATCCCGCGCTGGGGTCTGGGACAATTTGGGTCAACGGGACAAACAAGCGATAATCTGGTCCGTTTCCGGTCTCCTGCGGGTTCGTTGCGGCATTTGGATCACCAGAGATCGGTCGGTTCGGAAAGACCTGGTATGTGCAACTGTCAGCTCGCCAGAGGCCAGGGCGTCTTCGATCAGGCACAGGTGCCCCATCAGTATTCCTGCGCCCGCCTTCGCCTCCTCTACGGCCAGACTGTAGAGGGAGAATTGAGCACCGCCCTTGGCACTATGCAGGTCATAGCCAGAGTGTTGGGCCCATTTGGTCCAATCTTCGTTCCACACCAGATCGTGCAGCAACGGAACGCCCAGAAAACCGTTTGCGCGGCAAACTTGGTCCTTAAGCGCCGGGGCACAAACCGGCACGATCTCATCCGGGCATACGACCACCTGATTGGCCGTGTCGTCCGGTGGAGCGAAGAAGATTGACAGGTCGAACAGTTCACGCCCAAGGCTCGGCGGCGCTTCCAGCGCAGTGACGGAAAAACTGATGTCAGGAAATTGAGATCGGATCTGGCGCAGCCTTTTGGGAAGCCAAAGCTGAGCAATGGCCGGTAAAGCAGCGATATGAAAATCTGCATTGGGTTTAAGGTTGCGCAGCGCACGGGCCGCGTCGGCCAATTGGTCAAAAGCCCTGGTAAATTCAGCGACAAGCGACTGCCCCTCGGGTGTGAGTTCTACGCCTTGCGCGTTGCGCCGGAAAAGTGCTGCACCGGCCCAGCCTTCCAGCGTTTTGACGTGTTGCGAGATTGCACCCGGTGTGACGTTCAACTCTTCAGCCGCGGCGACAAAGCTGATGTTGCGCGCCGCCGCCTCAAAAGCGCGCATTGCGTTCAGTGGGGGCCCTTTGGGGCGCTTTGGGGAAACGCTCATCACCTTAGCCTTAGTTTTTCTACGCCAAGAAATAACAAATCTGCTTTGCGAAGTCACGCAGCAGCAGTCACAGTGCACGAAACAGGAGGATGTCAGATGACACTTGCACATAGAGACTGGGTGCCCGCCGCTAGCGAAACGCTGGTTCAGAATATCGCGACAAAGACAGCATCAGCATCGTCCGGCGATCTATTGGACCAGATCGCGCATCTGGCAGAGGAAAACCGCCGCATTCACGAGAAAGAGTGTTTCAACCTCAACCCCGCGACCAATGTCATGAACCCCAAGGCCGAGGCGCTTTTGTCGTCGGGCATCGGGTCGCGGCCTTCGCTGGGCTATCCCGGTGACAAATATGAAATGGGGCTGGAAGCAATCGAAGAAATCGAAATCATCGCGGCCGAGCTTTGTGCAGAGGTCTTTGATGCCCGATTTGCAGAGGTTCGTGTGCCGTCGGGCGCAATTGCAAATCTTTATGGCTTCATGGCGACCTGTAAGCCGGGGGATACAATCATTGCCCCGCCTGCAACGATCGGCGGCCATGTGACCCATCATACTGCGGGCTGTGCAGGGCTGTTCGGGCTGCGCACGATTGAGGCACCGGTTAACACAAATGGCTACACAGTCGATCTGGACCAACTGAGCGATCTGGCGCGAGCTGAGCGCCCCAAGCTGATCACGATCGGCGGAAGTCTGAACCTTTTTGAACACCCTGTTGCCGAGGTGCGGGCCATTGCGGACGAAGTTGGAGCGAAAGTCATGTTCGACGCCGCGCATCAGTGCGGGATAATCGCGGGGCGTGCATGGTCGAACCCGTTGAATGAGGGCGCACATTTCATGACCATGAGCACCTATAAAAGCCTTGGTGGACCAGCAGGTGGATTGATCGTGTCGAACGATGTCGACATTGCCAAATCATTGGATGCAATTGCTTTTCCCGGGATGACAGCCAATTTCGATGCCGCCAAAACGGCCGCGCTTGCGGTTACCATGCTGGATTGGAAAGACTTTGGTCAGGCGTACGCGAACGAGATGATCGCATTGTCAAAAGCACTGGCCGCAGCGTTGGATGCGCAGGGTGTTCGCGTCTTTGAGGGTGCGGAAGGCTTCACCAATTCGCATCAGTTCGCGGTTCTGGCAGAGCCCTATGGCGGAGGGCAGGCGGCATCGAAGAGGCTTCGCGAAAGCGGGTTTCTTGCATGCGGCATCGGATTGCCTGTCAAGCCGGTTGAAGGGGACTTGAACGGGTTGCGGATTGGCACTCCTGAATTGGTTCGCTGGGGCATGACCTCTCGAGATGCTGATCGCCTCGCCGATTTGATCAGGCGAGGACTGGACGGCGAGCCTGTCGCTTCGGAAGTCTCTGCCTGGCGCAGTGAATTCGACACGCTGCATTTCGTGAACTAGGCGCAAGCGGCTACCATATCCGCCCGGTCTGGTGGCTGCTCTTAACTGTTTTCCTGAATTATCGCGTCAATTCTGGCCAATGTAGCAGTGTTGACGGCGACACCTTTTTGACCTGCGGCAAGGCGACATGCACGGCGCCCATCTCCGGGCAGGTGCGCGCCGTCCTGATCTCTGATCGACGCGACCAGATCCGATATTGCGGTTGAAAACAGTCCATTTGACGAAACCGCAGGGTCAATAGCGATGAAGAACTGCCCGGTTTTCGGCGGACCCCCGACTGTCCCCGAGAACGGAGAGGCATGCAGCCCAAGAGTAGATCCTGTCAAAGCCGCCGCCATGATTTCAGTCAGCAAAGCGATACCCACACCTTTGTACCCGCCGGATGGGGCCATGCTTCCTTTCAGACCGACATTCGGGTCTGTTGTCGGGTTTCCGTCCGGGTCCAGCGCCCAGCCGACCGGGATGGCCTTGCCTTCTCTGGCGTGTTTCATCACTTCGCTTTTGGCGATGGTGCTGGCGCTCTGATCAATCAGCAAGGCGGGTTGCCCGTCTGGACCCGGTACCGCAACAGAGAACGGGTTGGTGCCGACAACGGGCTTCGATCCACCCGAAGGTGCAATGGATGCAGGTGCATTGGTGAATCCAAGACCAACCAGACCCGCCTGCGCCAGTCGATACGTGTGATAACCCAACACACCGCAATTGTAGCTGTTGGTGATCGCAAGGGCCGCGATGCCCTGTTCGCGTGCCGCCGGGATCAATGCATCAAAGCCTAGATCAATGGCTGCATGTGCGAACCCGGTCGCAGCGTCTACGCGGATAAGGCCGGGGCGCGGGGTTTCCAGCGCCGGTACTGCCTGACCGTCGACTTTACCGCATTGTACATGTTCACAGTAGATCGGGATATAAGCCAGACCATGACTGGCCACCCCATCCGCTTCGGTTGCCGCAGTGGCCACGGCCAGAGGGCGCGCGTTTTCTTCACTTGTGCCAGCGGCAACCAACGCGGTGAAGGACAGCTTTTCGATTTCGGCAAGCGACAGGGTTTGGGTCTCGGTCATCTGATGATCCTTCAGTCATTGTCCGACAGGCCGGAACCAGCGCCAAGCAGTCGGGATTCTTCAGTTGCAGGGGCATATGTACGGTGTGCCATGGAGTTGAGGATCTGCCACGCCTCTGCATTTGGGGCGGCACGGCTTAGCAGGGGGCGACCGTTTTGAATGTGGTCGCCCTCGGTTATCTCAACATGATCAGCGCGGTCCAAATTGCTGTCTGCACAGCTTAGATGAACACCATCAGTTGTCGCAGAATACCCGTCGAAGGCCACTTCTACTGTCGTTCCCAGCTTTTTGGCCCCCGCAGCGACAAAGGGCAGCAACAGCAGCGGTGCTGCGAGATTTGAAATCGCAATGGTGCCTTGGGACAGGACGGTCGGGGAATCCGATATCACAGCTCCGGTCATCAGGGGGCACAGGTCTTGTTCGCCAACCCATACTCCGTTCTGAAGCACAGGAATGTGGCGTTCCAGACAGGGCGCATATTCACGTTTGAGCAGTTGGGCCAGAATAGCGGGCCCGTCAAACCCTTGGGCGCTTAGCCAACGGGTGGCCTTCGCAGCCTCTTCCGCCACGCCCCAGGCATATCCGGCCCCGCGGGTTGCGCGTTTGGCGGTTGCTTCGACTTCGTTCAATGAAAAAGTCATTGCGCAACCTCCGGATAAACCCACAAATCTGCGTTCGCGGTATTTAGCTCATCAGGGTAGGGGGCGCCGGCATACATGCAGATGCGGACCCAGCGATCTGAACGAGGGTCGAAATGCGTCGCGCCAAAGAAGGACAGCTTTGCGCGCAACATATCGATGGGCATCACTTTCGCGCCGATTGTGTTGTCATGGATCTCACCATATGGGGCGATACGGCTGATTTGGGCGCGGCGTACGGTGTGGCGGTGCTCGGGGTGGCGCAAAAGAAACTCTGCTATCGGTGCATCATCCGGCCAGTCTTGCAGAGCCCTGAAAGCCATCGCCGCATCACGCGCGGGCGCGAGCGGTTGTTCATAGTCCGCAATTGGTTCTTCAAACCGTTCACCCAGTCGGGGTTCAAGTTTCTCTTCGGAAACGTACCAGGCGCGCGCGCAGTTTTTCGGGTCACTCCAATCAAGATCCAGCGCCCAGTCAAAACTGTTCCGGATCAAGGTACGCACCCCTGACACCGGCATTGTTCCATCAATAACCTGTGCAGCCGTGTTTGTGTCCGCCATGCAGCTGGACAGCCCATCCACGACATCTCCGTAAGGCTCAAGGATCAGCGAGGCCAGCAACTCCTGGCCTTCTTCGCTGAGCGCAGTTTCCGACCATCGGATCATGCGATCCCACGGATGGTCTCGTGTCAGGTCGTCTGTAGCCAGAAATACGTCGATCGAATTCAGGTCGTCCTTCAGTGCCGCCAGTTTTTCCACCTGTATCGAGTGTTCAGATTGCCACCACGCGATTGACTGTTTGCTGCGCGCGAATACGTCGCGAAAGACGCACGCGTCTTTTTCGATCGCTGTCTTAATTGACCGCACGCGCGAGATGGCCTCTTCCCGCGCCATGATCCAGTTGTTGAACAGAACGGGATGGTTCACGATGAACGGCGCCATTCCCAGTCCCGTGGAATTTCCGATGCCCAGCCAGCGTGCGATTTCAGGATCAAGCTCGGCGGTTTGATCCCCACCTTTCACCTGCGCCATATATTGCACCAGATCGCGTACAAAAATCCGGGTCAGGTACACCGACAGCATTTCGATCTGGAAGGGACCGCTGACCTCATCCCGGTCTGCCGTTTTCTCACGATCCGCAGCGCCGAATTTGCCCGACCCGTAAACAGCCGTGGTCCTCATCAGATAGCCGACCTGATAAATCTGTTCCAGGTCCGGTTGTTGGCCCGCAGCCAAACGATCCACCACATGAGCCCAGAGTCGCACAGAACGATTGGCGCGTGACAGTGACAATTCGGTTTCGCTGACACGCCCTGCTTCTTGCAGCGGTACGTTCCGCGACAGCCGATCAATGTCTTCTGGCGTCGGGATACCGTCGAACAGCGCAAAGGTGGCGTCCCAGGCTTCGGCAATAACCCGGTCTGACCGTTGATCGGCAGGCAGGTCATGGGCAAATGCAACCAGCGAATAGGCGCGAACGGGGCCTTGTGCGGTATAGACCGCATGGCCGACACCTTTGTCGTCAATTTCGAATGCAGGTCGCGAAAAGCTCCAGTTTTCATCGGCCATGCGGCGTGTCAGTTGCCGCATAAAGCTGAGCCGGCATTGATGCAATGATCCCAGCCGTGACAGCCGCATGACCGTAGCGGGGTCACGTCTGGCGATCTCTGTCTGCGCGTGTGGTTCCATTTGGCTACCTTTGTGGGACGAAGTTCTCGGCAAAGAACCGATACCAGTTCCGGCCCATGATCCCGGCCACTTCGTCATCGTTCAGGCCGGTCGCGCGTAACCCTTGTTCGATGTTTCCAAAGTCTCGGTTGTCCTGAAACCAGCCCGGCATTGGTGGAAACCCAGGAGCAGAGGCCGAGCCTTCGCCATAGTCGATTTCTTTTGTCCACCGCCCCACACGCATCCATTCAACGATACTGTCAGGCTGATCCTGGCACAGGTCAGTGCCGATCCCCAGATGTTCGGCCCCGTATTTGTCCGCAGTGCGGGCGATCATCTCGCAAAAGCTATCCAGCGTGCAGTCAGACTTGTCCTTCAGGTGGTGAGGGTAGACCGAAAAACCCAGCATCCCACCGTTTTCAGTCACGGCGCGGATGACATCATCTCGCTTGTTGCGCAGGGCCGGGGACCAATCGTGCGGATTGGCATGTGTGATTGCGATGGGCCGGTCTGAGAGTTCAGCCGCCTCGATTGTTGACCGGTCGGCCGAATGGCTCATGTCCACCACAAGGCCCACGCGGTTCATCTCTTTGATCACCTGTTTGCCCATTCGGGTGATGCCGGTGTCTTCGGCCTCATAACAACCGGTCGCCAGCAGGGATTGGTTGTTATAGGTCAGTTGCATGAACCGCGCGCCCAGATCGTGCAGGATTTCAACCAGCCCGATGTCGTCTTCGATGGGCGACGGGTTCTGAAACCCGAAAAACACGGCGGTCCGGCCTGTTTCACGGGCTGTGTCGATATCACTGGCCCACCGGCCTTTCATGATCAGATTCGGATATTGCTCGAACCAACGGTTCCATTTCTCGAAATTCAGAACCGTTTCGCGGAAATTCTCATGGTAGGAGATGGTGACGTGGATCGCGTCCACGCGCCCTTCGCGCAATTGGCGAAATATCTTCTCCGACCAATTGGCATATTGCAGGCCGTCGACCCTCATCAGACGGGGCCTGCGCTGATATAGGCGGTTTTGACCGTCGTATAGAATTCAGCCGCTGCCTTACCCTGTTCGCGTGGACCATATGAGCTGTCGCCCCGGCCACCGAAAGGCACGTGGTAATCGGTGCCAGCGGTGGGCAGGTTAACCGTCACCACGCCGGTGCGCGCGTTGCGGCGGAAATGGGTGGCGCGGGCCAGCGACTTGGTCACGATGCCCGAGGTTAGGCCGAAATTGGTGTCGTTGACCACGCTCAGCGCTTCATCATAGCTGCCGACCTTGATGACGGATGTAAGCGGTGCGAACATTTCTTCGCGGTTGATGCGCATGTCGTTGGTGGTGTTCAGGAACACGCCCGGCGACATGTAGAAACCGTCATGAGGCATCTCCAGGCGCTGACCGCCACAGGCCAGCTCGGCCCCTTCGGATTTGCCCAGGTCGACATAGGCGAGGTTTTCATTCAATTGCTGCTGGCTGACGACGGGGCCCATCTGCACGCCTGCTTCCAGTGCGTGACCCACTTTCATTGCCTGCGCACCGGCAACCAGTTTCTCGACAAAGGCATCGTGGATGCCCGCGTGAACCACCAGACGCGATGAGGCGGTGCATTTTTGACCGGTGCCGCCAAAGGCCCCGCCCAGTGCCAGCGTCACTGCCAGATCCAGATCGGCGTCGTCCATCACCGCCAGCGCGTTTTTGGACCCCATTTCCATCTGAACCTTGGTCAGGTTCTGGATTGCTGCGGCGGCGATGCCTTTGCCCACGGGCACCGATCCGGTGAAGGAAATCGCATTGACCTTGGGGCTTTCCACCAGACGTTGCCCGACTGAACGGCCCGAGCCCATCACAAGGCTGAACAGACCTTTCGGAATATCCTGCCGTTCGATGATTTCAGTCAGGGCCACAGCCGAGGCGGGGGTGATGTTGGCAGGTTTCCACACAACCGCGTTGCCATAGCACAGCGCCGGGGCAATCTTCCACGAGGCCGTTGCAGTGGGGAAGTTCCACGGGCTGATGATTGCGACAACGCCAACAGCTTCGCGGCGCACATCCACTTCGATATCGGGGCGCACGGAATCGGCGTTCTCACCGATCTGGCGCAGGCACTCGGCGGCGTAATATGTGAAGAACTGACCGGCCCGGAAAACCTCACCCTTGCCTTCGGCCAGCGGCTTGCCTTCTTCGCGGCTCAGCAATGTACCCAGCTCTTCGGCGCGGGTCATCAACTCGTTGCCGATGGCGTTCAGGGCGGCCTGTTTCCGCTCCAGCCCGTAGGCAGCCCATTCGGCCTGCGCGACGCGCGCCTGATCCAGCGTCGCCTCAAGCTGATCGGCGCTGGCCTGTGTGAACATGCCAACCAGATCGCTTAGATCCGAAGGATTGCGGTTTTCAATTTCGCTTTCGCCCGCCAGCCATTCGCCGGCAATCAGGTTCAGTTTGGTCACGTCAGGCCCCAAATTCGCAAATTTCGATTTGGGCCAGGATGGAACTTTCGGCTAACATCAGTCAAACTCAAATAACTTTAGGAAGCTTCAGAAAGTTTGAAGTATGGCGATGAAAGTCGAGATGCTGCGGTGTTTTTGTACCGTGGCCCAAACCGGAAACCTTGCCGAGGCTGCCAGCCGTCTGGGTCGGACACAATCCGCCGTCTCAATGATGCTGAAGCAGTTTGAAGATCACTTGGGCAAGAAACTGTTTGAAGGTGAACGGAAAAATCACCTGTCGCCGCTGGGTCAGCAGGTTCTGGACCTTGCTCTCAAACAGGTGCGCGATTTTGATCAGACTGTTCAGAACATAGAAATGGCGGCGCAGGCGGAACATGGGTTGATCCGTATCGTATCCGTGCCGTCGGTGGGGGCCTTGGTCTTTCCCGCCTTGCTGGGACATATGACATCACGCTTTCCGGGGTTGAAGATCGAGTTGCGAGACGGGGATTCGCAACAGGTTCTGGACGCCGTCGCCGGGGACAAGGCGGATATCGGCATTGCATCCGGCCATCATCCCCTGAATGGAGTCAGTGCCGAGCCGCTTTTTCAGGATCGTTTTGGACTGGTTGCAGCATCCGATCATCCGCTTATGACACGGGCCAAACCGCCCGAAATCTGTGACCTGATGGCGGCACCCTTCGTGCGAAACGCCTTGTGCGACATTATTGAATCCTCCTCGTTCAAAAAGATTCTGGACCGGGCCGAGGTCACCATTCACAACACGCACTCGCTGATCACAACGGTCAGGGCAGGCGAGTGGATCACGGTCCTGCCGCAGACCGTCGCGCAATTCATCCCGGATGCGGTCGCCTTTCGCTCGATTTCAGATTTGCCAGACAAGCGAGAGGTATATCTTTACCGCCGAGAAAGAGCCCGCTTCCGCGAGATCACCCAGACGTGCTGTTCGTATATCCTGACGAGCGGTTTTGGAAATGCTGGCTTGGTGCAAGAACGAGTACCGGATTAACCCTGCTCAAAATCACAATTTAATTTGGTTTTAGCAGACTCGAAGCTGTGCACATGCTAGGTTCCAGGATGAAGCGGGGGACTTCAGAGGGGCAACATGTCTCAGGACCTGAGGGGCTGGCTGAGCGCAATTGGATTAAACGAGTACGCGCAGGCCTTCGCAGACAACAAAATCGATTTCTCCATCCTGCCTGATTTGACGGCCGAGGATTTGATCGAAATCGGGGTGACGGCCGTCGGTGATC
Organism: Ruegeria sp. SATB027; assembly: GCF_059613825.1. Lineage (NCBI taxonomy): Bacteria > Pseudomonadati > Pseudomonadota > Alphaproteobacteria > Rhodobacterales > Roseobacteraceae > Ruegeria > Ruegeria sp. SATB027. The sequence goes on from NZ_JBXWTH010000011.1 coordinate 15,357, forward strand.
GGCGGCGGCTACTGCGCGCCATCGAACAGATTGATGCCAGCCATACATCAGCAGAGCCTGAACCTGCCACGCAGCTCGAGGCTGCGCGCCGACAGGTTACAGTGATGTTTACCGATCTGACCGCATTCACGAAACTATCCAGCGAGCTGGATGCAGAAGATCTGCATGCGCTGCTGAATCAATTCTTCAGCAAAGTAGACAATGTCGTCGAAAAGTATGGTGGTCGTATAGACAAGCATATCGGTGATGCGGTCATGGCCGTTTTCGGAGCGCCGATTTCGCATACCAATGACACCGAAAGGGCGGCGCGTGCTGCTGCCGAGATACATGTAGTTCTACCGACCTTGTCGCCGCCGCTTTCCTGCCACATCGGTATTGCGTCAGGTCAGGTCATTGCCAGTACGACCGGAAGTCAGTCGCATACAGAATACACCGTTACAGGGGATGGGGTGAATCTGGCGTCCCGCCTTACGGATATTTCCGCTGGGGGTGAGACTCTGGTTTCACATGACATTCAGCGCGCGTTGGGGCCGCTTTTCGTGGGCGAATCCATTGGTGTGAAGGCCATCAAAGGGCTGAATGATCCTGTCGAAGTTTGGCGTCTGGATCGATTGGCCCGGAACATTCGCACACGGCGTCACAAATTCATCGGGCGCGAGCGGGAGCTGTCGGTGTTCTCGGCCACATTCGACCGATGCAAACGCCACGGCAAGGGCGAAGTCCATGTGATTCTGGGTGAGCCCGGGATCGGGAAAACCCATTTGTCCGAGCAGGTTGCTGAACTGGCATCCGGCCAGTCCTACACGATCCACAACGGCGTCGTGATGGATTTCGGCGCGCGCGAAGGGCATTCGGCCATTCAGATGGTCGCCCGCAGCATTCTGGGTCTTGGCCCGTCAGACGGCGCGGAAACGGGTGCCGCAGCGGCCAGGGACGCAATCGCCAGGGGCTGGGTCAGCCCGCCGAACGCCGCGCACCTCAATGCGCTGCTTGAGCTGGAGCAGGATTCGGGACTGGCCGAGGTGTTTGCGGTGATGGACAACAAGACCCGCCTGCGCGGACGGCGGCAGGTCATTGACGAGTTGCTGTCGGCCTGCAGCCAGGAAGCCCCCCTGCTGATCCAGATCGAGGACATCCACTGGGCTTCGCCCGAGACCCTGATGACCTGCTCTCATATTGCGGCGGCAACGCGGGATATCCCTTGCGTGTTGATGATGACCAGCCGGGCCGAAGGCGACCCGATTGACCGGGATTGGCAAATGGCAACCGATGGCGCGCTGGTATCCAAGATGGAACTGGCGCCGATGGGCGAGGAACAGGCCAGACTGTTGGTCGAAGAATTCACGGCCATCGACCCCGAGTTGCTGGACACCTGTGTCAAACGCGCCGGGGGCAATCCGCTGTTTCTTGAACAGTTGTTGCGCAATACGGATGTACTTACCCAACAAAGCGTGCCCGGCAGTATTCAGGGGATCGTTCAGTCCCGACTGGATGCACTTGATCGAACCAGCCGCGCCGCCATTCAGGCAGCATCGGTATTGGGGCAACGGTTCTCTGCAGAAGTTCTGAACTTCATTCTGGGTGAAGGGCATCTGGATACGACCAGCCTGATCCGATCCGCGCTGGTCCGAGAGGCAGGGCCTGACCTCATGTTCGCCCACGCGCTGATCCGGGATGGATCCTATGCGACGTTGGTCAAATCCGAGCGCGCGCGCCTGCACAGGCAGGCCGCCAAGTGGTTCGAGGATCGCGATGCGACCCTGTGCGCACAGCATCTGGACCGGGCCGGGGCGAATAACGCCGCGCAGGCGTATCTGGAGGCGGCAGACAAACTGATCCAGGCCTTCAGATTCGACGATGCCAGCCCATTGATCGAACGCGCCCTGGAACTGCCGTCCCCTGCAGGTGTCCGGTTCGACCTGCTGTGCGCTCGTGCTGAGACGCACAGGCTTCAGGGTCTGTCCGGCGACGCACTGCGTGAATTTCGGGAAGCTGCCCGGGTTGCCGAAACCGATGAGCAAATCAGCCGCGCGCATATCGGGCTGGCGCAGGCCGCACGGCAAGCCAGCCTGTATCAGGATGCCCTGGAGGCACTCGATATGGCTGAATCCGCCGCCGAGCGTTGCGGGTCAGAGCGGGATGTGGCTCAGATCAGCTACGTGCGCGGTAATGTTTATTTCCCTCTGGGCCGGGACAAGGAAGCGCTGAGCGCCAATGAACGCGCCCTGACGCTTGCCCGCAAACTTGGCTCTGCCCGCCTTGAGGTAGGGGCGCTAAGCGGATTTGGTGATGCAAACTTCATGAAAGCCACCATGAAGACAGCGACAGGCTTTTATACGCAGGCTGTTGAGCGGGCGCGCGAAAAAGGGCTGGTCCGCGATCTGGCTGCCAATCTGCACAATCTCAGCGTCGCGCGCAGTTACACCGGGGACGTCGCACAGGGCAAGGCGGACGCCATTGAGGCTATTGAAATCTCGCAAAAGTACTTTGCCTTTGTTCCGGAATGCGTTGCACAGACCTGCCTGGGCGTGGCCGAGACCTTTCTGGGCAACCTTGATCAGGCGCTGGACGCGTTCATTGTTTCAGCCGAAATTGCGGAACGCGTCGGGGCAAAACGTCTTGAGGCGCAGGCCCTTGAACACCTGGCGCGAACACAGGTTTATACCGGACAGTCAGACCGCGCGCGTACGACTGGGCGTCGCGCGGTTGAAATCGCGCTTGAACATGGGCGGAACTTTGTAGGGCCCAAGGCTCTGTCGGCTCTGGCAATGGCCGAGACCAACCCTGATGAGCAAACGCGCTTGTTGAACCTGGGGTCTGAAATCATTGCCGAGGGATGTGTGGGGCACAGTCACCTGCACTTTTACTCGGATGCCAGCGCCGTCATGCTGGCGCGCGGCGATTGGGACGCAGCAATTGAATATGCAGATGGGCTTGCAGCCTTCACCACCACCGAGCCTTTGCCGATGGTCGATCTGTCCATTCGCCAAACACAACTGCTGGCTGAAAGCGGACAGCAGAACACTCTGCCCAAACAGCACGCGGAATATGCTGACCTGAAAACGCAATTTGCAACGATGGGCATCACGCAATCCCTTGTGGGTTCAGTGGGGTTTCTGGTTGATTAGGCGACACCGCAGGAGGCTGAATGAGTGTAGAAAGAAAGGTGTGGCTGATTTCTGGCTTGCTGACCCTTGGGCTCGCCGGTCTGTTGCTCAGGCTTTGGATCGACTTGAACCATTTTGAGGGGGATCCAACGCAGCTTCCGGATCAGGCATCGGTGGATGCCTTTCTGGATGAGCTGGACTCAGCACCAGATTACCGCGTCAAAACGGGGATATTCGTCAAATCGTTCAGCTTTCTTGGTGCTAGCGACGTTCAGGTCACCGGCTACATCTGGCAGCATTACGTCGAAGGTGAACATGACAAGATCCGTCCAGCCGAGGGCGAGATCGGTTTCCTTCTGCCCGAAGCGGTCGATACAGCAAATGGCCTGATCGAAGAAGCCTATCGGCTACCGCAAAAGGATGGCGTGCTGATCGGGTGGTACTTTGAACAAACCCTTCGTCAGAGCTTTGACTACACCCGTTACCCCTTTGATCACAAAACGGTCTGGGTGCGCGTCTGGCCCGCATCTTTTGACGTCAATGTTGCGCTGGTTCCCGACATTGAGGCTTATACCGCGACCGGGCCGGATGATATTTTCGGCATCGACAGTCAGATCGTGATGGGCACCTGGGAACGCGAGAACACCTATTTCGACTATAAGCTGTCAAACCTGGATACGACGTTGGGCATCACGCAGAACACCTATCAAACCAACAGGCCCGAACTGCATTATAACTTTGTCATCAAACGCAATTTCGCAAACGCATTTATCGTGCACATGGTCCCGCTGCTTGTCGTGACAATGCTGCTGTTTGGGGCGCTGATGACCGTCACACGCCGTGAGGGGCTGGCCGATCGGCATGACTTCAGCACCTCCAGTGTGATTGGAACATGCTCGGTTCTGTTTTTCGTGATCCTGCTGGCCCATGTGCAGCTGCGCGAAGGGTTCGCGGGCTCTCCCGTGATCTATATGGAGTCGTTCTTTTTCATGATGTACTTCATGCTGCTGGCAGTTTCGGTCAATACATACCTGTTTGCGTCCGACGTTGAGACGTCGTTTCGGATCATCCACTATCGGGACAACCTTATTCCCAAGGCCGGGTTCTGGCCGTTCGTGCTGCTTTGTATGGTGGTGATTACGGCCTATAACCTTAGCTCCATGGAAAGCCCGAAACCGCCACAAGTCAGCGCAGCGGAAAACTAGATGGCCGGCGCAAATCCGGGCTTGGGTTCACCCTGCGCCATATCCAGCGTGTAGTCGCTAATGACTTCGGATTTGCCGTCACGCCAGTCTTGCAGGTATTTTTCAGGATCGGCGATCACATAGGCGTAAGCGGGTTTCATCACCCCGTCCACAATCACGTTGATCTTTTTGCGGATATAGACGTTCTTGGGTGAGCCCGGACCATGATAGCCTTCCAGTTTGTCCAGTTCGTGCAGGCCCGATTCCGTCACCCGATAAACCTCTCCGCTTACTTGTTTGCCCATGCCCTGCTGATCGACAAGGGTTGCCATTCGGTGCAGGAAGCCACAGTTCGGATTGTCGCAGAACGGTTCATTTGGAACGATCAGGGGCATTGGTTGCCGCGTGCGGGCAGGCCCGACAAAGTCATTCAAAACCCGGTTGTGTGCCTCATGGTTCGGGAACCCCTGTTTCAGGGAGCCGTATGTGAAATACAGATAGGTGGGTTCCTGGATGGCAACAAAGGTTTCGTCACGGCCCTGTTCCGCATCTTTTATCTTAAGGTTGTGATCCTGCGCCCAAGCATCCAGCATGGTCCGGATTTCGGGCGGGATATCCATGCCCTGAACAAATTCAATGCATGAGGTTGCATCCATGCCTTTGGCGCGCAACAGGATGCCGACCATCCTTGGGGCTTTGTTCATCACAGCCACATGCAATGCGGTGAAACCGTGATCGTTGACGATATTGACGTCGATGTCGCGGTCGATCAAATCCTGCGCCGCTTCATAGTCGGGCTTGCCCAGATCGTGACCGCCTTCGTTCAATTCGCCTTCGCCACCGGCCGCATAATGCAACAATGAATCGCCGTGGGCTTCGTCCACGATATTGATGCCCACGACACCTTCATCGATGGCGCGGAACACACGTTTCCATTCATTGATATCGTCAGCGGCGGCAGCCTCTCGGGCCCATTTGCACACGCGGTATTTCTGGTCGTCCAGTTCTTCGAACGCCTCGCCCAGTGCCTCCATGATCTGGTCAGGTGTGGCCATCATGCCAATCCCCATCCGACCGTTTGACAGCCGGCCTTCCCGGGGACCTATGAAATCAATGCCCAGCGTCTTCAACCTTGCGACATTGTTCTGGGTGGTGATGTTGTTCCACATATTCGTGTTACAGGCCGGGCACAGGATCACGGGCTTCTTCTGGTACTGCCATGCCACAAAGACCGAGGTCAGAAGGTTATCGGCGATCCCGTTTGCCACTTTGCCCATGGTGTTGCAGGTGATAGGAGCGACGATCACGCAATCGGCCCAGTCGCATAGCGCCAGATGAGACGCTCGCACCGGCATGTCGAATTCCATGTAACGGAAGTTCCATTCATCATCGTCGCGGTAGTAGTCGTTATGGGTGATCTTGGCGTCGATCCGTTCAGCGCCGAAGTCCCGAAAGAACTTTTCGGCCGAAGTGGAAGGGATCAGTTTGACATTGTGTCCGGCGTCGACGATGCGCTCAACCAGTTCGGGGATCTTGTCTGCCGCTGATGATCCGCAGGCACAAAGCAGCACGTTGCGTTTGCCGCTGCTTACCTGGTTCATCACACCTTTGGGATAGCCGAACATGTTCTTGTTCAGGCTGGGCGTCTCTTCAAGCTTGGAAACGGGAAGACCCGCTTCGATCATGCGGTCCTGAAGGTGACCCGCCTTGATCATGTCCACAATGTCTTCCAGCTTTTCGCCTTTGCTGATGCATTGGCCTTGGAAAAACAGGTAGGGAACTTTGGGTTTTTCACCTAAAGATATCAGCTGACGTCGCATCTTTATCGCGTTGGGGTCGCGACCGCCCACATCCACCTGCTTTACGCTGGTCGCACCGATGTTCGAAAGAACACTTCTGAGCATGTAGGACCATGGGTCTTCATCTTCATAAAACAGAACCATGGGGTTGTTCCGGATAATGCTGGCGACATCTCCGGGGTCTTCGGGCGGCTCAACCGTTTCGATCACCAGCAACGCCGGATTTTCCAGATCGCGCAGGCCGCGGAAGATGTTGCCGCGAGGGGCTTGCCAGACCTGTGACGTTGCGGGGCTCATGTCGACGATCGTCACAAGGTCGGTTGCTTCATCATATGCGATACACAGGCACCAGAATTCTTCGAGCAACGCGGTTTCCCGGTAAACGTTTACCGGTGGGCGGATGGCTTCGATCCCGGTGACCCGATTAAAGTCGATATTGATCATCAGGTGACGGTCCGTAATGGCGTCCAGGCCCTGAAGTTGCATCTTGAACCAGTCTTCGGGGGTATCGATCGATGTGTCCTCGCGCGTTCCGAAACTGCGAAGTGAACTGCTCAGGTGCACGTTTTCGGACCCGTTCAGGTATTTCTGGGCCATGTCGTGCATGTCCGCGGCCGTGGCCACCCGTGAGACAACATCCGTGAAAGAGGCTTCGGTGGCCCGCAGCAGCTCGTCTTCGTCTACCTTGTCGTCGCCGTGAATGGCGAGGCTTTCCACCAAAACACCCAAGGAGTTCATGTTCGGAGTGGCGCGGCGGAACAGGTTGCGCCGTTTCTTTGGGTCTTTTGCCAGATAAAGTGTACTGTCGACATAGTTGCATCGTTGCTTGAATGTCTTCAGATGCGTCTTGACCGCGGCACGCGCCGAGAAGCGCAAAATGCCACGCGACCGCATCGAGGTTCCATCACGGTCCGACATCGCCTTCCAAAGCCGGTCTGCGGTTGTAACCCAAAGCTTGCCGTATTTTTCAGGATGTACGTCCATCATGTGCACCAGCCCAGTGCTTGGGTTGCACTTGGCGATGACGGCAAAATGCCCGCCCGGCATATTCGCTTTGCCATGGGCGACGCCGACCTGAAAATTCGCCACCAGAATATCGTTGTCACCACCCAGCCGGTTGGATTCGTCAATCGCATCCAGCAACAGCTGCACGTTTGTCGTGTCCTCGTCCATGAAATAGGCCTGAACCTGAACCCTGTCCCGCAGGCCCTGCGAATGAATGTAGGTACACGCGACGTCAAACAGCTCACCCAGTGAGATACCGTCATTGACGACGAAAGACGAAGGCAGCGCGCATTCACGGAAAATGTCGTTCACTTCGCAACTGAAGCCCAACGCGGACATGCTGAGGGCGGCAGCCGTCACGCTGCAACAATTGATCGGCTGCTGGAAATTCTGCAATTGAACACTGACCAGATCGCCGAACATCGTGGCGAAGCAGGGTTGCCGGATTTCCTCTGGTATCTGACGCCAGTTCTCGCTGGACAGAAAAGCCAGCCGCGATCCGTCCAGCGCAAGCGCTTCGAGGCTGACGGGAATGTCCGATATCTGAAGGTGCTCTTCATAGAAATAGTCACCAACATCCGCGCTGGCCAAAGGATTTCCATTCTGCCGCAGCTGAACCACACCGCGCAGAACAACATACATGCCGCTTGCTGGCAGAACCGTGTTGTCGGTCACCTCGATACATTCGAAATGAGGGTTAATAACTGACGGGTCGGCAATCTTGGCCTCGCCCGGCAGAACCTTGTATATCAGGTTCCAGTCTGCGTCATTTGGGATATATGATCTGGACGTTTCAATTTGATCTATAAGCACAACTGTTCCCCCCGGAGTTGCGTTTCAAATGTCTAAGTGCGGCCAGCCGGGGCTTTCGGGTTTTGCGATGTGCAGATACCCGTCATTCTGAATTAAGGGCGGGTCTGTTTTTGCCTGTCACTGGCCAGGGCCGGCCTGCCAAAGAAAAAGTATAAGCAAATTGGCCCAATTGGCTGCACAGTATCCGATTTTTGAATAAAAATCACGGTGGCAGTGATGTTGGGTTTAGGCCGTCCGCTCCGGCAGGCAAATATGCGGTGCACCTTATGCACCGAAGGGGGCCGAAAAGCTGTCGGATTTCAGGCTGATCTTCCGTTTAATCGGCGAACAGGTAGTCCAGCCGCATAACCGCGCTGGCCTTTTCTTCGTCCACCCCTAGAAATTCGGATATGACAGCTACGTTTTCGGCGCGCTGGGCGGTTTCCCGCAGTCGCAGGTAATTGTCCAAACCGGCGGCGCGGATTTGTTGGGACTCGTAACTCAGATCATTGCGAAGTGTCGGCAGCAGATGGGAAACAGTCTCGACCGGGCTGTTGTCCCCCGCCAAGCCGACGCGGCGCGCATGTCCGATCAGGTATTCGTCCGAATATTCGCATTCGATCTCAAGCACATGGGTTTTGGCCTGATCACCGCTGAAATCCTGAACAACGTCCAGATTGGCCGGGTCGAGGCAAAGAACCAACTGGTTTGATCCGAAACTTTCGAAAAGCATTCGTACAACGGCCCGCCGATGGCGCGAGCGCTTGGTCAGCGTCGTTTCAATACCGCCCAGATCAGGCAGTTGAGTTTCCTCTTCGTTAAACAGGTATTCGACGCAGGGGATATCTGTTTCAGACGCGATCTGATCGACCAGCCTTTTGGCGACATGCCACTTCTTGCACACGATCACAAACAGCTCTCGGTCGGGGCCCAGAACACTTCCGGCCTCCCAGAAACGTTGCCCGAACCGGCGCCCGATGCGCCCCCGGCCGGCCAGAAACGCATACAGACTGCGCCCCTCGTTCGAGATGGAAAAGTCGATGCCCTCACTCGCGTAAAGTGAGCCGAGGCGCTCTTTCAGCTCATGCGCCTCTGGGCTGATCTTGCGGGCAAACAAATAGTCCTGACCCAGAAGCATGTCATAGTGATCGTTGTAGAACGTGACGGGCATTCCATAATCCGAAAACATCAGAAATGTCGGTGTACGGTTTTCGATTTCACCCTTCGGGATCAGATGGCGTACCAGCGTTTGAAAGAAGGTTTCATCGGGTATCCAGGTGGTCGCAAAAAACCGGATCACGTCCCTGCGCTGTCGCAGGAAGTCCAGAATCATCTCGACCGTTCGGCGGCGCAGACACCACCATTGGCTGCCTATCATAACCTGAAGGTCTTCGGGAATTCGCCGCGTCAGCCCGAAACGCTTCTGCGTTTCATAGGCAGCGTAGAACAGTTTCGGCTGGGTGCGTTCATTGAAATAATGGCGATAGATCAGCCGGTCTTCTTTCATGCCGGTCTTGATCCAGTCGCTTTCGAAAAAGTCGTGGCTTTCGATGAAATCCTTGTCGTGATCATCCAAAAAACGATGGGTGTATTCTGCCGTTTTGATCGCCATGCAATCACCGGACAGCATGTAAAAATGCGTGGCGCGGGGGAAGGTTTCGACGGCGGCCTGCAAGGCGTTCAGCGTGGCCTGCACCAGCGACCATTCTCCCCAGCCGCATTTGATACGCCTTTTGGCAAAGGTCACGTTCGGATTTTGATCCAGCGCGGAACGAATGCGCCCGTAGGCTTCGACGCTGGCACGGGCGTCAAAGTGGATAGCCATGCAATCGCCCGCAGCAGTCAGCTGTTCAGCCTGTGCAATGATTGCATCAGGGTCCTTATGGCACAGCAATATATAGGCAATCTTCGCCATCGAGGTTAGGTAATTTCCGTTTCTGCCCGGTTTCAACCGTGATACTGAGGATGAGCGATTGAATAAACAGAATAATTTTGGTTCCTTGTTATCAAAAGCTGGCATATCGGTTTGAGACCAGACCAGCGTAGGAGGCACAGCAGATGGGTTTTCCCGGTACCTGGATGACCGAGAGCGAAAGCATGGTGTACCGCGTCGTGCCCAAATGCGCCTGCTCGACCATTGGGCAGATCATGTATTATTCGGATCACGGCCAGTTCTTTGACGGTGACATCCATGACGCCAAGGATGGCATGCACAAATGGGCCTTTGATCAGAGCCAGGATCTGATTTCCAAAAATGTGCGCGATCATGCTTCGTATTCCTTTACCTGTGTGCGCAACCCATACACGCGTATTCTGAGCTCGTTTTTCGACAAGATCTGCGGGATTCAGCGCAACGGCAAACGGTATCGTGGCAATCTGGTGCCGACGCTGATCTACAATTACGGGATCGAGGTGGGCGGTGACGATGGCAAGGGAGAGTTTGACCAAATCGCCAGCTTTCGCCGGTTCCTGCTGTTTGCGCGGGATACCATCCGCTGGCGACGCCCGATGGACCCGGACATTCACTGGTCGGCCATGTCTGGTCACGTGTCGACCTTCATCGTGAACGGTGGCCGTTATGATCGGATCTTCTGGACCGAAGCGTTCAACGACGGGATGCAGGGTGTCTTGGACAATACCAAGCTGAAGCATTCAGTTTCGCTGTCCGAAATACCCCGGTTCAACGAATCCGAAGGCCATGGCCCCAAGCGCGCACATCCGGTCGAGGATTATTTCGACGACCTGTCGATGCATCTGGTCTACGAGATCTACAAGCAGGATTTCGAGTTGTTCAAATACGATTTCGAAAACCCGGCCAACAAGATGCCGATCGGCGAAATCGATCTGGACGAAATTCACGCCAAGCTGGGCGATTGATCTTAAGGCAGGACGCCCCGTCCACTGTCAACGTTTCATGCGAAACATCTGCTCTGGTTTAGCCCGAGAGCGCCTGTGCATGATCGGGTTACCGGTCTGCCGCGTCAGCAGACCGGTAATGTGTCAGTTTAGACTTGGCGTACGGCACCTTTTGCCGCGCTGGTGGTCAGCTTGGCATAGGCCTTCAGCGCAGTAGACACCTTGCGTTTGCGCGGCGCAGCAGGCACCCAGCCTTTTGCGTCCTGTGCTTCGCGCCGGGCGGCAAGCTCTTCATCTGAGACGGCCAGATTGATCGAGCGGTTGGGGATGTCGATTTCAATCGTGTCGCCATTCTGGACCAGACCAATCTCTCCGCCTTCAGCCGCCTCGGGTGAGACATGGCCGATCGACAGACCGGATGTTCCACCCGAAAACCGCCCGTCGGTTAGCAGGGCGCAGGCTTTGCCCAGACCCTTCGATTTCAGATAGGATGTCGGGTACAGCATTTCCTGCATCCCCGGACCGCCACGCGGGCCTTCATAGCGGATCACCACCACGTCGCCCTCTTTCACCTTGCCAGTGAGAATATCGCTGACTGCCTGATCCTGGCTTTCGCACACGTAAGCCGAGCCGGTGAATTGCAGAATATTGCCATCCACACCAGCGGTTTTCACGATGCAGCCGTCGCGGGCGATGTTGCCGAACAGAACCGCCAGACCACCGTCCTGACTGAACGCGTGTTCCTTGGACCGGATCACGCCGCCCTTGCGATCAGTGTCCAGTTCCTTGAACCGGTTCGACTGGCTGAACGCCTGTGTGGTGCGCACACCGCCGGGGGCGGCCTTGAACAGTTCCTGTGCCTTGGGGTTGTTGGCGATGGTGATGTCCCAGTTGGCAATCGCCTCGCCCATCGTGGCCGAATGCACCGTGCTGCATTCGTTGTGCAGCAGGCCCGCGCGGCTGAGTTCACCCAGGATCGAGAAGATACCACCGGCACGGTGGACGTCTTCCATATGCACATTTTCGGTGTTGGGCGCGACTTTGCAGAGGCAGGGAACACGACGGCTGAGGCGGTCCATATCGGCCATGGTGAAGTCAACTTCACCCTCATGCGCGATGGCCAGCAGGTGCAGCACCGTGTTGGTCGATCCACCCATGGCGATATCAAGGCTCATGGCATTTTCGAACGCATCAAAGGTGGCAATCTCACGGGGCAGAAAGCCTTTTTCATCCAGATCGTAATGGCGCTTGGTGATCTCGACGATCCTGCGGCCGGCTTCAAGGAACAGTTCTTTGCGGTCTGCGTGCGTCGCCAGAGTCGAGCCGTTACCCGGCAGGGCCAGACCCAGTGCCTCAGCCAGACAATTCATCGAATTCGCGGTGAACATGCCCGAACATGAACCACATGTGGGGCAGGCGTTTTCCTCGATATGCTGAACCTGTTCGTCAGTGAACTTGTCGTTCGCAGCGGCCACCATAGCGTCCACAAGGTCAATCTTCTTGGCCTCCAGATCTGCGATGTCGATCTTGCCCGCTTCCATCGGACCGCCTGAGACGAAAATGGCCGGGATGTTCAGGCGCATGGCGGCCATCAGCATGCCGGGAGTGATCTTGTCACAGTTCGAAATGCAGACCATCGCATCCGCACAATGGGCGTTGACCATATATTCGACCGAATCCGCGATCACTTCGCGCGAGGGCAGCGAATACAGCATCCCGTCATGGCCCATTGCGATGCCGTCATCCACGGCGATGGTGTTGAACTCTTTCGCCACGCCACCCGCGGCTTCGACCTCGCGCGCGACCATCTGGCCCAGGTCCTTCAGATGCACGTGACCCGGCACAAACTGCGTGAACGAGTTGACGATGGCGATGATCGGTTTGCCGAAATCGTCGTCACCCATACCTGTGGCCCGCCAAAGGCCACGTGCGCCAGCCATGTTGCGGCCATGGGTAGAGGTTCTGGATCGGTACATTGGCATGATGCTGTTTTCCCTGTTGCCTCGGGTTGCATAATTCGGGGTTCGTGCGTTATAGCGCACGTAGCACATGTGCGTTATAACGTACAAGGTAAATCGCAGGGCGCGGGTATGGCTATGGACGACATTACGCTGAAATTACGGGATGTGCGGACAGCTTCGGGGTTGAGCCTGTCTAAAGTCGCCGAGATGACCGGGGTCAGCAAAGCCATGCTAGGTCAGATTGAGCGCGGCGAATCGAGCCCAACGATCGCCACGCTTTGGAAAATCGCCAAAGGCTTTCAGATACCGCTCAGCGGGCTGATCGATACAACGCTGGGCGATCCATCGGTCTTTCAGACTGTAACCTTTCCCGGCAGTATCGAGGTCAAGATCGTCTTTCCCTTCGATCCCGCACTGGGAGCCGAGACCTTTCACGTGAACCTTGCCGCGAACCAAAGCCACGAATCCCCGGCTCATGCCGTCGGGGTGACCGAGGAAGTGTTTGTCCTCAGTGGTACTTTGGAAATTCTGCGTGGCGAGGATTGGGTGCCTTTGCAGGCCGGGCAGGGGTTGCGCTTTGCTGCGGACCTGCCGCACGGGTATCGCGCCGGTTCGCAGGGGGCCGCGTTTCTGAACATGCATCACTATGCGCAACACACTGAATTTCCTGAAAATGGCACGGCCCAGATATGACGGCTATCTTTGACACACTTACCATCGTGGATGCCATCGGCTCATTCGGGGCGCTGATCGTGGTGGCGGCGTATTTCGCGACGCAGATGCGGATGATGAATTCCGATGACCTGGCCTTTCCGGTGATCAACCTGCTGGGGTCTGTCCTGATCGTCTTCTCGCTGCTTGAGAATTTCAATCTGGCCTCGATGCTGATCGAAGGGTTTTGGATTGTGATCAGCTTCATCGGCATCATCCAGCATTTCCGCCTGCGTAAGGCGCGATAAATCCAGCGGTTAGCAAGCGCTAGCGCTATCCAGCCTTGAACGCCCATGCCACGGGGTATAGGGAAACCCCAAGCTCGCTTAGGGGAGGCTTTGATGCAGGACGATCCGAAAACCCTCGTATCCACCGAATGGCTGGCCGCGCATATGAAAGACCCGGATCTGCGGATTCTGGACGGGTCGTGGTATTTGCCCGCGCAAAACCGTGATGCCAAGGCCGAATATGATGCCGGGCATATCCCCGGAGCACGGTTCTTCGATATTGATGAGATATCAGATCACCGTTCCGACCTGCCTCATATGGCGCCACCGGTCGAAAAATTCATGTCGCGCCTGCGCGCCATGGGTGTCGGTGATGGTCATCAGGTTGTAGTTTATGATGGTGCCGGGCTGATGTCTGCTGCGCGCGTTTGGTGGCTGTTCCGTCTGATGGGGCAGGAAAACATCGCGGTTCTGGATGGGGGGTTGCCGAAGTGGCAGGCCGAGGGGCGCGAGATCGAGGATCTGCCTCCGGTCATTCGCGACCGTCACATGACTGTTCGCGTGCAAAACCAGCTTGTCCGCGATGTCACGCAAGTTTCCGCCGCCGCCAAACTGGCAGATCACGAAATTATCGATGCCCGCTCGGCCGACCGGTTTGCCGGAACCGCACCCGAGCCGCGCGAAGGGCTGCGTTCGGGCCACATTCCGGGCTCGCGCAATGTGCCCTTTGGGCAGTTGTTGAACGCCAATGGAACAATGAAGTCGCCCGAGGACTGCCGCGCCATATTCGAGGCTGCAGGCGTCGATCTGTCTAAACCGGCTATCACCTCTTGCGGTTCAGGTGTCACGGCCGCCATTCTCAGCCTTGCGTTGGAACGCATGGGCAAGAAAGACCACTCGCTTTATGACGGCTCCTGGGCTGAATGGGGTGCCTTCCCGACCCTGCCCGTCGCAACCGGAGAGAACTGATGTTCGAGAACCTGAAACCGCAGCCCGCCGACAAGATTCTGGCGCTGATGCAGATGTACCGCGAAGACCCGCGTGATCAGAAGATCGATCTGGGTGTTGGTGTCTACAAGAATGCCGAAGGCGTGACGCCGGTGATGCGCGCGGTGAAAGCCGCCGAACAGCGCATCTGGGAAGAACAGGAAACCAAGGCCTATACCGGTCTGGCCGGTGATCCGGCATATGCGGATGCGATGATCGGATTGATTTTGGGTACTTCGGTGCCGCGTGGCAACATCGCCGCAGTGGCGACACCCGGAGGCACCGGCGCCTGTCGTCAGGCGTTCGAGTTGATCCGGATGGCGAACCCTTCGGCACGTGTGTTTGTGTCGAACCCGACCTGGCCCAACCATCTGTCGATCCTGAATTACCTGGGGATGGAAACCGTTCAGTATCGTTACTTCGATGAAGAGACCCGGGGCGTCGATTTCGATGGGATGATCGCAGACCTGAAAACCGCCAAAGCGGGTGACGTGGTTTTGCTGCATGGCTGCTGCCACAATCCGACCGGTGCCAATCTGAACATGGTGCAATGGCAGGAGGTTGTGAACCTGATCAATGCGCTGGGCCTCGTTGCGATGATCGACATTGCCTATCAGGGTTTTGGTGACGGTCTGGAAGAGGATGCGCAAGGCGTGCGGCTGGTGGCCTCATCGGTAAAGGAATGTCTGATTGCGGCGTCATGTTCCAAAAACTTCGGCGTCTATCGCGAGCGCACCGGGTTGCTGATGGCCGTCAGTGACAACGCGGCTGAAACGGCGTTGAATCAGGCCACGCTGGCGTTTTTGAATCGCCAGAACTATTCCTTCCCGCCGGACCACGGCGCGCGCGTGGTGACGACCATTCTTATGGATGAAGCATTGCGGGCAGACTGGGCAACTGAACTGGAAGAGGTTCGCCTGTCCATGCTGGGCCTGCGCCAGCAATTGGCTGACGAGTTGCAGCGTCTGGCCGGATCCGACCGGTTTGGGTTCATCGCCCAGCACCGCGGCATGTTCTCGCGTCTTGGGGCGGCACCGGAACTGGTCGAGAAACTGCGCGTTGAACACGGTATCTACATGGTCGGTGACAGTCGCCTAAACATTGCCGGGTTGAACGCAGCGACTGTGCCGATTTTGGCCAAAGCAATTGTGGATGTCGGGGTTTAGACGCCGACGCGACATTCGAAACGGAAACCCGGGCGCGAACGCCCGGGTTTTTTTTGTCAGGTGGCGGCAAGGCTTAGCCTTTCGAGAATTCGGGGTATGCTTCCATTCCCAGTTCCGCCATGTCGAGGCCGTTGATCTCATCCTCTTCGCTGACACGGATGCCGACGGTGGATTTCAGGATCGTCCACAGGATCAGTGCGCCGACAAAGGTGAAAACGCCGTATGCAGCGATGCCCAGAAGCTGCGCGCCCAGGCTTGCGTCACCGTAGAAGACGACGGCAATGGTGCCCCAGATGCCACAGAACAGGTGGACCGGGATGGCACCGACAACATCATCGATCTTGAACTTGTCCAGCATCGGGACCGCGAAGACCACGATAATACCACCCACGGCACCGATCCACAGGGCACCGAACAGGGTTGGGGCCAGCGGTTCGGCCGTGATCGAGACCAGACCCGCCAGCGCGCCGTTCAGCACCATCGTCAGGTCGGGCTTCCTGTACAGAACCTGAGTCAGGATCAGCGCTGCAACCGAGCCCGAAGCAGCCGCCATGTTGGTGTTGGCAAAGATGCGTGACACGTCCGATACATCACCCACTGTTCCCATCGCCAGCTGCGAGCCGCCGTTGAATCCGAACCAACCCAGCCACAGGATGAACGTTCCCAGGGTTGCCAGCGCCAGGTTAGAGCCGGGCATTGGGTGAACTTTGCCATCTTTGTACTTGCCGATCCGCGGACCCAGGATAAGGGCCCCTGCCAGCGCAGCCCAGCCACCGACCGAGTGTACGATGGTCGAACCGGCAAAGTCCGAGAAGCCCTTGGCATCCAGCCAGCCGCCACCCCATTTCCATGAACCGGAAATCGGGTACATGATGCCTGTCAGCACGATGACGAAGATCAGAAAGGGCCAAAGCTTGATCCGTTCCGCCACGGCGCCGGAAACGATGGATGCGGTCGCGGCCACGAACACAAGCTGGAAGAAGAAGTCTGAACCGACCGAAGCATAGTCCAGTGCCGCATCCGCCGGCGCAACACCAACCGCATCAAGCGTTGTGGTCGAGAAGAACGGGCCAAGCCAGCCCGTGATGGACCAACCGTCGCCGGGATACATCAGGTTGAACCCGATCAGCCAGTACATGATTGCGGCAAATGAAAACAATGCCACGTTCTTGATCATCTGCATGGCAACGTTCTTGGATCGTACCAGACCGCCTTCCAGCATGGCGAAACCTGCGGCCATGAAGAAAACAAGAAAGCCCGCCATCAGAAACAGCAGCGTAGTAAAGATATACTGGGTGTGCTGTGCCGCTTCGCCGGTTGCGGCGGCCTCTTGCGTAAGACCCATCTGCGGCAGCGCAACAATGGCGGCGGCAGGGATGAGAGATTTCATCAGGTTCATTGTCAGTCCTCGAATGATTGTGAGTGGGCGCACTTACAGCGCGTCCTCGTTGGTTTCCCCGGTAAGCACACGCATTGCCTGTTCGACATCGAGGACAAAAATCTTGCCGTCACCGATCTTGCCGGTTTTGGCGGTTTTGGTGATGGTCTCGACGATCTGGTCGGCCATTGTCGCAGGCACCACGATCTCAAGCTTGATCTTGGGCACGAAGTTCACCGCATATTCGGCACCACGATAGATTTCGGTGTGACCGGACTGCGAGCCAAAGCCCTTGATCTCGGTTACCATCATGCCGCGCACGCCAGCCTCGGTCAGTGCTTCGCGCACCTCCTCCAGCTTGAACGGCTTGATTGTCGCAATGATCAGTTTCACGTCTTTCCCCTCTGATTGTCCGGTGGGACCGGCTTGTTTGCACCTGCAGAAAAAAAGCGCGCCGCGGCGCAGTAAGAAACGCTTCCGGGTCCAAAACCAGTCGGAAAATAACGCGAAGTTGCACAATTTTTGCACAACACGGCCGTTGCGACTAATAATTGAGCACTATAGAGAGGGGAAATTCCGGAAAATCGGACCTCTACATACTGCGGTTGTCGAGGTATGGTGACCAAAAAGTATAACCGGGCAGAGTTTGAGCATGACTGAGTCCAAGCGCCGCAAGCCGACATTGGTCGCGGATAGACGGTACCCTTCAAAGGGCCGAAAACCGGCGGCGACAAAAAGCGCGGCGGGCAAGAAATCGACGGCGCGCAAAACGGCCACGCGCAAAACCACACGCAGGAAAACCCGCAAGTCATCAGGGGGCAAAGGCGGTGGTATCTTTCGCCGTTTGTTCCGGTGGATCTGGCGGCTGATCTGGGGCCTGACCTGGCGTGTCGGCGCGATTTCGGCCATGCTGCTCGCGCTGGCGGTGGGTATCGTCTACGCAACCTTGCCGGATGTGGATGCCTTGCTGGATGGGCGTGCGCGGGGGTCCGTGACCTTACTGGATCGTGACGGCAAGGTCTTTGCCTGGCGTGGTGATCAGTTTGGTGGCGTGATCACGGCCGATACCGTGTCTCCGCATCTGAAAAACGCGGTTGTCGCAACCGAAGACAAACGATTTTACCGGCATTTCGGGGTCAGCCCGCGTGGTGTCGCCAGCGCGGTCAGCATCAACCTGAAAGAAGGCCGCGGGCCTTTGTCCGGGCATGGCGGATCGACGATCACGCAACAGACCGCGAAACTGCTGTGTCTGGGTGTTCCCTATGATCCCGGCGATTGGGATTCCGAGGCCGCGTATGAGGCCGACTGCCGTCAGGGTTCCTTGTGGCGCAAGGCCAAGGAGGCTGTCTATGCGCTGGCAATGGAGGTGAAATACTCCAAGGACGAGGTCCTGACGATCTACCTGAACCGCGCTTTTCTTGGCGCAGGCGCGCGTGGGTTCGAAGCCGCAAGCCAGCGCTACTTTGGAAAATCTGCCGCCGAGGTTTCGCCCGCAGAGGCCGCGATGCTGGCTGGTCTGCTGGTTGCGCCTACACGTTATGCGCCGACCAACAACCTGCAACGGTCTCAGGATCGGGCGCGGCTGGTGATCGGTCTGATGGAGGATCAGGGATATCTGACCGCCGCACAGGCCAGCGAAGCGCGTACGCGCCCGGCGCAACTGTCTGAAGCTGCAGCTGCCCGAGCGGGCGGCTATTTCGCAGATTGGGTTGTTTCGGAACTTCCCAGTTATTTTGGTGATAACACAACCGAAGATGTTGTGATTCAGACGACTTTGGATCAGCGGATTCAGCGATCGGCGGAAGAGGCTTTGCAATTCATCTTTCAGGAAAAGGTGCGCGAAGGCTCCAAGGCGCAGGCGGCCATCGTGGTCATGTCCGCGGACGGAGCGGTGAGAGCCATGGTCGGCGGCCGAGAAACACGGGTTGCCGGGGTGTTCAACCGGGCCACCATCGCCAAGCGCCAAACCGGTTCGTCCTTCAAACCTTTTGTCTACGCCACCGCGCTGGAACTCGGCTATTCGCCGCTGGATACGGTGATGGATGAACCTTACTGCGTGAACATTCCCGGGTCCGGTCAATGGTGCCCCAAGAACTATACCAACAAGTACTACGGGCGCGTGTCACTGGCGGATGCTTTGAAGAACTCGCTGAATATTCCGGCGGTGAAAGTTGCCGAGATTTCGGGTTTGGATAACGTCCGCACCGTGGCCAGTGGTTTTGGCATTGCCAGCGATCTGGCGCAAGGTCCGGCCTTGGCGCTGGGCGCGTCGGAAAGCACGCTGATTGAGATGACGGGGGCCTATGCAGGTATTCTGAACGGCGGCTCTGCCGTTGAACCTTATGGCCTGACCGAGTTGAAGCTGCTGGGTGATGAAGCACCTGTCATGGTTACGACAACCGGTATCGGTGAACGGGTAATCAACGACGCGGCTGCCAAACAGCTGACATGGATGATGGAACGTGTGGTGTCCGAAGGCACAGGTGGACGGGCCAAGTTGCCCGGCTGGCAGGTGGCGGGCAAAACGGGCACAACCCAGGCGGCGCGGGACGCATGGTTCATCGGGTTTACTGCGGATTACGTAACCGGCGTTTGGATGGGCTATGACGACAACACGCCCCTATCTGGTGTGACCGGCGGAGGTTTGCCTGCGGAAATCTGGAGAGAAACCATGCTGCGTGTCACCGAAGGGATGACACCCACACCTTTGCCGATGATGGCACCGGCACCTCCGGTTCAGGTCGCACAGCCACAACCGCGTCGAAAGCGCGGAGGCTTTGCCGATGATATCAACAATCTGCTGAAGAATATTTTCGGTGGAAACTAGAGCCTTCTCTGAGGGAAAAAACGAAAAAAGGCGGTGCATCGGGCACCGCCTTTTGTCATTTCGCTGTTTTGTGTTTCAGACGCTGGCATCCAAGGCCGCAAGGATCGCGTCGCCCATTTCAGTGGTTGATACAGGCTGAACGCCCTCATCTGCAAGCAGGTCGCCGGTGCGTACACCATCGGCCAATACTTTCTCGATTGCGGCCTCCAGACGATCCGCTTCTTCGCCCTGATCAAAGCTGTAGCGCAGGGCCATAGCAAAGCTGAGGATACAGGCGATCGGGTTGGCTTTGCCCTGACCCGCGATATCCGGGGCCGAGCCATGGACGGGTTCATACATTGCCTTGGGCCGACCATTAGCCATCGGCGCGCCGAGAGAGGCCGAAGGCAACATGCCCAGCGACCCGGTCAGCATCGCGGCGCAGTCGGACAGGATGTCACCGAACAGGTTGTCGGTCAGGATCACATCAAACTGTTTCGGTGCGCGCACAAGCTGCATCGCGCCGTTGTCGGCGTACATATGGCTCAGCTCAACTTCGGGGTAGTCCGCTGCGACGCGGGTGACGACTTCGCGCCACAGGATGCCCGATTCCATCACGTTGGCTTTTTCCATCGAGCACAGCTTTTTGTTGCGGCGCATTGCCAGTTCAAAAGCCGAGCGCGCAGCACGTTCAATCTCGGATTCGGTGTAACGCTGGGTGTTGATGCCGACGCGTTCGTTGCCTTCCTCGAAGATGCCTCGCGGCTCACCGAAATAGACGCCCGACGTCAATTCGCGCACGATCATGATATCCAGACCGGCAACGATGTCTTTCTTCAGCGAAGAGAAATCGGCAAGCGCGTCAAAACACTGCGCGGGGCGCAGGTTCGAATACAGGTCCATTTCCTTACGCAGGCGCAGCAGGCCACGCTCGGGTTTCAGGCTGAAATCCAGATCGTCGTATTTCGGACCGCCGACGGCGCCCAGCAGAACCGCGTCAACCTCTTGCGCCTTTGCCATGGTCTCATCGGACAGAGGCTTGCCGTGGGCGTCATAAGCGGCTCCGCCCACCAGGTCCTCGCTCACGTCAAATTGAAGACCACGATTGGCACCGAACCAATCGATGATTCTGCGCACTTCGGCCATAACTTCTGGGCCAATTCCGTCTCCGGGCAGGATGAGGAGCGAGGGGTTGGGCATGAAGGGTCTCCTTGCGTTTTGTTGCACAGGCCCTAGCGTCTGCGCAGCATCGGGTCAATGAGACAGACCTGTCAAAACACAAGGAAAACACATGCTGACACCCGGAAATCTGGTTCCTGCGCTGAAAATCGAAACTGTCGCCCATGGCAGTTTCGACCTCGAGACCAACAAGGGCGAAAACGGAACGCTGGTGATTCAATATCGCGGATTGCATTGCCCGATCTGCATCAGGCAGATGACCGAGGCCGAGGCGGCGCTGGACGATTTCGCGGCGCTGGGTGTCGAGGTTATCATGATCACCACCGATACCGCCGAACGTGCCGCTGAAACCGCCGCAAAAGCCAATGTTTCCCGCCTGCGTGTAGGCCACAGCCTGCCCCTGTCTGAGGCACGGGAGGGTTGGGGGCTGAACATCTCGACCAGGCGCGAAGGCAGTGCCGAACCAGACCTGTTTGCGGAACCCGGACATTTTTACATCACACCTGACCGGACGCTTTATTTTGGGTGGCAGCAGACCACGCCTTTTGGACGTCCGTCGATGTCGGATATCGCGGATGGTCTGAAGTTCACGTTGGGCAATAACTACCCGGCGCGCGGAACGTATACGGGCCCTCTTTGATCCTCAGAGGCTGGCCTTGAGCCCTTCTGCCAGCAAATCCCAGACCCTGCGGATACGTGGGGTCTGGCGCATGGCCTGCGGCGCAGCCAACCATACGGGCAGAACCGGGATTTCAACATCCAGCGGCAAGATTTCGACATCCGGGTCGGCTTCGGCCATCTGGACCTGACTGAAGCCAATGCCGCATCCCGCGCGGATCAGTTCCCAATAGGCGCTTTGCAGATCGCAGCGGGTCGCAAAACTGTTGCGGCTTGCGGGCCATCCTTTTTCGCGCATGGCCTTGATGATTTCCTGATTGGCGTCAAACCCCACAAGGTCGTGGGAAAAAAGTTCCTCGGGTGTCTTGGGGCGTCCCTTACGGTCGAGATAGGACCTGGCCGCGCAGAAGCATAACGGCACCTCACCCAGATAACGCGAAATGATATCCATTTGCGCGGGGCGATACATGCGAACGGCAATATCTGCCTCGCGGTACAACAGGTTTTCCGTGGTGTCGGTGGCGACCAGCTCAAGTTGAATGGCGGGTTCCTGCCTTCGGATATTCGCCAGAATCGGAGGCAGCAGATGATGCGACGCGAAGACCGAAGCGGTGATGCGGACCGAGCCTTCAAGCTGTTGCGACTGCCCTGCGGCGGCAAGGCTGAAGGCAGTCATGGCGCTGTGCATTTGCTGCGCCATTGGCAAGAGTTGGGAACCTGCCACGCTCAGTTTCAAGCCACGCGCGTGCCGGTCGAACAAGGATACGCCCAGTTCGGTCTCAAGGCTTTGTACTTGCCGCCCCAATGTGGGTTGGCTGCGATCAAGGTGCCGAGCAGCGGCAGACAGGGATCCTGTTTCGGCCACGGCCAGAAAGCTTTGGATCAGAGACCAATCCGCATGTGTCAGTGCTTTATCCATTCATAATTGAATACACATTCTACATTTCCCGGCAATTCCATACGTGCATTGAATGGATAGGTTGGCCTGAAACAGGAGGCATCAATGACACAAACTGCTCTGATACTCGGCGCGTCGGGCCGGTTTGGGCGCAATGCTGCAAAGGCGTTTCGGAATGCGGGTTGGACCGTGCAGACATTCCGTCGCGGGTCCGGTTCTCTTTCCCAGGCGGCAAAAGGGGTAGATGTCATCGTAAATGGGTGGAACCCGCTCTATCCTGATTGGTCGCGTGAAATGCCCGACCTGACCAGACGTGTGATAGACGCCGCGTCCGAGACCGGAGCCACCGTACTGGTTCCCGGCAACGTCTATGTGTTTGGAGCGGACACGCAAGGCCCATGGTCCGGCCTTACACCGCACTTGGCCACCAATCCGCTTGGCCGTATCCGGATTGAAATGGAGGAGGCGTATCGCGCTTCAACCGTCAGAACGATCCTTCTGCGAGCAGGCGATTTCATTGACACTGAGGCATCTGGAAACTGGTTCGATCAGGTCATGATCAAGCATCTGTCGCGCAATCAATTCGTGTATCCCGGAGATCCGGAGGCCCCGCACGCCTGGGCCTATCTGCCTGATCTGGCCCAAGCTGCCGTCGCGCTATGTGAAATCCGAAAGGATCTGCCGCGGTTCTGCGATGTTCCTTTTGCTGGCTACACCCTGACCGGAGCTGAGATCGCGCAGTCTCTGACGAGAGTGACCGGGCGGGACATATCCGTGAAGCCTATGCAATGGTGGCCATTGCAGCTGGCGCGACCATTCTGGCGCATGTCCTCACACCTGATTGAAATGCGGTACCTGTGGCAGGTGCCACATCAGTTGGACGGATCGTACCTGACCGAGTTGCTGGGTTCCGTGCATCAGACAGATCTGGATGATGCATTGCGTTCTGCGATCTCACCCAGCCTTGTGGCTTTGCCCTATGCGAACGGAGAGTCGGTCACGCCTTAGGGCAGGGTGACGTCAATCCAGACCAATCGGTGCCTGCTGGCGCGCATGGCGGATTCGTACAGCTTGGTGCCTTCTTCCGGCCACGTTATACCGGCATCCGAAATGCGCAGGTCGGCCGACGGCAGCACATAATCCACGCGCATTTCACCAGTGGCCTTCCACGCGACCGTTGAGGTTGAACCTGACGGGTCTTTCGGCAGCGGGTCTTGCAAACGCGGATGGGCCAGAAGGGACTGAATGGCCTGTTTACGGCCCTCTCCACGCGTTGGGTCAAGGTTGGCATCGCCGGCGATTACGAAGGGACCTTCGGGAACTGGCCCCAGTTCACCGTTCAGTAAAACAGACCAGAGCCGGATCTCATCCTGGTTGCGCAATCCGTTTCGATCCTCGGGCCCATCGAAAACGGGTGGCGCGGCATGAAAGGTCATGAGATTGAGCCGCCCATAAGGGGTTTCGATCGGTACAACCCAATGTGCGGTAGAAGACAGGCGTTGTATCTGATGTGCCGCGTCAGACGGGAAGGGGTGCCCGTTTACGCCGGGCAGGGTGGCGCCCGGTAAACTCCGCCACAACAGCTCGGAATAATCCTGAACCTCAGCGGTGATGATTTCATATCGCGACAACACCGCCAGCCCACCTTGACCTGTGAATTGCCCCCAGCTTTGGGCGTCGCCGGGGCCTTGGGTCTTGCCATCACCGTCCAGATCAAGCGAGGTTTCCAGCCCGGCATTGGGTTGTGTGGCAAGGTAATATCCGTAATCAAGCCCCGCGTTGCGCAGTTTCCCGGTCAGGGCGATTACAGCAGTATTGTTCAGATCCCAATCGATACCCTGAAGGGCGATTATGTCAGGGCGCGCCGACGCGATAACGTCGACAACGGCCAGAACCTGCGCGTCATCGCGTTGAATGTCGCGAAGCAGTAGGCCAGGACCTTTTTCGCTGAGCTCGGTATTATAGGTGGCGATACGCACGACCTCTGCCTGTGCCGCAAAGGGCAGCAATAGCAGACATAGGGTGCGGATCATGCGGCCTGTGTTGACTCGCTGGTCGAATAAGCGCGGCGTTTTTCCATGATCAAGCCCGCGATCCTAAGGGTCGCCATGCCGCGCATGATCATGCTGGCGGGCAGGAAGGCCCATGCGCTCATGGTCCAGATCAAGGTCTGTGGGTTCCCGAGAGAGATTGGGGCGATCACACTGCTCATCAACTTGATTATCGCCGGAATGAGGAATGGCAGCAGAATGCCGATACAGATGTTCAGGCGGCCATCCCGTTGAAGGCGCGTAACGACATCGCCCCCTTTGGTCGGGTCAAACAGCGGCAGGTTTGTCCAAACATTGAAGGCACCATTTCCGGTTGGCCAACCCCGAACCCTGACCGCATAGGCAAAGCTGACAATCGTGACCAATGCCGCGACATAAGCCACGCTGGCCGTGATGCGGACCAGTTCAATCAAGGCGTGGCTGGCATCCGGGGGCAACATCAACACGATGAGGCGCACCGGAGAATAGGGGAAATCCACCACATTTGCGACAGCCAAACCAACCGAATAAGAGAATGTGGTCAACTGCGTTGGTTCAAAGGCGTTTTTGCAGATCAGCGTCAGAAAGGTGACCATCGACATCAGGCCGACAAACCGAAGGCGATTGACCGGGGGCGCGTCGCGAAATTCGATGAAGCTGGGAAAGGCTGAATTGTATTCGGCAAAGGTCAGGATAAACGCGAGGATCGCGAGAAAGACCAGTATCTCGGTCCCGTTCGTAGATGAGACAGGCAGGTACAACGCAGGTGTCAGCACCATAAGTGCAACAAGTATACCGCGTATCGCCGCCCCTGTTGTGCGCGCAATCACTATCCGAACCCTTTTTCAAACCGGATCAGCCGATCTTTGTCGACTTGTTTCCAACTTGTGCCCGTCGCTTCGTCTGACGTTGACGGATGCCTCTTCAGCGTCAACATGAACGATAAGCGGCATTTTGCTCAAGCCGAGGTGCAGAAAACACGGGATTTCGGGCAAAAAGATGGCGCAACTGGTGCGGTATTGCATCATTTTCGACGCAAATCCGACGTGTATCTCAAATTGATACCCACATGTTGTGGTTTTCGAAAAATCAACCCCAAGAATGCGAGCGGGGCCGCCTTGGCGACCCCGTCAGGTTGAGTATCCACAGATTCGCCCCCAGAATCACACCCAGGGACGGGCCTGACTGGCGTGATCCTCGAACTTGTCGATGTGATGATCTTTTTCCATCGTCAGCCCGATATCATCCAGACCATTCAGCAGGCAGTGCTTGCGGTGAGGATCGATTTCGAAATCGATCACGACGCCGTCCGATGTGGTGATCTGCTGGTCTTCCAGATGTACGGTCATGCGGGCGTTTTCGCCTTTATGCGCATCATCCATCAGGATCGCGTGGTGTTCTACCCCGACAACAATCGGCAGAATGCCGTTCTTGAAACAGTTGTTGAAGAAGATGTCGGCAAAACTGGTCGAGATCACGACCTTGATGCCGAAATCCTTGATCGCCCAGGGCGCGTGTTCGCGTGAGGACCCACAGCCGAAATTGTCGCCAGCAACCAGAATCTCGGCCTCGCGATAGGCGGGCTTGTTCAGGACGAATTCTTCATTCTCCCGACCGTCATCGTGATAACGCATCTCGTCGAACAGAACGACACCCAGGCCCGACCGTTTGATGGTTTTCAGGTGTACTTTCGGGATGATCATATCGGTGTCGATATTGATCAGCGGCATTGGGGCGGCCACCCCGTGGACTTTTTCAAACTTATCCATGTTCACACTCCTGCGGGAGAGGGCCGCGCCCAGACCCCGCGTTAAGTTTGTTTCGTTTCTTTTGGTGCGTCCTTGACGAAGAACGCCATGAAGACAAGGCCGAGCCCGTTAAAGATCATCTCGATCCCCAGCAGGATGCCCAGCAATTGCAGCAGCACCGAAGGGTCCATTGCAGCAAAGCGCCAGATCAGGATTGCAAGAACAATCGACATGATGCCCGAGACCAGCGTCGCCCAGAAATACTGTGTTCCACGCATCTGGAACGACAGGATCACGCGGGCAATGCCGCCAGCCATGAACAGGATCAGGCAGACGGTTGCCAGTGTCAGCGTTCCTTGCAGTGGGTGATCCAGAAAGGACCAGCCCAGAAACAGCATCACGACACCCATGATAAGTGACAGTATCTTGTTGCCTGTCCCTTCGACTGTGAAGCCGCCAACAACCTGCAATGCGCCCGAAATCAACAGCAACACACCTGTGACCACCGTCACGGTAATTGATGCCACGACCGGTGCGCCCAGCACAAAGATGCCGAACACGATGGACAGAAGTCCAAGCAATAGCCATTTTGTCCAGTCACTCATGTCTTCAATCCCTCAAATATCCAGTTATGAGGGTAGCTTACATCATTTCACGAACGTCTGTCAGCCGTCCTGTGATTGCCGCTGCGGCGGCCATTGCCGGGCTCAGCAGGTGGGTACGCCCGCCCCGGCCCTGACGGCCTTCAAAGTTGCGGTTCGAAGTCGCGGCGCAGCGTTCACCCGGTTGCAACTGGTCGGGATTCATCGCCAGACACATCGAACATCCTGCCAGACGCCACTCGAAACCGGCTTCTTTGAAGATATCCGCCAGACCTTCTTCTTCGGCCTGCGCGCGGACCAGACCCGAACCTGGAACGACCATGGCGCGCATGCCGTCCTTGATCTTTTTGCCTTTCAGAATCTCGGCGGCGGCTCGCAGGTCCTCGATCCGGCCGTTGGTGCACGAGCCGATAAAGACGGTGTCGATCTCAACTTCGCTTAGCTTCTGGCCGGCTTTCAGTCCCATATACTCTAAGGAGCGGCGGGCTGCATCGACTTTGCCGCCTTCGAAATCCTCGGGGTTCGGGACGGTTGCGGTGATCGGCAGAACGTCCTCGGGGCTGGTGCCCCAGGTCACGACCGGCGCGATGTCTTCGCCGCGCAGAGTGATGACCTTGTCGAAATGCGCGTCTTCGTCGGTGTAAAGCGTTTTCCACCATGTCAGAGCCGCTTCCCACTGCGCCCCTTTCGGCGCGTGCGGGCGGCCTTTGACATAGTCGAACGTTGTTTCATCCGGCGCGATCAGACCAGCACGAGCCCCGCCTTCAATCGCCATGTTGCAGACGGTCATGCGTCCTTCCATCGACAGATCACGGATTGCTTCGCCGCAATACTCGATGACATAGCCGGTACCGCCAGCAGTGCCGGTCTCACCGATCACAGCCAGAGTGATGTCCTTGGCGGTCACGCCCGGTTGCAACTTGCCGGTGATTTCCACCTTCATGTTCTTGGACTTCTTCTGGATCAGCGTTTGCGTGGCCAGAACATGCTCAACCTCGGACGTACCGATGCCGTGGGCCAGCGCGCCGAATGCACCGTGGGTCGCTGTGTGGCTGTCGCCGCAGACAACGGTCATACCCGGCAGGGTCCAACCTTGTTCCGGGCCAACGATGTGGACAATGCCCTGGCGCACGTCATTTACCGGGTAGTAGTGAATGCCGAAATCCTTGGCGTTCTTGTCCAGCGCCTCGACCTGAATGCGTGATTCCGGGTTTTCGATCCCATTCACGCGGTCCGGTGTGGTCGGCACGTTGTGGTCCGGTACAGCGATGGTTTTTTCCGGCGCGCGCACTTTACGGCCTGCCATGCGCAGCCCTTCAAATGCCTGCGGGCTGGTGACTTCGTGCACCAAATGGCGGTCGATATAAAGCAGGCAGGTTCCATCATCGGCTTCGTGCGCGACATGGGCATCCCAGATCTTGTCATAGAGTGTCTTGGGGGACATCGGTCCTCTCCCGTATGTAATGAGAAATAGCTGGCGAGTTGGCTCAGGCGACGGATAGGCGCGCCAAAACCGTGCGGGCAGCGCCAAAGAACCGTTCACGCAAGCGCGCGCGATCTTCCAGATTCTGAAGTTGGGCCACATTGAGTCTCATGCGGTTCAGATATACCGCGCCCTTCCGGCAATCAAGGTTCAAAACCAGTGTCAGGCTTGCATCGCCCTGCATTGCTGTCCAAGCTGGCCCCGCAGGAGACGTGCATGAACCAAGACCTGATCCCAAGTACGCTGACCGACCTCTATAACAACATGGTTGCGGCTTTTTCCGCGCAATTCGAGAGGCTGCTTGATCTGATCGTCACGCCGGGCTGGCGACAATATCAACTGCTTATCATCCTGTTGCTGTGGGCGCTGGCTTTGCTGCTGAAATTCCTGACCCAGTCTAGATGGGATGCCTGGGCTCGTTCACGCACGGGATGGCCGAAATGGCGGCTGCGGGTTCTGGTTCAGCTGATGCGGCGGTTGGCGCTGGTCTACTTCATTCTGCTTTCGTGGGCATTGTATCTGACCATGCAGCAGCTCACCTGGCCGTCGCGCAGCTATATTATCGGGGTGATAGCTACGTTGGCGGCGGCGTGGCTGGCGATAGCACTGGTCGCGAGACTGGTCCAAAACCGCACGCTTCGCCGGATTTTCAAGTGGGCAATGTGGATCTACGCAACGCTTGTCGCGCTGAATCTGACGGATGATGTCGCGGGTTTTCTTGACGGTGTCGCAATTTCCATTGGGGACCTGCATATTTCGGCTCTTGGGATTCTCAAGGCAACTTTGCTGATTGGCATCCTGCTGACACTGGCCCGTATCGGCACGCGCGCAGCCGAACGCGCATTGCAAAGCAATGACGACATAACCCCGTCCATGCAGGTGCTGCTGTCAAAAGGCATACAGGTTCTGCTTTACGGGGCAGTCTTTATGGCTGCGATCCGAACGTTGGGGTTCGATCTGACCGGCATCGCGCTTTTGTCCGGCGCCATCGGCGTGGGTATCGGGTTCGGTTTGCAAAAAGTGGTGTCGAACCTGATATCGGGGATCATCATCCTGATGGACCGCTCGATCAAACCGGGCGATGTGATCTCGTTGGGGGATACGTTCGGTTGGATCAATGCACTTGGCGCGCGATATGTGTCGGTCGTAACACGGGACGGGCGCGAGTACCTGATACCAAACGAAGATCTGATTACCAACCAGGTGGTGAACTGGTCGCATTCCGACCGGTTCGTGAGATTGGATCTGGATTTTGGTACCAGCTATGACGACGATCCGCATAAAGTGCGCGCAACCGCAATCAGGGCGGTAAAGGCGGTTGCCCGGGTCCTGAGCGGCGGCAAACATGAACCGGTTTGCCACATCACCGGATTTGGTGACAGCAGCGTGGATTATGTGCTGAGGTTCTGGATCAGCGACCCGACAAAGGGGCTGACCAATATCAGGGGCAATGTCTATCTGGCGCTTTGGGACGCATTCAAGGAAGAAGGTATCTCGATCCCCTTCCCGCAGCGCGAAATCCGACTGTTACCGGACGGCGCAACTGCGCAACAGATCATCACAGAGTAAGCGTCTGTGTACGCGCTGCAGCGCGCATTCATTGAAATGTTGCATTCCCCTTGCTACCTTATTAGTACCCCGGCGCCGGGGTTTCACGGCGCGCAACAAAGGAGGACTATGTCCTGTCTCTACATACACAGGCGGGTTTGCCCGCCGATGATGGGGTCAACATAATGGCCCACTCTCAGTCAATCAGCGACAAGCTGCTTGAACGAATCCTTTCCTCACTTTCCGATGACAAGGCCGAAGACGTCGTGCAGATCAACCTGCAGGGCAAGTCATCGGTTGCGGATCACATGGTGATTGCCTCGGGTCGGTCGACCCGTCAGGTGTCGGCCATGGCGGAAAAGCTGACGGATCGCATCAAGCAGGAATTCGGTTTCACCTCGAAGGTCGAAGGCAAGGATACCGGCGACTGGGTGCTGA
This sequence comes from Ruegeria sp. SATB027, assembly GCF_059613825.1. NCBI lineage: Bacteria > Pseudomonadati > Pseudomonadota > Alphaproteobacteria > Rhodobacterales > Roseobacteraceae > Ruegeria > Ruegeria sp. SATB027. The sequence goes on from NZ_JBXWTH010000011.1 coordinate 45,880, forward strand.
TCGATACGGGCGACGTCATCGTCCATATCTTCCGCCCCGAAGTGCGTGAATTCTATCAGCTGGAAAAGATGTGGCTGCCTCAGGGCGGCAGCGCCTCGGCGAACTGAGGCGCTATCCCGGCCTGCATTAACAGGCCGGAGGCGAGAGAGATATGCGTATCAGCATAGTTGCGGTCGGGCGATTGCGCGCCGGACCCGAGAAGACACTGCTTGACGATTACCTGACCCGATTTGACCGGACCGGCCGTGCGCTGGGCCTTGGGCCTGCGCAGGTGATCGAGGTTGAAGACAAGAAAAACGCAGGGATGGCAGCCGAGGCCGCGCTGCTGCGCAAGGCCCTGCCCAAAGGGGCGGTGTTGTGCACGCTGGATGAACGGGGGCGTGTCATGTCCTCGCCCGATTTCGCGAAGAAGCTGGGTGATTGGCGCGACGCGGGTCGGCAGGACCTGGCATTTGTGATCGGTGGTGCGGATGGAATTGACCCGGTTCTGCGGACCGAGGCGGATTTTTCCATTTCATTCGGGTCGATGGTCTGGCCCCATATGCTGGTCCGTGTGATGCTGGCCGAGCAACTTTACCGGGCCGCGACCATTCTGTCAGGTGGCCCCTATCACCGGGTCTGACATGGCGCAGCTACTGATTGTCTACCACTCGCGCACAGGCGGTGCCCGGCAGATGGCCGAAGCCGCGGCCGAAGCGGCGCGAGGTGAGGCTGACACAAAGCTTATGCCAGCCGATCAAGCCGGGCCGGACGATCTGTTGGCTGCCGATGGCTACATTTTTTGCGCACCAGAAAATCTGGCGGCAATTTCGGGTCTGATGAAGGAATTCTTTGACCGCTGTTACTACCCGGTGCTGGGAAAGCTAGAAGGCCGACCCTATGCGCAGATGATTTGCGCAGGATCGGATGGTGAAAACGCCGCCCGTCAGATCGCACGGATAGCCACCGGTTGGCGATTAAAAGCTGTTCAGCCTCCGCTGATCATCTGTACTCATGCGCAAACGCCCGAGGCCATTTTGGCCGAAAAGACAATCCCGCAAGACCAACTGGATCAATGCCGCGAGACAGGAGCCGCTTTGAGTGCCGGTCTGGCCATGGGTATTTTCTGAGGGTCAATCCAGTTTGACCACTGTGGTGCCTTCATTCCATCCATCGACGATGCACCGCGCCTGAATTTGCACCTGGGTCATGCCATCGGGAATGACCACCCCGCCCAGAGAGCGGGTAAAGGGTTGTTCGGTTTCGTGAGGATGGAGCAGGACGCGCATTCCCAACTCGTTTCCATCCATATCCAGAACACGCCAGCCGTCGGCGTAATGATCCCAACCCGTATCGGGATGCCGGATCGTCACATCGAACCGCCATGTATCACTGTTTGCACTGGTGAGGACCTGTTCGATTGTTGGCGGGTCGGCAAGGGCAGGGCTGGCCAGTAAGGCGAAGAGAATCAAGTATCGCATCGCACCAGTGTAACCAGTGGGATAGCGCATCGGTATCACGTATCCGTGCTGGCGGCTCGGGCCATCAGTATTTCCCGGGAGTGTGAGGCGAACTCGCGCCGATACAAGACGCCAAACGTGACCGCTGTGCCCAAAATGAGCGCGACAGGTCCAAGAAGCCATGCCAACGACGCCAGTGCAAAATAGGTTGCGCGCAGACCGCGGTTGAAGCTGCGCGCGGCGGTGACACAGATCTCAGCCGCCTGACCGGCGCGGGGATAGGTTTGCGGGTCTTCGGGGTCATTGGGAACTGCAGCCATCAACACGGCGCAGTATCCGAAAAGGCGGTGCGCCCAGACATATTTCAGAAATGCGTTGGCCAGCAGCAATACGACGAAAAGGATTTTGATCTCCCAGACCATTGCCGGGACACTGCCGATGGCAAGGTCAATTGCGACGCCTGCCAGCCTTTCGGTGTTGCCCAGCAAGGCCAGCCCGCCCCCGATGGCAATCATCGTGGTCGACGCGAAAAATGTACTGCCCTGCCGCATGGCCGCCACGACTTGCGCGTCGAACATGCGCGGTTGGCGGGTCACCATCTCGCGCATCCAGTCGCGCCGGTAATCGTCCATCATGAGGGCTACGGATTGCCTCTGCGGTGACGGATGTTCGATTTTCCACCCGATCCACAGCCACGCAACCAGCAGCAAAAGCAATGATGCGTAGTCTAGAGGGGCAAAAAGAGCGGCACGTTCGATCCAGATCATGACCGCGACAGTAAGGTCGGGCATGGGAACTTGCCAGTGCGATAAATTGGTAATATAATTTTACCAAAAGGAGGAATGCCATGGAGATGCCAAAGCCAAGCCCGGATGTTCTGAGCCGGAAATCTGCGCTTGTTGCGCGGCTGTCGCGGGTTCTGCCCGAAGATGCGATCATCCATGACCCCTCCGAAACCCGCGCTTACGAGTGTGACGCTTTGACGGCCTATAAATGCCCGCCAATGCTGGCCGTGCTGCCGTCAAGCACACAGCAGGTTTCGGATGTTCTGCGCATTTGTCATGACGAAAACGTGCCTGTGGTGCCGCGCGGGGCGGGAACTTCACTGGCCGGTGGAGCCTTGCCGACGGCGGATTGCGTCATTCTGGGCGTCGCACGGATGAATGAGGTGTTGGAAATCGACTATGACAACCGCTTCATCAAAGTACAGACGGGTCGCACCAATCTAAGCGTTACCGGTGCGGTCGAGGAAGAGGATTTCTTCTACGCCCCCGATCCGTCTTCGCAGCTGGCCTGTGCCATTGCTGGCAATATCGCGATGAACTCGGGCGGAGCGCATTGCCTCAAATATGGGGTAACAACAAACAACCTGTTGGGCGTGACCATGGTCATGATGGACGGCAGCGTTGTCGAAATCGGTGGTGCGCATCTGGATGCACCAGGTCTGGACCTGTTGGGCGTCATCTGTGGGTCCGAAGGTCAACTGGGTGTGGTGACCGAGGCCACGCTGCGTATTCTTCGCAAGCCCGAGGGCGCACGACCGGTCCTGATGGGTTTTAATGACAATGAGGTTGCGGGGCAGTGTGTCTCGGACATCATCCAATCGGGCATATTGCCGGTCGCGATCGAGTTCATGGATACATTGTGCATCAGGGCCTGCGAAAATTTCGCCCATGCCGGGTATCCCGATTGCAACGCGCTGCTGATCGTCGAAGTGGAGGGGTCTGACGCTGAAATAGATTTTCAGCTTTCGAAAATCATCGAGATAGCAAAACGCCATGACCCGGTTGAATTGCGCGAAAGCCAGTCGGCTGAGGAAAGCGCCAAGATCTGGTTGGGTCGGAAATCTGCATTCGGTGCCATGGGACAATTGAACGATTATATGTGTCTGGATGGCACGATCCCGGTGTCAGCCCTACCAACCGTTCTGCGTCGTATCGGAGAATTGAGTGAGGAGTTTGGGTTGCCGGTCGGAAATGTGTTCCACGCGGGCGACGGAAATATGCATCCGCTGATCTTGTTCGATGCCAACAAACCCGGCGATCTGGAAAAATGCGAAGCTTTTGGGGCAGAGATTCTGAAGCTGTGTGTTGACGAGGGCGGCTGTCTGACTGGGGAACATGGTGTGGGGATCGAAAAGCGGGATCTGATGTCTCATCAATATTCACCTGCCGACCTTGAGGCGCAGATGGCGGTTAAGGACGTTTTCGATCCCAATTGGCTGCTGAACGCGGCCAAAGTGTTTCCGCTCGACGTGTCGGAGCCGCGGCGTATGGCTGCAGAATAAGGGGGTGCCGCCCCCTTGCCCCCGGAGTATTTTGGAAAAGATGAAGCCAATGAGACCTGAGACTGAGGCCGATCTGGCAAAGCTGGTGGTCGGGTTAGAAAACCCTGTACGCATTGTCGGAGGCGGGACGCGTGGAATTGCCAGCCCGTATGCGGAAGTCGAAACCGGAGCTTTGCGCGGTATTACGCTATACGAACCCGGGGCGCTGACCCTTGTTGCACGGGCGGGGACGCCCTTGGCCGAGATCACGGCGACGCTGGAAGCAGAGGGCCAGCACCTGGCGTTTGAGCCGATGGATCATCGCGGATTGCTGGGGACACAAGGTGAACCGACCATTGGCGGCGTCGTCGCGGCCAATATTTCGGGCCCGCGACGGATACAAGCCGGGGCCTGCCGGGATTTTCTGCTGGGGGTACGCTATGTCAATGGGCGCGGGCAGGTGATCAAGAACGGTGGCCGCGTGATGAAGAACGTCACCGGGTACGATCTGGTCAAATTGATGGGCGGGTCCTGGGGTACTTTAGGGGTTTTGACCGAGGTCTCGCTGAAGGTGCTGCCCAAACCGGAACGCGCCGCAACACTATCTGTTGGAGTTCGGGATGCTGGAACTGCGGTTCGGGTTCTGTCCGCTGCGCTGAGATCGCCGTTCGAGGTAACGGGGGCCGCGTATGATCCCGACGCCGGGAAAGCCCTGCTTAGGGTCGAAGGCTTCACGGACGCGGTCGCATATCGCACAGGCAGATTGACGGCTGAACTGTCCCGGTTTGGAGAGATTTCAGAGGAAGCGGATGCAGACACGCTTTGGGCTGGTATCCGCGATGCTCATCCGTTTCAGGGGCAGGACGGGGATGTCTGGCGGCTTTCAGTAAAACCCGGAGATGCGGCCGAAGTTTCAGCGCGTGCCGAAGCGGATCAGTTGCTTTTCGACTGGGGCGGTGGGCTTGTCTGGCTGCGCGTCCCGAAAGGTACGGATCTGCGCGCGCGTCTGGGTGTGTTTTCTGGCCACGCGACACTTGTACGAGCGGATGCAGAAACAGTCGCGCGACTGGGGCGTTTTCAACCGGAGAACGCGGCCGTCTCGAGCCTGACAAAGGGGTTGCGCGCTAAGTTTGACCCACGTGGATTGTTTAATCCGGGGCTGATGGGATAGGTTTATGCAGACATCATTCTCAGAACGGCAGCTGCAAGACCCGGCAACCAAGCGCGCGAACGAAATTCTGCGCAATTGCGTCCATTGCGGATTCTGCACGGCGACTTGTCCGACCTATCAGGTTCTTGGCGACGAGTTGGACAGTCCGCGCGGGCGCATCTATCTGATCAAGGATATGCTCGAAAACGAGCGGCAGCCCGATGAAAAGACGGTCAAACATATCGATCGGTGCCTGTCCTGTCTGGCTTGCATGACCACTTGCCCATCTGGTGTGCACTATATGCATCTGGTCGATCACGCGCGGGAATATATCGAGGCGAATTACAAACGCCCTTTGGCGGATCGTATTTTGCGTTGGGTTCTGGCGCAGATCCTGCCCTATCCGATGCGCTTTCGCTGGGCCCTGATCGGGGCGAAACTGGGTCGCCCGTTCCGGTTTTTGATGCCAGATGCCCGTTTGCGTGCCATGCTGGACATGGCGCCCAAGAACATTCCGCCGGTCAGCCGTAACGATGACCCTCAAAGCTTTGCGCCCGAAGGCGAGCGGAAAATGCGGGTGGCCCTGATGACGGGCTGCGCTCAGAAAGCGCTGAATACTGACATTAATGACGCCACGATCCGTCTGCTGACCCGGCTGGGATGTGAGGTTGTGGTGGCTGAGGGTGCTGGATGTTGTGGAGCGCTGACCCATCACATGGGCAAGGTGAAAGACAGCCACGCAGCCGCAATCGCCAATATCAGGGCCTGGATTCGCGAGATGGACGGCGACGGATTGGACGCCATCGTGATCAACACCTCGGGCTGTGGGACGACGGTCAAGGATTACGGGCATATATTCCGGAACGACGCGCTCTCGGTCGATGCTGCGCGGGTCTCGGGTATCGCGATGGATATCAGTGAGCTGGTTATGAAGCTGAAATTGCCCGAAGGGCGTGATCAGGACCTTACAGTTGCGTATCACGCAGCCTGTTCGCTGCAGCATGGGCAGAAGATCAAGACCTATCCCAAAGACCTGCTGAAACGTGCCGGGTTCAAAGTGGTCGAGCCCGCCGACAGCCATTTGTGCTGCGGTAGCGCAGGGACTTACAACCTGATGCAGCCGGAAATCTCGGGTCAGTTGAAGCAGGGTAAAATCAGGACACTTGAAGTCAAGAAACCTGATATCATCGCAGCAGGCAATATCGGTTGCATGATGCAAATCGGGTCCGGCACCCAAGTGCCAGTCGTTCATACGGTCGAGTTGCTGGATTGGGCAACAGGGGGGCCGAAACCACCCGCGTTGCAACGGGCAGGAGACTCTGTTCCAATTTTGCGATAAGCCACTCTGATGCCGCCCCGCATCATTTCCTCAGGAAATTCACCTGAACACCGAACGCCCTATTTTTGCCCAACGTGACACGTAGGACAAAAGCTTCAGAGTGAGTCCCCGGAGACCCGAGTGCGCAAATGGATTAAGGCGATTGTTCTTTGTGCTTTGCCGATGGCGGCTACAGCACAGGACACCAGGCTGGAAAGCCTGGAGACCTCGGATTCCGGGCGCGAATGGATGGCTGTCGGGCGTCTGGATATTGCCGGAAAAGGGTTCTGCACCGGAACGCTTGTGTCGCCGACCCTTGTGCTGACAGCGGCGCACTGCCTGTTCGACAAGGTGTCCGGGCAGCGGGTGAACCCGTCCGATATCGAATTTCTGGCCGGGTGGCGGCTGGGCCGCGCTTTGGCTTATCGAACGGCAAGACAAGCTGTAATTCACCCGGATTATCAATTCAGTGCCGAGTCGTCGACGGACCGTGTCGGCTCGGATGTCGCCCTGATCGAGCTTTGGCAGCCGATCCGCAACACATCGGTCATTCCGTTTGAATCAGGAGATCAGCCGCGCCGGGGTGCGGAAGTGGGCGTAGTGTCATATGCACATGACCGGTCAGAAGCGCCATCGTTGCAACAGGTTTGTTCGGTCATGAACCGGCAGGCAGGCGTTATGATCATGTCCTGCGACGTCGACTTCGGATCTTCAGGAGCACCGGTTTTTTCCTTTACAGGCGCGCGCCCTCAGATCGTGTCGGTTGTGGCGGCAAAGGCCAGCATGGATGGCCAGAGCGTTGCGATTGGAACTGCGGTTGAACATTCGCTGCAATTGCTGCGCGACGAGCTGTCTGCCGGGCACGGATTTGGATTGTCGACCTCCGGTTCAGGGACGGGCAAGAACGTCGGTGCAAGGTTTATCCGGCCATGACCAAGGTCTTTCTAAGTCTGCTTTTGGGCCTGAGTGTTCTGGCGACCGCATCCCACGCGCAAGCCAACAAACGCAAGCTGACAGACCGGGACGACCTTTATGGTTGGGAAGCAATCGGGCGGCTGGATGTGCGCGAAGAGTCCTATTGCACAGGTACTCTGATCGCGCAGGACATGGTGCTGACCGCTGCCCATTGTGCTGTAGACCGCCGTACCGAGGAAACATACGCGCCCGAAGACATCACGTTTCGTGCGGGTCTGAGCAACGGCAGCGCGTTGGCCGAGCGTCAGATTACGCAAATTGCCGTTCTGCCCGGCTACGCTTCAAATAACCCGCTTTCGCACGAAGGCGTTCGGATGGATGTCGCCCTGATGCGGCTGAATGAGCCCATCCCGTATTCGATTGCCGATCCTTTCGTGTTGCACAGCGGGCGAGTTTCGGGAAACGAGATCAGCATAGCCTCGTATGGGCGCGGACGATCCGAGGCGATCACGCGGGAAAGGTCGTGCCGCGTATTGGATCGCAGGCAGGGCCTGATCACTTTTGATTGCGACGTCACCTTCGGGTCTTCCGGATCCGCCATTCTGGCAAAAAACGGCTCGCGCTGGCAGGTTTTGTCCGTGGTTTCAGCGGTAGGCACGAACGGTCGCAGAAAGGTGGGGTTCGGCATGGAGCTTGACGAGATAGTGGCCGAACTCAAGTCTATCATGCGGCGCGATGCGCCAAAACCAACGGCTACGATCCGCCGGTTACAGGCTGGGTCCGGCACGTCCGGGTCTGGTGCGAAATTCATCAGCTCCGGCGGGGGTTGAACTCGGTCAAATCGCTTCCCATGTCACTGATATCGGATCGCCACAACGGGGTCCGTCATTAACATTGGTCCGTCCAGCCGGAGGGCCAGATCGTGAATCGCTCAAGACTGAGGATATGACACATGCGTACATTTGATTTTGCACCGCTGCACCGCGCCACCATTGGCTTTGACCAGATCGCCGACATGATGGATCGCGTTCTGACCAATGATGTGGCACAGCCAAGCTATCCGCCCTACAACATCGAAAAAACCGATGTCGACACGTACCGTATCTCGGTGGCCGTCGCTGGTTTTTCGGAAAGCGACCTGTCCGTTGAAGTGAAAGAAAACTCGCTGGTTGTTGCGGGTAAGAAGGCATCCGAGGACAAGAGCCGCAGCTATCTGCATCGCGGCATCGCAACCCGCGCGTTCGAGCGTCGTTTTGCGCTGGCCGATCACGTCCGTGTCACCGGCGCAAGTCATGAAAACGGAATGCTGAACATCGACCTGAAGCGCGAAGTGCCCGAGGCCCTGAAACCGCGCCGGATCGAAATTACCTCGGCCAAAGCCATCGAAAAAGATGTGGTTGACGCCAAGGCCGTGAACTGAGGCTTTGAAAGCCTAGCGGCAGTCTCCTCCTCCCGGACTGCCGCAACACCCGCGCCCCGCGTTCCTCCAGACGCGGGGCGTTGTTCTTTGATGAAAGCGCCTTTGCACATCAAAGCGTGGGCCCGGTAAACTCGGCTACACTCATCGTGAACCTGTGCTAGAACTTGCAGATGTCGACGGCATACACGCAGACCAGACCGGCTATTCCCCAATCGCTTGCGGTTGTTGGCGTACTTTTCGCATCAGTCTGTTTCGGGCTTGTTCCCTATTTCAGCAGGGGATTGACCGAGCAGGGCGTCGCACCTTTCGCCGTCGCATTCTACCGCTACATCGTTCCGGCGGTTTTGTTACTGCCAGTTCTCGTCGTACATCGAACAGCCTGGCGCGAGATTTGTTGGGGTCTTGCGGTCGGAGTGGTGATGGGGCTTGGCTGGATCGGATATGTCACAGCCCTAAAGACACTGCCCGCATCGACGGTGGGCGTGCTCTATATGACATATCCAGTTTTCACGTTGATCATTGCGTGGGCTTTGTTCGCCGATACTCCCACAAGGCGCGCGTTTCTTGCGTCTGGTCTCATCATTCTGGCTGCCATCATAGCAGGCTCGCCAGCATCCGTTCCGGTCGAGCACATTCCTACGCTTTTAATCTCGCTGGCGGCGCCATTTGGTTTTGGCTTCGGGATTTCTGTTCTGGTCCACAGGTTGTCACGAATTGCGCCACTTGCCCGTATCGCCTCGGTGTCTCTGGGATCGGTTCTTGGGCTTTTGCCTTTGATGCTAAATGCAGACGTTTCCACGCTGCTTCCTGAAGGTCAGTCCGATTGGGTTCTGATCATTGGAATTGGATTGGTCACGGCGCTTGTGCCGCAGCTTGTCTACACGATCTGTTCGCCGCTGATCGGAGCTTCTCAAACTGCGGTTGTCGGAAGCATTGAATTGCCCACAATGTTTGCAGTCGGGTTCTTCGCGTTTGGAGAAGCGATCACAACTGCGCAAGCCATAGCCTGTGCCTTGGTCATAGGGGCGATTGCAATCACCAGAAGTCGGGTGACGCGCCCCGTAACGACCGTGATAGCGAAAGAGGAAAAGACGTAAGCTTGGGATCGGATCAGGCCTGTAAGAAAAGTCCCCACGAAGCTTGCCCGCGGGGAATTCATGCTTGGTGAAATAACGTCATTGCCCAGCCGTCGCCCAGCCGTCACCGGCCCGTTTGACCGGAACAACGCCTCGCCTGTGGGCAGAATGGCCACCGCCCCAAGGCGATGGCCGCCAGATCAGACCGACATGCAGACGTATTTCATCTCAAGATAGTCTTCCATGCCGTGATGGCTGCCTTCGCGGCCCAGACCGGATTGCTTGACGCCGCCGAACGGGCCCAGCTCGGTCGAGATGATGCCGGTGTTCACGCCGACAATGCCATATTCCAGCGCTTCGGCCACTTTGTAGACGCGGCTCAGATCTTTTGCATAGAAATACGAGGCCAGGCCAAAGATTGTGTCATTCGCCATGGCGATCACGTCATCTTCATCCTCGAACTTGAACAGCGGGGCCAGCGGGCCAAAGGTTTCGTCCTGCGCCACCATCATGTCCTGAGTCACTCCAGTCACGATGGTCGGCTGAAAGAACGTACCGCCCAGATCGTGAGGCAAGCCGCCGGTCAGAACGGCGCCGCCCTTGTCCGTGACATCCTTGATATGCTCTTCCACCTTGGTGACCGCATCGGCATTGATCAGCGGACCGGTTGTGGTGCCCTCGGCCAGACCGTCGCCGATTTTCAGGGCTTCGACCGCCGCTTTCAGTTTGGCAGCGAACGCGTCGTAAACACCGGCCTGTACATAGATGCGGTTGGCACAGACACAGGTCTGGCCGTTATTGCGGAATTTGCACAGCATCGCGCCTTCGACCGCAGCATCCAGATCCGCATCATCAAACACGATAAAGGGTGCATTGCCGCCTAGTTCCATCGAGCATTTCATGACCTGATCAGCAGCTTGCCGCAGCAGGATGCGCCCCACCTCGGTCGAGCCGGTAAAGGTCAGCTTGCGTACACCGGGGTTTTCGCAGAACTCCTTGCCGATCTCGCTGGCCTGAGATGAAGGCACCACGTTGAACACACCACCTGGCACGCCGGCTTGTTCCGCCAGACGCGCCAGAACCAGCGCGGACAGTGGCGTTTCTGCCGCCGGGCGGGCAACAAAAGCACACCCCGCCGCCAGCGCAGGTCCTGCCTTGCGAGTGATCATGGCGTTGGGAAAGTTCCAGGGTGTGATCGAGGCCGCCACACCAATGGGCTGTTTCAGCACCATGATCCGTTTGTCGCGCTGATGCCCCGGGATGGTCTCGCCATACACGCGCTTGGCCTCTTCCCCGAAAAATTCGATGAAGGAGGCACCATAGCCGACTTCGCCGATGGCCTCAGCCAGTGGTTTGCCCTGCTCCGCGGTCAGGATCTTGCCCAGATCTTCAGCGTTCTCCATCATCAGGTCGAACCAGCGCCGCAGGATCACCGCTCGTTCCTTGCCGGTCAACTTGGCCCATTCCTTTTGCGCGGCTTCGGCCTGTGCAATTGCTCCGGCGACTTGCGTTCGGCTGACATCGGCCACTTTGGCCACCACATCGCCCCGGGCCGGGTTGGTCACGTCGAAAGTTCCGTTGTCACCGTCCACCCACTGACCACCGATATAGGCTTTGGTTACAAGCAAGTCAGGATTCTTCAGAATTGATTTCAGATCGGTCGTTGCGTCCAGCATGTCATTCTCCGCGCAGAAGTTGAGTTGCCGCACCCAATCAGGTGTTGAGGGCTTTGTCTATGTCCACCGATGCGGGTCGATCAGCCCAGATTTGATCAAATTATTTTCAGACCCAATCGTTGCAGCATAGTCGCAGCGTTGAGTTCTACGTCAGGTTGCGATCACGTGGCTTTCCTTTCCACCCCAAGTTTGCCAGAGTTTGCGTGATTTTTGGACTCAAGGGGATGTAAATGACCGTAACATTCCCTATCTTATTGGGTAATTAAAGAAAAAAAGGACAGCAGAGATGTCGAACCAGCAATTCGAAGCGCTTATCAAAGAAACGCAAACGAAAGTGCGCGAAAGCCAGTCGCAGATTGAGGGGCTGACCTCGCGGATCGAAGCGGCGCGGGCCAAGATTGGAACGGCCGAGGCCGATATCGACATCGAAAATGCCTCGCTTGAGGATGTTCACGCCCATACTGAGGTGATGAACGCCAACATCGCCGAGCTGATCATGGGTCTGGACGATGTTACCAACGCGTTTTCCAAGGATTTCGACGAGATGCGCTCGAAAACCGGGTGGGAGTCGTTTGTCGGCATCTTTTCCAAGGGAAAATCCGAGTCGCTCCGGCAAGAGCGGATGCGAACGGCCAATATCGACGACAAATTGCAGGACCTGATCGCCAAATCCGATGTGATCGTGAAGCTGTTGCAAGGGCAGCTGACTGTGCTGGAAGAGCAACGCGTAAAGGTCGAGGATAACCTGACAGGCACGCTGGACGATCGCGAGGCAACCGTGGCCGAACTGGAAGCACTGCGGGCCGAGATCCAGGGCATGGACCCGGCGATTATCACGCTGGAAAACAAGATCAGTGTCGAACAGGACGCCGCCGCGCGCACCCAGCTGGAAACTCAGCTGGCCGAGCTGAACAAGCAATACAACGCCAAGGTTCAGGAAGAGCAGGTCAAGTTGGCCAAGTCTCAGACGCTGGAGCGTTATATCGAAAAGGGTAAGACCTGGGTCGATTCACTGCAGAACCAGGCGGCGACGCAGATGGTGCTGATCAACAAGCTGCAGACAGACACGCAGCAGCGCGTGGTGCTGTATGACGCCCTGACCAAATCGCTGAAAACCGCGCAGCAGCAGGACGTGGCCCACCGCATCAACGAGATCGGTGTGCAGACGGACCAAGAGGCGCAGACGGCGATGGCCGCCATCGGCACAGCGACCAACCAGAAGATGGCCGACATGCTTGAGGCACACGAGGACCACATGGTCTTTGCTCGCGACGTGCTGGAGAAAAAGGCCAAGGCGGATGAACGCTTTGCCCGCCGGTTCGCCTCGATTGTCGAGAAGCATGATAAGAATTTGTATGGGGGTTGAGGTTGGGCCGATTGAATATAAGCCGGTCAGAGCAGTTTGGTTGGTCGCCCCTTCGTTGGGTTAATGGTATCTTCGGTGCAGTGCTTGCGGTGGCATATATCGGGGGGTGGTACTTTCTCTTTGCGCTACCTTTGATGGTGGCATTTGCCATTAGCTTTGCGGTTACGTTTTGGATTACCGGTGGCAACGAAACTGCCATGGGAATTTCACTAATATTGCTGTCGCCAATTTCTTTGGCGTTTCTCGTTTGGCAAGTAGCGAGGTTTGTAGGCCCTGCTTATGTTGGCATAATTCAGAAATGTGGAATTATCTGGCAGCGCGCTCACCATTTCTCTCCAGCGGATTTGCTTGGTTCTGTTCGCAAACAGCGCCAGGTAGCGTCTGCGGACTTTCTTAGACTGTGGGAGAAAGCAATTGGTAGCTGACCCCACCAAAGACCATGTTGGCCTGACCGACACTTTCGCTTCGCGCCGGTATTTCCGCAAATTCGAGGTGATCACTGTCCACCTGTTGCGCGTGGCTGCGACGATGGAGGCGGAGGGTGCGATCTCGAAGCAAGAGGTGCGGATCGTGTCGCGCTACCTCTCGGGGCTGCTCTACACCTTTCGCGCGCTTAGCATGAAATACCTGCTGGTTGGGCGCGATACGGGGCGGTTCTTTGGCAGCCTCGCCATGGACAAGCGCGACAGCGGCTTTCCAGTGGCGGCTGAGTTGCTGACCATGGCCAATGACGCGCAACAGGCGCAGGTGCATTTGGCGAATATGCCCTCGGAAGATGACCTGAAAACCGACATGGTCCGCACGATCATTGGCGACCGGGAAATTCCAACCAAGCTGCAATTTGCGCTGTCGCAAAGGCTTTATTACGAAGAGTTGCTTAAGGGTCAGTTGTTCTGGGCCCGCAACGATCCCGAATGTCACTGGATCGGGAATGAGGGCGAGCGGCGCAAGTTCTTGATCCACTGGGCGGTCTATGACAGTCAGGTCAACCTGCCCGTCATCTATCTGATGCAGCTGGAGGACACAGGCAAAACCGCCCTGCCCAAGGACCAACGCCGCTGGCCCGAGGTGCAGGCACATCTGATGGCGCAATCGCTGGGCGGTCTGAAATTGGTGACCATCGCCAAGGGCTTTGATCAAGATTTCGATGACCTGCATCCCAAACACCTTCGTCGAATCCATGTGGGGCCGATGTATTCCTCGGCCTATACCGAACAATCCGGCCCTTTGCGGCAGGTGTTGGAGGATGCGCAATCTCCGCAAGGGCAGGATTGGGCGCTGGCCTGGACAACCGAAGAGCTGCACAGCGAAGAGGTCATCGAGGAGCGCGCGGGCTGGTTTTCAACTGTCGAGCGCGAGGTCTTTGCGCTGGATCCTTTCGGCGGGCAGGGGGCCGAAACCGGCGCCACCCGCACCCAACGGTCGATCATCCTGCCACAGCGCCCGTTTCAGGTGCTGGCCGAACGTAACCCGCCGGGCTTTGCCGATGTGCGCAAGTTCGTCGTCAGCAATGCCGGGCAGGTTTTGAGGTACTAATTTTCGCCTCCGGCGAGAGTATTTTAGAAAAGATGAAGCAAGGGCGGTTTCTTAGATGAGTTTGACGTCAGATCAGATGGAATTGCGCGAAGACGACATTCGCAAGCATTATCCGGCAGCAACCGCTTTGCTGAACGGGTTCGAACACGCGCCGCGGATCGCCAAAGCCGTGGAAACCACCGTTGAACGCTCACCAGGTGTTTCGACTGGTCGGCGGTTTCGCTCGACGACACCGGGGTTGGTGACACGCCGGACCGTGCGCGCAGACGGGGTGCATCTGGTTGAGAGGATCGAAGCCTCGGACGATGGTGACGCCTTGGTTTCGCCGCCGCAAGCGACGGCGCAACAGGCGATCCGCCGCGCCATCGCAATCGCTTTGGCCGTGGCCGATACTTATGCGGAACAGACCCCGCTTGCGGATCTGAAACGCGCGAACCTGGCGGGAGATCTGCCCGCCGCGCGGAAGACCGAGTTTTCGGAGGTTCTGACAGCCGAAGCGCTGATCACGTTGCACACGTTCGGCAATGCGCTGGCCTATCTGTTATCCTCGCATCTGGGTGAGACCACGGTTGATATTGGTGAGATCGAAGAGGTCCTGACAGACAATGGCCAGCTCGCCCTGCACGGCGCGTTGTGGGAACTGGACCAGACGCTGGCCAAATACGCCTCGGACGATGCCCATCTGATCGCCGCCACCAGTGCCTATGCCGAGCAACTGATGGAGAAGTCAGCCCTGCGCGCAGGGTCCGCAGGTTATCTGGCCCCGTTCCAGAACGCAGCCTGGCATGTAGAAGCCGACGATCTGACGATCCGGGGGTTCGAGCCGGCCTCCAAGGCCAAATCCACCACCTTGACCATGACGTTCAAGAAGCCGAACGAAGTGGTCGGCAACCATATCGCCAAATATCAGGCGATGAAGCTGGCCAAGATGGTGATGGCCTATGATTTCGACCGCCGCCTGAACCCGTTTGCGGAACTTGGCGGGTTCATCTTTACATTCATGGGTGACGGAAAGCCGGGCACCGGTAAGACCACGCTGATCCAGATGATGGCCGGGTTGATCAACGAGTATTGCCAGAACGCAGGCTATCCGTTCCGCTATCAGAACCTGAGCACCGACAATATCGACAGCTATCAGGGCAAATCCGGCCAGAACGCCAAGGCGTTTATCAACACGATCATCGACCCCTCGGTCATCGGCTTTGGCACCATCGACGATATCGACCAGCTGGCGGGTAAGCGCGGTGACCGGCAGTCGTCAGCCGGGCAGTTGGAGATCACCGCCGTTCTGATGGAGAGCTTTGCCGGTGCCAACACCGTCGTGCGCGGCAACTGCACCTTTGGTATGTTCTCGAACTACCCTGAGAATGTGGACGACGCCCTGCGCCAGCGGGCGGGTGCGCGGTTTCTGGTGGACGGGCCACAGACGCGCGAGGATTACATCGACATCCTACACCTGCTGATGGGCCGCAACCATGACATCCCGCTGGGTGAGCACGAGGCCTATGCCGCGCAGGAAATCAAAAAGGCTGTCGCCGCCAGTTTCGAAAGTCACTCCCGCCCGCATGAGGACGCGCTGTTGCAGGTCTATGACCGGGTGTCCGGCGATATCGGCCAGATGGATACGATTGCCAAGATGGGCACCTACCTCAAGGCGATCCAGCAGGCGGATGAGCGCTTTACCGGTCGCGCGATCAAGAACATCACCGACGCGGTCAAGGTCCGCGCGATGGATTTCGAACTGCCCGATGAGTGGATGGAAAACCCCGACCTGTTCCTGTTCCGCGACTACGATACGAAGAGAGCGATGATCGAGGACCTGCGCCAGCCGATCACGGTGGAAATGGTGATACAGGAGATCAACCGCTACGCCGACAGCGAGTTCCGCTATGCCGACAAGAGCGACGAGGTCGCCATCGAGAACGCGGTGCGCGAGATGGGCCGGATGGAAGAGGCCAAGCGGCGGTATCTGGAGGGGAAGGGGTGACGCCACTAGAATGGAGTGATCTAATCAGAAATGCGGCGTTAACTATTGCTAGCTTGTTTGGCGCGGGCATTGGTTTCGCTGGCTTACGATCTTGGAAAGCACAAAGGCGTTGGGAGCGTGACAACGAATTAGCACGTCGATTTTTAGTGTCTTTGATTAGATATCAATCCGCGATTAACGAATTGAGATTTAGGACGCTCAGCCCAGCTCTAGTTCCTCAAATAGAGATACCGGATATTCTACGAGAAAAAAGTGGCGTGTCACTAGACGACGCTGGCCATTTCCAAGAGATCGCCGAACACGTCGTTAAGAAAACCGATGTCGCCAGAAAAATCAAAGTGGAGTTCGAAGCTATTTCTTTGGAGGCAAGAGCGATCTGGGGTTGGCCATCAGAAGAAGAATCTAGCAAGATATTCGAACTTCATACTAAGCTACTTATGGGGTTGGAATGGTTTTTGCGCCTAGATGATCCCTCCAACAATGCGGAGGATCATGAGATATCGGCGGCTGCTTTCAAAGAGTATGAAGACATAGTTATTGAACCGACTAGAACGGATGATAGCTTTCAGAGCGATCTTCACTCAGCGGTATCAAACATGGAGAATTTCCTGAAAACTAAACTTGACGTGTCGCAATTATGATCCGTCTCATCAAAAAAGGCCTGATGTTCGGCAACCTCGTCCACATCTCCAGCCCGGCTCTGGTCGAGCGGTATAACCGCGCGTTGCAGCATCTGGCGGGCAAGACCACTCAGCTTTCGGATTTCCATGTTGATATCTCGGGCTATTCGCCTGAAGTGGGGATTGAGCTGGAGGATGAGCTCTACCTCAACCCCAACGGGGTTAACCGGCAGTTCATCCTGCTGACGACCGAGCAGAAACGCGCGCCTTTGCTGAACGTCAAATTCTCGACCTCGCGCGATATCCTGCGGGAATTCATCGAGATGAACGAGGCGCAGTTGTTTGCCCTGACCGCCACCGATGCGGTGGCCGGAGAGCTGGTGAACTCGGTCTTCAAGCTCAGCAGCCCCCGTGATTTGTTTAATCTGCGCAAAATCGAGATTGAGGCCGACACCGCAGGCGGCACCTTGCGCAAGGCACAGCAACTGGCGGGCATGGTGGAACAATTCAAGACAGAAGAGGACGCCTGGTTCGACGATGTGCTGATCGCCAGGATGATCGAGACCGCCAAGGAGACCGGCGACGTCACGCGCAACCCCGTCCATCTGCGCCACACGGATTTTGAGCAACGCAACTTCTGGACGGCGCATTTCGGCGGGCTGTACCTGTTCCCGGACCTGGATCACCCGGCGGCGATTTGTATGGGTGACAAGCCTGACGATTTGCCGATCAAATACGTTTTTGACCCGTTGCAGCGGAACCAGATTGCAAAGTTTCTGGATTACAATGATCTGGTCGAACCCATCGTCAAGGCGCGCGGTGTAGACGCCGCCGCAATCCTGCAGCAGAAGATGGATTTCCTGACTGTCGATGCGGCGGCGGATGCGGATGTCGACCTGACCGGGCTGGACCGAAGCGATATGCGGCGGTTGGCGCGCAATCACTCGGATCGCTTGCCCGAAGCCTATCACGGCCTTGCGCAACTGTTGCGCTGGGCAAGCGACGGGGGGCCGTGGCCGCGTATCACGTCGGATCATCCGGCTTATTTCTACACTTTGCGCGCCGCTGACACGCCGAACCGTGATCTGGTGAACATGCTGCTGGCCGAACTGGCCCCGCTGGACCCGCGCCAGATGTTCATTTGCCACAAAGAGCTGTTCTATAGCACCTATTCCAGATGGCCCGAGAGCAAGAAAGCCTATGTTGCCGACTTCCTCGCGCGCGAGTATCAGGTGGACAAGCAAGGGGCCCGTGCCGCGCTGTTCGGCCATGAGCCGGATATGAGCGGAGAAGACCGGGTCAGCGATGACATAATCTCGCGTGTTGGTCCGTGGGGTTCGGTAAGGAAAGGCTGAAATGTTCGGGTTATTGCGCCTTTTGCTGATCTTGTTGGTGATCCAGACGATCGCCTATGTCGCGCTGTCTTTCTACTCGCGCGGGATACGCCGTCGCAAACTGGAAAGCTGGTGGGATGAGAAGGGCAAGACGGGCAACAAGGACGCTTTTGTCGAACGCGGATTGCATGTGTATGACAATTCGTTCCGGCGCAAACTGATCCTGGGTGTCTATATTGTGCCATGGGTGGCGATTGGCGCGCTGATCTACATCGTGAATTACATGTGAGGGTTTAGGCATGGCCTATGTGAAATGGGCGTTCATCATCATCTTCTGGGGAACGATCGCGGCGGTCCTGCAATACTCGCTGCCGCAACATGATGTTGTGCGTATCGTAAACACCTACGAAGAGCGGCAGGATCTGAACGACTGGACACGGATTTTCTGGTCCGAACCCGAAGACCAATCCACCAGCCTGTCCAACCGGGATGTGCAATTCATTCAGGCCGTGCGCGAAAATGGCAAGCCGATCGTGTACCGAAACGAAGACACCGGGTGGGGGTGGCCACCCTACTTCAAGTTCGATACGGCGAACCTTTACACCGAAGCCAATGATGCGAAATCGACCAAGGAAAATCCGAAATGGGTGGTCGTGACCCATTACGGGTGGCGCAACGAGTTCATGTCGATCTTTCCCAACGCCATTTTCATCAAACATGTGGACGGGCCGGATGCGCAGGTCATTCCCTGGTTCAACATCATTTTCCTGACAATTTTCGCCGCGCTGGTCTGGGCGGTTTGGGTGCGCTGGCGCAGGTTCCGAAAGGCCCGAATTGATCCGATGATCGAGAATGTGGAAGACGGCTTTTATGCGGCCGGTGACGCGATTGAAGAACGCCGAAACAGATTTCAGCGCTGGCTGGACAGCTGGAAATCGAAATAGGCCTTAACGTCGCGGGCGTGTTTGTGGCACGCCCGTTGGACCAAAGATATCGGCTACCTGACAACAAATTCTGCGTGCAAGGCGCCCGCCGCTTTGATGGTTTTCAAAATGTCGATCATATCCTGGGGTGATACCCCCAGCGCGTTCAGACCTGCGACAACCTCGGACAGGGTCGTAGCTTCGGGGATTTCGGCAAGGCCGGTTCCTTCTTCCTCTTCGATCCCTGCAATAGTGCGCGGAACGACCACTGTTTCGCCCCTGGCAAACGGATTGGGTTGCACGGCAATCGGTGCTTCCTGAACTGTCAGGGTCAGATTACCCTGAGAGACAGCCACACGCGATATCCGGACTTCCTGCCCCATTACGATGGTGCCAGACCGCTGATCGACCACCACACGCGCCTTTGCTTCCGGCTCGACCAGAATATTCTCGATACGCCCAATGGCATGGGCCGTCGACACTGCCTGAGTTGCAGCAATGTTGAGTTCAACCGTGCCTGAATCGCGCATGATTGCCACAGCTCTGTTGAACTCGGTGTTTATGGCGAATTCGATACGCGCGGCCGTGGTGAAATCGGGTTCTCTCAACGCAAGGCGCATTTGGGTTAAAGTTGACAAGTCGAACTCAATTTCACGCTCAACACGCGCGCCGGACGGGATTACACCCGAGGTTGGCACCCCACGCACGACTGACGCAGCCTCTCCTTCAGCGGAAACGCCACCTGCAAGGATTGTGCCTTGTGCAACCGCATAGATTTGCCCATCTGCTGCGTTCAGTGGGGTCATAACCAGTGTCCCACCCAACAGACTGTTTGAATCGCCTATCGCCGAAACCGTTACATCAATTTGGCCGCCGACTCTGGCGAAAGGCGGCAGACTGGCTGTCACCAAAACCGCTGCCACATTCTTGGGCCGGAAATCCTCGCCCGTTACGTTGACACCCAAGCGCTCCAAGATGTTGGACATGATCTCTTCGGTGAAAGGGGAGTTGCGCAATCCGTCGCCGGTTCCGTTCAAACCGACAACCAGGCCATAACCCACAAGATCATTACCCCGTACACCGTCGAAATCGACAAGGTCCTTGAGGCGGATTGCCCCCGCCCAGGCTATACCGGGAACAAGGATCAGGAGAAGTATCAGCGCCCTCATCTCAGGAAATTCACCAGCGAAAGGTTCGCATTGCGAACGGTTACCGAATAGAGACTTTCCAACTGAAACTGCACCGTTTGCAATTTCGCCGCTGTTTCATAAGGATCGACCGCGATCAGTTCGTTCCGGCTGAATTCCAGACTGGTTCGGGCCATCGAATTTCGCGTGGCGGCCTGTTCGATGCGGGCCTCGGCGCTGCCGACCTGGGCCTGCAAGTTTACCGTTGCATCCCGTGCGTTCGCCAGATCAACGCCCAGCTGGGTGAACAGGGCGGTGCGCTGGTCGGAAGAAAGAGCCAACGTATTGTCGGTGGCTAATGCCGCTATTGCAACATCCCTTAGGGCCGCCTTGAATGCCGGGTCGGTTGCCGTGAGTGGCAGCGTAACGCTTTCATTTTCCGAGATCTGCATAGGAGAGAGTGTGGTGCTCGCGCCCTGATAAATCATGGCGTCAAACCCGGCAGGGCTATTGAACCATGTGTCGGCAGCCAAGCGCATGTCGGCGACGGTCACAGCCCCCGTCAGTTGTGTCTTTAACGCAGCCAACAGCGTGTCAGTCGAGGGCAGTGGCGAGACATCCGTGGCTGTACCCGAAAACAGACTGCGCCCACCAACTCGCATGTTGAGCGCCGATACCATCGTGTCGAGCTCATTCCTGGCATGATCTGACGCCTGCGCATGATTTACCGGCTGATTGGCCGTTCCGTAGGCCAACAGAGACGCGGTCATTTCGCCAACCGAATCTCCAAATGTCTTCAGGCTCAACTGCATGGCATCCGTGAAAAGGGCCGCTTCGGCTGTGGCGATGCCAAAGGCGTCGAGCCTGGCAAGCGAGCGATCCAGATCCAGGATCTGAGAGTAATCTCCGCCAAGCCGACCAGATATATCCTGCACTTTGCCGGTGGACATCTCGTAAGAGAGGGTTTCAATCTGTGTTTTGATTTCAGTGGCGCGGGTGCGAAGGGTCATACCGCGCGCCAGATCGCCGATAGCAGTCAAGTTCATGCTCATAACCTCAGAAGCGTTTCCATAAGCCCATCGACGACCGAGATGACACGCGCGTTTGCTGCGTATGTCTGCTCGATCTGCATGAGGCGCTGTAATTCCTGATCCGTATCGACGCCTTGTTCGGCCTCAATCTGTGACATTTGTTGTTGGCTGTTGCTGGCAAAAACCTTCCGCTGCTCTGCAGCGTGAGATTGCGCCCCGGCTTTCGACATAAGCGCCTCGGTCAACTCGGCGGCGCGCATGTTTCCAGTGCCAAACAGCCCGCCAGGTACGGTGCGCGCATCATTCAGAATGGCACCGAAAGCACGCAGTTGCGACGCTTGTCCGGGATCGCCCGGCGTTGCGGCACCCAGCCCGGCGCGGAGCTTCCAGCTGTTCCCGCCGTTGTCGGGGTCCGCAACCGAATTCGCCGAAATGCGCGATGACAGCCCGACAAAGGTTGTCGGGTCGAACCGATTTCCGTTGTCTGTGAACAGACCGGGATCTGTCGCAAGTGCCGTGGGATCCAAGCCCGGCGTTTCAAATCTTTCGATAAGATCGCGGGCAACGGTATCAAGCTGCAGCTGCGCCTCAACCGCCAATTCATCGCGAATTGAAAACTGGGCTATCAACGCGCCGCCGCGGATTTGCGCAGTGTCCCCGCTGGTGCGTACCGGGTTGCCGTTCATAGCCAATCCGGACAGGAGACCATTTGCAACCGTCATGTGGGGTTTCGTCTCACCGGTCGTGGAAAAGGTGAACTCGGACGCCTTACCTTCAAGAAGTATCAACCCGCCGTCTGAATAGAGCGATACCTGATCGTTGGCACGTGGCACAACGTTGACCGGGATCAAAGTATTGACCTGATCGATCAGGACTTGCCGTTGATCCAGCAAGGCCCCGATATCGCCGCCGGAATTTTGAATGGCCGGAATCTTTGCGTTCAGAACTTCGATATCTTTCAGAACCAGGTTCAGGCTTTCGATCTGAGCACCTATCTTGCGGTCCGCGTCCGAGCGTGCCTGTCGCACACCCTCAGAAGCCGCGTTAAGCTCTGCCGTAAGATCGCGCGCCGCGCGCGCCACTTGATCAAGCCTTTCGATCGAGTCGGGTAGACTGGCTGCGGTGATGAAGCTGTTTTCCAAGGCAGACATACGGCTGGCAAGGGATGGCGTGCTGTCTGCTGTTCCTACAAGGTTTTCGAACCGTGAACGGAAATCCGAAATGGAGGATTGAAAGGCAAGCTCGGCGTCTGACGACCGTCTGTTGGCCGTCAGAACCGGGTCCTGATGCCGGATCACCCCAACCGTACGCACACCATTTCCAGATATGGGGCTTGTTGCCAGTTCAAGGGACCTGCGCGCATAGCCCGGTGTCAGGGCATTCGCGATATTCCCCGACACCACAGCAGCCCCGCGACTGGCCGCTGTCAGCCCGCCCAATGCGTTATTGAGTGCGGTCGACATATTCATGAGGCCGCTCCTTTCCTTTGGTCAGCGCCTGGATCAGCGCTTCAAGTTGGTCGTTTCCTGAAGTATCTCGTCCACCGTCTGGATCACCGTGGCGCTGGATGAATAGGCGCGTTGTGTCTGGATCAGGGATGTCAGCTCGGTTGCCACATCCGTGGTGGATTCTTCGCGTGCGAAGGAAACGATATCACCGGTTGGGCCTTCGCCCGCGTTCCACAGAAAGAACGTGCCGCTTTCGCGGGATGGCGCGTAGGTTTGACTGTCCAGTGCCGTCAGGCCATTGGGGTTAGGAACATCGGCCAGCGGGATCTGGAACATTCGGCGGCTGACGCCGGTATCGTAGAATGCATAGACATAGCCACTTTCATCGACCTGAACGCTGGTCATCGTACCAACGGCAGAGCCATCCCGCGTGATTGAAACTGGCGCGAAGGTGTCGGACAGCTGAGTAATGCCATCGGAATCGCCGATCAGTCCGATATTGACCTCCATCGGGCCGCCAGCGACATTGACCATGACACTGCCGGTTACCGGATCGTAAGCGCCACCGGATACAGGAGTGACGCTGGCCAGCGTACCACCAGCCGTTCGATTATCGGTAAAGGTCAAAGTGTATTCCCCGATAATTGCGCCACCGGATGCTGAATCGCGCAGAACCATGGTCCATTCATTGCTGCTGCCAGTTGCGGGAACGGTCGGGATCAGCTGAATATCAATACTTTCGGATTTCCCAAGATTGTCGAAATACTCGACCGATAAAGGCTGTGTGTCGCCCGGCGCACCCGCATCTGTTGCCGTCGCGGGAAGGTTCATACGCAGGTTCATCTTTGTCGTCGGGGCACCGGATAACTGGTTGACGCTCAACTGAATTGGTTCAAGCGCGGCGGGCGTGTCGCGTGGAACGGGCGGGATGGACCCGTCTGCCGCAGCACGCCATCCCAAAAGAACAAGGCCGGATTCGGTCACCAGATATCCTTCGTCGTTGGTCCGGAAGGAACCTGTGGTCGTCAGCAACATCTCGTTCGAATTTGCGCCGACCTGCGAGCTGGATCGTACCGGCAACATGCCGCGTCCGCGCACTGCAAGATCGGTAGAGTTGCTGGTGGTCACCAGTGATCCGCGCTGATCAATCATGCGCTGGCTGGTCGTGCGCACGCCCCCTGCCGAATAACTGCCACCCTGGCCAGACGTGACCATCGAATGAAAGTCAGTTTCCACTCGTTTGTATCCGTAGGTCGAAGAGTTTGCGATGTTGTCGGAAATCGTTGCCAACCTGTTGGCGTTGGCCTTCAACGCCGCCACACCGGCATTCAGCGAAGAGGAAATTGTCATTGGCGCGCCCTTCTGTTGCGTCAAGCTTCGATGCAACAGGTAACGCGCTGCCCCTTAACAGCGCGCTAACAAGTAAAATGCGTTCTATCCTTTAGGGTCGCCGCAGAAATACCACTTCGATTCTGTTGTTCCGAACCGCCATCGGATTGTCGGTGAAGAGTTTTCGGTCAGCATGACCAGTGACGCGATCCATCCGGCTTGCCGCTACGCCTTTGTCCTGTAACAGCTGGCGGACTGATTGCGCCCGGGCAGTGGACAGACCCCATGCGGTATTGCGAACCTGCACAACAGGAGATGCGCTGACATGGCCTTTGACAGCAATCGGGTTGGTCACGAGATCCGAAGAACGCGCTATGATCAAAGCAAGCGCCCGCAAGATCCCGGTTGGTTTCCCGGAACCGGGGTCGAACAGTGGCTGGGTGTCCGTATCGAATAGCTCAACAACGAATCCTTCGTCGGTGACGCGTGTCACGATATGCCTGAGAAGCTTATCCGACACCTCGCTTTCACCGGTTCGCCCCAAAAGCTGCGCTTCAAGCGTCGAGAAGTCTTCGGTGTCACCTTTGCCACCACCGATGGCATCCAAACCGGTTGACCCGCGTGCCTGACGGGATTCAGTTGCGTGTTTGGTGCTGGCCCCGGCACCATCCCGCAGCAATGTCTTTTCCGACAACATACTGTCGCCGCCAAAAGCACCGTCTCCGCCGCCGGATTCGGGGCTCAGAGGGATTGTCGGGGCGAAGTAATCCGCCAACCCTTTGCGTTGCTGTTCAGTTGTCGCGTTCAGCAGCCACATCAACATGAAGAAGGCCATCATGGCCGTGACAAAGTCGGCATATGCAACTTTCCACGCACCGCCGTGGTGACCATCACCACCCGACACACGCTTCTTCTTGATGATGATTGGCGCCACATTGGTCTGCGCACCCATCTCCACCACCTATATTATCACCCGACTTTTTGCCTAGCAGCGCAGGTCTTAAGGTGGCCTTAATACTTAAAACTGTTCAGAGTTCTGCTTAGCGTGGCAAGCTGATCGATGCACGGCGCAGTATCAATGACAGGCGATCAAAACTGTTTTCGATTCCCTCAGCTTCCGGTTTGGCAAAAAAGGCGTCCAATTCCTCGTGAACGCGAACGGCCTGATCCAGCAGCGGATCAGACCCTTCGGCGTACAGCCCGGCCTTGATCATCACTTCGGACTGCTCGTAACTGCCCACGAGTTTTCGGGTTTCTGTGATCATCTGGTTCTCGGCCTCGGATGCGGCTCCCGGCAGGCTCCGCGACACAGATCTGCTGACGTCAATGGCCGGGAAACGCCCCCGTTCGGCGATGTCGCGGCTGAGTACAATGTGCCCGTCCAAAACGCCGCGCAGAATGTCAGCGATGGGTTCATCCATGTCCGAACCGGCCACCAAAACGCTGAATACCGCAGTAATATCCCCCTGTTCCTGCGTTCCGGGACCTGCGCGTTCGCAAAGACTGGCGATCAGGGGGGTGACAGAGGGTGGATATCCCCGCAAAGACGGGGATTCCCCCATAGAAACAGCGATTTCACGATGCGCCTCGGCGAAGCGGGTCACGGAATCAGCCAGAAAAAGAACGTTTAGACCCAGATCCCGCAGATACTCGGCCGTCGACGTGGCCGACCAGGCACACCGCCTGCGCGCCAATGCCGACTGGTCAGAGGTGGCGGCCACCACGATTGTGCGTTTCATGGCTTCGGGGCCAATGGCCTGCGCGACAAATTCATTCACCTCGCGTCCGCGCTCGCCAATCAGAGCGACTACGACGACATCGGACTGCATGGACCGGGCCAGTGTGGAAAGCAGGGTCGATTTTCCAACACCCGAACCGGCAAACAACCCCACCCGCTGCCCGCGTACGACGGGCAACACAGTGTTGAGAACCGACAAGCCGGTGGCCATCCTCTGCCCCAATGGTTTGCGTGCCACGGCTGGTAGAGGGGCCTGCATGATATCGCGCGTCTGCGATCCGCTCAGCAACGGTTTTCCATCCAAGGGCCTGCCAAAGGGGTCGATTATCCGTCCAAGCCAGTGCAATCCCGGTGCAAAATCCGGTGATGGGTCAAGGTAGACGCGATCCCCCAGGCTGACTCCATCGGGGCCCGCATTGGGGAGCATTTTGATATGGCCAGAACCGACATGAAGCACCTCGCCCGCAAGATCGGACCCGACGCGCCGCCGCAATGTCAGCAAATCCCCGACTCGGGCATGCGTGTTCAAACCACCGATTTCGATCAGACCCTGTGCGACGCCGGTAACCAGTCCCACATGACGAACTGCGGTCATCCTGTCGAATTCATGTTTCAGAAGTACCGGGTCGAGATCAGACATCGTGGAGTCTCCAACTGAGTTCTGAAAACGGTTTCTAAAGGAATCGGGGTTAAGCCTTGATTGAAATTGATCGAGGGAGAAGCCCCGATGTTCTATGACCTGAACGTCTTTAAGACAGCGTACGCAATGGCAACCCATGCCGGGCAACGGCAGGCGGTCATTGCACGCAACATGGCGAATGCCGATACGCCGGGCTATCAGCCGCGCGATATCGAGGCCTTTCAGAAAGCTTTCGAAACCACCGGGCATGACGTGACCATGGACGCCACGCGGCCGGGCCATTTGCACGGCCGTATGGGTGCGCAAAACTGGGCTGAGGTTGAAGCTGTCCCATCAGGTGATCCCAATGGCAATGGTGTGTCGCTTGAGGAAGAGTTGCTTAAATCGGTCGAGGTCAAACGACAGCACGACCGAGCGCTGGCGATCTACAAATCCTCAATGGACATTCTGCGCACCAGTTTGGGTCGCGGATAAGGGGCGGCAGGTATGAGCGATTTTTCCCATTCCCTTACTGCGTCAGCCAGTGCTTTGCGCGCGCAATCCGCGCGGTTGCGGCATGTGTCCGAAAACATCTCGAACGCGGACACGCCCGGCTATCGACGCAAAACCGTACCGTTTGAAACCGTGCAGAAAAACGGTGGGGACATGGTGCAGGCTGGCCGTGTGACGCTTGACCAGCGTTCGCTCAGCCGCATCTACGACCCCGGTCATCCGTTGGCAGATGAAAGTGGTCACTACCAGGGCTCCAACGTCGATTTGATGATTGAAATCGCGGACGCGCGGGAAGCCCAGCGCAGTTATGAGGCCAACCTAAAGATGTTTGATCAGACGCGGCAAATGTCGTCGTCGCTGATGGAATTGCTCAGAAAATAAGGACAGCCAGAATGGATATCCGATCACTCAACGCCGCGCAGAATTATGCCGGCGCACGCTCTGCCACACAGGCCGATCCCGATCATGGCGGGGCGGCACAAGGATTGAGGGCGACCTTTCAGGACTTTGCAGCCACGCTGAGACACAGCGAACAGATATCTCAGTCTGCGATGGTCGGTCAGGCTGATCCCCATGCACTTGTTCAGGCGCTGGCCCAGACCGAACTTGCGGTAGAAACCGCAGTGATCGTCCGCAACAAAGTGGTCGAAGCCTATCAGGAAATCCTGAGAATGCCGGTCTGACCCGATGCTCAGCGAAGGGCTTTTTTATGACATCGTTCGTCAGGCGTTGTGGGTTGCGGTCATTACATCCGTCCCGATCCTTGCCGTTGCTCTGGTTTCTGGCCTGATTGTCGGTCTGTTCCAGGCGCTGACCTCGATACAAGAGATGACCCTGACCTTCGTTCCCAAATTGATCGCCATTGTCATCGTGTTCTGGATTTCGATGGGGTTCATGACTCAGACCCTTGTTACGTTTTTTACCGGAACGCTTGTTCCCTTGATTGCAGGAGGCCGCTGATGGACACGGCTTACGTCACCCTGTCCCGCCAGTCCGGGCTAATGAATGAAATGCGACTGGTGGCGAATAACATCGCAAATGCCAACACGACCGGATATCGCCAGCAGGGGCTGGTGTTTTCGGAATACGTGCGCGACATTCCGAACAATCCGTCCCTCTCCATGAGCCGGGCCGAGGCGCGCAACACATCGTTGCAACAAGGTGTGCTTACGAAAACCGGAGGGCAGTTTGATTTCGCCATCGAAGGGGACGGGTTTTTCATGGTTGAAACCCCGGATGGCAACCGGCTGACGCGTGCGGGCAGCTTCTCGCCAAATGCCGAAGGCGATCTGGTTGCGATGGATGGTGCGCGTGTTCTGGATGCCAACGGTGCCCCGGTCTTTATCCCACCCGATGCAGCTACGATTGATGTCGGCAGTGATGGGACGTTGAGTGTCAACGGCCAATTTCTGGGCCAGTTGGGCGTTTTCAATGTCGCTGATCCGCAGGAGCTGATCCGCGAAGGAAATACGCGGTTTCGTGCCAATGGTGCGATAAACCCGGTTGATGAACCCGTTGTTTTGCATCGCTTTCTCGAAGGTTCAAACGTCAATGCCATTCAGCAGGTGACCCGCTTGGTGGAAATCCAGCGCGCCTATGAGCTGGGACAAAGCTTTCTTGACAGCGAAGACGAACGCGTGCGCGGGGCGCTCAAGGCGCTGATGCGCTGATGCGCTGAACGGTAAAAGGAGAGTTTGACATGCGAGCCCTGAAAATTGCCGCCACCGGAATGACCGCGCAACAGATGCGGGTCGAAACGATTTCGAACAACCTGGCAAACATGAACACCACCGGCTACAATGCCCGTCGGGCCGAATTTGCCGATTTGCATTATCAACAGATGGCGCGCGCCGGAACCGTAAACGCCTCGGACGGAACAGTATTGCCGACGGGTATTCAACTTGGTCTGGGTGTGCGGCCCGCAGCTGTTACCGTGCAACTGGAACAAGGTGCTTTGTCAGCCACCGGCAGTGATCTGGACGTGGCGATTGAGGGGCGCGGATATCTG
Organism: Ruegeria sp. SATB027; assembly: GCF_059613825.1. Lineage (NCBI taxonomy): Bacteria > Pseudomonadati > Pseudomonadota > Alphaproteobacteria > Rhodobacterales > Roseobacteraceae > Ruegeria > Ruegeria sp. SATB027. The sequence goes on from NZ_JBXWTH010000011.1 coordinate 74,719, forward strand.
GAAGTCACGCTGCCCAGCGGTCAGTCCGCGTATACGCGTGACGGCAGCCTCAAGCGGTCGGCAGAGGGTCTGATTGTAACCTCCGATGGTTATGCGGTTTCGCCGGAACTCACCGTTCCCGACGACGCACGGTCAATTTCGATCAATGCCGCGGGTGAGGTCTATGCTTATTTCGACGACTCTCCCGAGGGGCAGTTGCTGGGTGAGTTTGTCCTTGCCAGCTTTTCGAACGCCAAGGGGCTGGAAGCCATTGGCAGCAATCTGTTCAAGGAGACCGAGGCGTCGGGTGCCCCGGTGCTGGGAACTCCGGGAAGTGATGGGCTGGGCACATTGCGGCAGGGTTATCTGGAAGACAGCTCGGTCGACGCAGTGCGCGAGGTAACCGAACTTATCGAGGCGCAGCGCGGCTATGAGATGAATGCCAAAGTCATCTCGGCTGTGGATCAAATGATGAGCGCGACAACGCAGGTGCGATGATGCGAGGGATCGGCATATGTTTGGCACTACTGGCTCCAATCACAGCACAGGCTGACATTGTGGTTCCAACCCGCACGATCCGGGCCAAAGAAATCATTTCTGCAACTGACTTGAAAACAAGCCCGACGGATGTCCTAGGTGCGGTGACTGACCCTGATTTTCTGATCGGGCAAGAGGCGCGGGTGGCACTGTATCCCGGCAGGCCGGTCCGAGAAGTTGATGTAGGCCCCCCCGCCATCGTTGACCGCAACGATCTGGTCGTCCTGATATTCGACCGCCAAGCCTTGTCGATAACCGCGGAAGGCCGCGCCTTGGGGCGTGGCGCTGCTGGGGATCGCATCCGGGTCATGAACCTGTCGTCCAGAACAACTGTAACCGGCCAAATCCGCGCGGATGGCCAAGTCGAGGTTAAGTAATGACCGGACTGTCGAAAACTCTCCTTCTCATAGCTTTGTCTTTGGCCGCGTGTGGTCGTCTGGATCATCTTGGCAAGCCCCCGAGTTTTACACCAAACGAAGAATCTCCCGAGCAGGTTGCCATGCTGTGGCCGGGTCTGCCTTTGCACACGCAACCACAACGCACCGTTGACCGCTCATCTCTTTGGAGCGGAGGGCAGCAATCCTTGCTGGGCGATCAGCGAGCGATCAAGAAAGGTGACATCCTGACTGTAGTCATCGAGTTGGATGAAAAAGCTGAGATATCAAACAACACCAGACGGTCCAGATCAGGCTCGGAAAACCTTGAGGTTCCTGGCCTCTTTGGTTTGCCCCAGCGCGTGCAAAAACACTTACCTGACGGGGCATCGCTGGATGACGCCGTGTCCATCGAAGCGGATTCCACAAGTTCCGGGCGGGGATCTGTGAGGCGAAACGAGAAACTAACCCTGCGTGTCGCTGCGACGGTTCTGGATGTTCTGCCGAACGGGGTTCTTTCGATTTCCGGCTCGCAGGAGTTGCGGGTCAATTTTGAACTGCGCGAGCTTTTGGTGGCCGGGTATGTCCGCCCTCAGGATATCTCGCGACAAAACGAAGTCACCTACGACAAGATCGCCTCGGCGCGGGTGTCTTATGGTGGAAGAGGTCAGATTACAGATGTCCAGCAACCCCGATACGGCCAGCAAGTTCTTGATTCACTCTTGCCATTCTGAGGTGCGACCGTGATTGCAAAACTGGTTCCAGTCGTTCTCCTAATTGTCGGCCTGGGTGCGGGTGTCGGTGCCGGGCTGTTTCTGTCACCTTCGGGCAAGTCCGACAAAACAGCCGCCGAAAAAGAAGTGGCAAAAGAAGAGAAGGCCGGTCACGAGAAGTCTGAAAAGTCCAAGGAAAAAAAGCCAGCCTATGGGTATCTAAAGTTGACCAAGCATTTTGTCGTTCCGGTGGTTGGGGATGACGAAATCGAAGCGATGGTCACTTTGTCCCTCAGCCTTGAGGCGAACACAGCAATTGAAGAAACTTTTTATTCCATTGAGCCCAAGTTGCGGGATGGCTTTCTTCAGGTTCTGTTTGATCACGCAAATACCGGGGGATTTGATGGGACGTTCACAGAATCCCGGAATCTGGATGTCTTGCGTAAGTCCTTGTTGGAAGTGGCGAAAAAAGAGCTGGGTGAAGATGTTTCAAAAGTGCTGATCATGAGCGTGAACCGTCAAGATACCTGACGAAGGTCGCTTCACGGCACGGATCCGGTCAGCATTAACGGGTTTGCTTTCGAGCAACGGCCTGCCGATGGCTTTTTAGCTGCTGCTCCCGCAGGGTTGCGACGGCTTGTTTGCGGCCAAATGCAATTCTGAGCGCCTCCAGACCGGCCAGTTTCTGAGCGCGCGTTTGGGCAAGTCGCATGTTCAACGCGCGGCGCGTGGCAGATTCCCAGCCATTCCAAAGAATGTCGGCCCCGGATATCTGATATCCTTCTGTCCAACCGCTGGCTTTGCGCACCTGGTCAAGCTGATGATCCAGTTTCGCCAATTGGTTCTGAATTCTGGCCTCGGCCTCGAGGATTGGGCGGAGTGTCTGAAATTGCTTCTGGAAAGCGACGTCGGCTATTTTGTCCAGCCCGCTTAACTGAGTGTCCTTCATCGGATCTGCTCCTTTGCACGTTTCCGCATCGCTTCGGCGAACCTGATTGCAGCGGCAACGGGGCGGAAATGTTCTTCGGCGATCTCCTGCCCGATGTCGACAGTTGCGTGAAGCACGCGCGCCGTCGGAGGATCCGAGCGGATCGGAACGCCAGCCTGAGCCGCAGCGGAACGGATGGAAGCGGCTACTGCATCCACACCTTTGGCGACACAAACAGGTGCGCTGCCAGTAGCCCTGGACCACTTCAGTGCAACGGCAAAATGGGTGGGGTTTACGATAACAACATCCGCGCCCGGAACATCTGCCATCATCTGGCTCGAGGCGATCTCCTGTGCACGTTGACGGCGGTGTTGCTTTACATAGGGGTCGCCTTCGGCGTCCTTAGTTTCATCCTGGATCTCTTTGCGCGACATGCGGTTCTTGCGCATGTGCTCGGCGTATTGCCACAGAAAGTCGATAACGCCAATGCCGAGTGCGATGGCAACCACAATGAACAGGAAGCGAAACAACAGGTTCATCATCAGCAGTATGGATGACTTTGCCGGGGCCGCGCTGGCAGACAGAATTTCGGCCAGATTCGACTTGATGAAAAGTGCGAGGCACAGGCTGTAAATCGCCAGTTTGGTTGCGCTCTTGGCGAACTCGAACAAGCCACCGCGCCCGAACTTGTTTTTGGCATTCGAAACAAGGGAAATCCGCGAAAGCTTTGGATTCAGTTTGCTGGGGGCGAACACCAGCGTGCGTTGGGCAATCAGGTTTAGCAGAACGGCCACCGCGGGCAGGCAGAAAAGCACGGCAATGGGTGTCACCGCGCCACTCAGAATTCCGGCAACCGTCGCTGTCGCAGGTCCCATTTTCAGAAGGTTCGCGATCTGGTCGGATTGGTCGATCAGGACCATGAACAGAGTTCCCAATTGCGCGACGGCGTACTGCCCTGCCGCCAACAATGCGATCAGCAGTCCGGTATATGCCGCAACAACCGACAAGTCGTTGGACTTGGGAACTTCACCCTTTTCACGGGCTTTCTGGAGCTTTTGCGGCGTCGGCTCGTATGACTTGTCGCTGTCGTCATCGGCACCGCTCATCGCTGGCCTCCGATCGGGTTCATGAAGAAGGCAATCAGCGCGTCAGACCAAACAGAGAGGATCAATGGTGCGCCCGTAAACAGCAGAAACAGCCCGGCAAATGTTATTGCTGGCGCGCCCACGAAGGCGACCATCAATTGCGGCATGGCCCGGTTGATAACCCCAAGTGCAAGATTGTAGATCAACGAGGCGATGACGAATGGCGTTGCCAGCGAGAAGGCCAACCCAAAGCTGCGTGAGATTTGTCGCACACCCCAATAGGACAAATCTGCCGAGCTTGGCACCAACCCCATGGGGAATAGGGCATAACTCTGGATCAGGAATTGCGCGGCCCGTACGTGCAAGCCCATGATGACGGCAAGCGTTAGCCCCGCGATCGTTAGCAGGTATCCCATTGCCGGAACAGGATCAGTGGCCGCCGCACCCAGCAATTGCGACAATGACGTGGATTGCGCGGCAATGGATCCGGCGGTTTGCAGCGCCAAAACAAACAGCCGCAGCCCGGTTCCAAGCGCCAGCCCAATCAGGATTTCTGTCCCAACCAACCGCCCCAGCGTCCACAGGTTGAGAGACAGGTCCAATGGTTGGGTTGCCGGAAAAATGATCAGGGTAAAGGCGACGGATATCCCCAGTTTCATCCGTGTTGGAATGCTGCGCTCGCCGAAAGCAGGCAGCAGCGAAACCAAAGCAGAGACGCGCAGAAAAACCGCAAAGGCCTGCCAGAGCGGTTCGGCCAGCTGCGTCAACAATTCTGGCGGCAGAGCGATCACGCGGGAACAGTTCCTACCAGCGCGGGTTTGGCTTCCAACCCGATTTCCTCAAAAGAAAGGACCGGGTTTGGAACGCCGCGCGCATGCATGATCGTACGCAACAACCGGCGTCGCCGGGTCGAGGTCACGACAGCAGGAAACAAACCGTTATCAGCAGATCTGGCGATACTGCTGACCATGCCGTCGGCCAGCTTGTTAAACAGGTTCGGCGGTAGCGCGACATCCAGTCCGGCGCTGGGCGCGTCGACCTGATAGGTGGTGAACGTTTCCTCCCACTCAGGGGCCAGTTGGATCAGCGGGATCGAGCCATCCTCACGCTTCATATCGGCGACCAGTTGAAATCCGAGACGCTGGCGCACCAATTCGCAGATGCCTTCAGGCTGGGTGGTTGTCAGCCGTGCTTCAGCAACGCTTTCAAGGATCAGGGCCATGTTCCGGATCGAAACCCGTTCCTCCAGAAGCAGTCGCAGAACGGCGTGCAATGTGTCCATTGGCACTTTGTCGGGGATCAATTCATCCAGCAACTTGCGGTTTGCCTCAGCCCGAACTGGGTCGCTCAGGCGGGTCATTTCGGTCAGCAGGCGGCGCAGGGATTTCAACGTCAGCAGGCGCGAGAAGTTCTGCTTGATAATCTCTAGCAGATGCGTGGCCAGGATCTCGGGCGGTGAGACGATAGTGGCCCCGTTCAGCGCTGCGTCCTCCTGATGTTTGGGCAGGATCCAGCGGGCAGGCGCGCCGTAAACCGGCTCGGTCACGTCATTGCCTTCGGGCAACAGATCGAACCCGTCCTGAACCAGAGCCAGAACCAGATCGGGGTTCAGAACGCCGCGCGCCTGTTCGACCCCCTGAACCTTGATCACATAGGTTCCGGTTGGCAGGTCGGCTCGATCAGTCAGGCGAATTTCGGGCAGGATCAATCCGAAGGTAGACGCCACGTAGTTGCGCATATTGGCGATGCGGGCATCCAACCCGGTTCCGGGATTCAAAACCAAGCTTACCAGATCGGGTGCGAATTCAAGGTGCACGTCATCCAGGTCCAGAATATCACCAATAGCCTGCGAGACCGGCGCCTCGGTTTCGGTCGCCTGCGAATGCAATGACGGGTCTGTTTCTTTCTGCTTTTTCCGAATTCTGTAGGCCGCATAACCAAGTACAGCTGCACCGAGGATGAACGGCAGGAAAGGCAGGCCGGGCACCAGCGCAAACAGGACCATAAGAACTGCCACGGTAGACAGCGCAGCCGGATGCCGCCCGAGCTGGGAGAAAATGGCATTGTCGGTGGCACCCTGTGTTCCGCCGCGCGCCAGCAGCAATGCAGAGGCAATCGAGATGATTACCGCGGGGATCTGCGAGACCAGACCATCACCGACGGTCAGGATTGCATAAGTCTCGAACGCCGAAGCCACCGGCATTCCGTGCACGATCACCCCCATGACCAAACCCATAACAAGGTTCAAAAGAGTGATCAGAAGGCCGGCAACGGCATCACCTTTGACAAATTTCGACGCACCGTCGAGCGAGCCGAAGAATGTCGTTTCCTGCTGTTCGCGTTCCCGCCGTTCCTTGGCTTGCTGATGGTCGATGGCCCCGGCTGACATGTCGCTGTCGATGGCAAGCTGCTTACCCGGCATCCCGTCCAAGGCAAAGCGCGCGCCGACCTCGGCCATACGGGCGGCCCCTTTGGTGATGACCATGAAGTTCACGATCAGAAGCACGCCGAAAACCACAAGGCCCAGAAAGATGCTGCCGCCCATGACGAAATTGGCGAACCCTTCAATCACGTCACCAGCTGCGTTGGGCCCAGTATGCCCCTGACCGATGATCAGTTTGGTCGACGAGACGTTCAGCGACAGGCGCAGCATCAGCGATGCCAGCAGGATCGTTGGGAAGGACGAGAAATCCAGCGGACGTTCGATGAAAAGCGTCAGAGTGAAAATCAGGATGGCCAGCGCGAAAGAGGCGGCTAGCCCCACATCCAGCACCCAGGCAGGCATGGGCAGGATCATCATGACGATGACGGTCATCAGCGCCAGTGCCAGCAGGACAGTGGGTGAAAACAGGGACCGGATGTCAATCTGGGGCACGCAGGTTTCCTAATTGAAAGGGATGAAAGCAGTTGCTGTGCTATTGGTCGGGACCAGAGAGCCCAGGGCAGTGGTGGCGGGTGCGGCCACTAGCATCGGAATCAAGGGCGTTCCGGCCCTTGTGAACGGATCGGGTGACTTGCCAGAAAACCCGTGCGAGGGCGGGTTGTCCAATTGAGCCATCACTGTCTGGAACCGACCGCGATAAGCCTCGGCCAGAGCATTCGTGCGGGAATGATACGCCCCGGCCGCAGCAGGCCACGAACCAAGCTCGAAATAAAGGTCTTTCAGGAAGCGGGCGGCGTAGGTTGCGTTCGCATCCGGATCAAACATCGCATCGATCGAGCGGAAGGCCTTACCATGCCAGCGATAATTGACCTGGAAACACCCGACGTCAAAGCTGCGAGAGCCCGCTTTGAAAATTTTGAAAACATAGGCCTTGGCCTCGGCCTCGGACTTGAACCAATACCCCTGACCTTCGGCATTTATGGTCCAGGGCCAGGGCTGCAACAGCCCGTCAACTATTCGCCCGGTTTCAACGCGGGTTATGGCGCGCAGCACGTCCAGTGGAACATCTTCGGACAGTGCCGCACGGCGCGCGGCCTGATCACAAAGCCCGCCTGTCGGAGCTGCGTGCATGGCAGAACCCGCCTGCGCCAACAGCACATGCAGTATCATGAAAGCAATCGGTATTCTGCGAATTGGCATTCTGCCGGTCCGGGATTCTGGTGTTCCCGGCCAAGCTAGCCGCCGATCGGTTTACAGAGGGTTATCGCAGCCTCAGTTTCGGTCGATCCTGCGCCCAAAAACAACGCTTGTATTGGTGCGCAGGACGCCAGGGATCTTCGCCAGATCGTCCACCAGAATGTCCAGATCCTCCAGCCTCGGGGCATCAGCGGTCAGCATCAGATCGAATTCGCCATTGATCGACAGGCATAGTTTGACCTCGGGATAGGCCTCGAGCCGTTTAAGGATCCGGTTGGTTTCCTTCTGCTGCACTTCCAGCATGACGATGACCTGCACTTTGGGCGTGTCTTCCGTGGACCCAAGGCGCACGGTGTATCCCGTGATTACGCCGCGATGCTCCAGCCGACTGATCCGTTCATGCACAGTCGTGCGGGCCACACCCAGCGAGGCCGCGATCTGCGTGGTCGAGGCACGTGCATTGGCTTGCAGGGCGGCGATGATACGGCGGTCAAGCTGGTCCATTGGGGCTCCGGTTTGCGGTAAGTCCGGGTTTAGATCAGATTGACATCCTTTCTCAAGGCTCACGCGGTATGCGTGGGTGCAGGTCGTCGATTATGATCGGGTGCGCGTGCGGGCCCGCCCCGGCCAGATGCGGATGATCGGCTGGCAGATCGGGGTGAGTGTGAACAACCGGTTCCTGATCGTCACGCGGCCAAAGACTGACTGCCGCAATCACGCCTGCCATGGACAGAATAGACATACTGCCGAGAGCAACAGTCGGCCCATAAACGGTCATTATCCACCCAGCCAGCGGATACAGCACCAGCCAGCAGCCGTGTGACAGAGTAAACTGTGCAGCAAAGACAGCGGGGCGGTCTTCGGGATGGGCGGAACGGGTCAACAAACGACCCGAAGGCGTAAGGGTTGTAGAATATCCAAAGCCAGTAAAAGCCCAAAAAACGGCAAGGACACCCAGCGTAAGCGGGATCGTCGCGGTCAGAACCGAGGCGACGGCCATAGCGCCCGACGCAAGAATGGCTCCGGACAGCATAACCTTGCGATCCTCAATCCGATTCAGCAGTCGGGGCAGAGTAAACGCCGCCAGCATCGACCCGCCGCCAAATCCGGCCAGTGCAATGGCCACGGCGCTTTCTGACAGGCCAAGGGTGGCCCGCGCGATGACCACTGTGTTGACGATTACCATCGAACTCAGCGCTGCGGCGCTCCAATTAAGCGCAAGCAGCCCCCTCAGCCGGGGCGTTTTCAGATAGATGCGAATTCCGCGTGTCGTGCGGTCATAGATTCCGCGTGGTTTGCTGGGCTTGGGCGAGGGCAGGACGACCGAGACCACCAGCAATGCCGAAGCAACAAATCCCAGCGCTGTGCCCCAGAACAGGCTGTTGAAGCTGACCAGCAACAGAAGAGCCGCGGCAAACATCGGGCTCAGCAGGCTTTCCATGTCGTAGGCAAGACGTGACAGTGACAAAGCGCGGGTATATTCGTTTTCGTCCGGCAACACGTCCGGGATCGTTGCCTGAAAGGCGGGCGTAAAGCCCGCCGAGGCGGATTGTAGCACGAAGATCAGCACATAGATTTGCCAGACCTCGGTCACGAAAGGCAGGCATACAGCGACCGCGGCGCGGATCAGGTCCAGAAGAACCAGCATTTTCCGACGGTCCAGCCGCTCGGCAAATGCAGCGGCCAGGGGGGCCACGGTGACATAGGCCACCATCTTGATCGTTAGCGCGGTGCCCAGCACAAGGCCAGCAGCGTCTCCGGCCAGATCAAAGGCCAGCAGCCCAAGCGCGACTGTGGCCAGCCCGGTTCCGGTCAGGGCGACGATCTGGGCAGCAAACAGGTGGCGGTAGGTCCGGTTTGTTAGAATGCTCAGCATGGTTCAGAGGTATTTCGTAATGGCTTTGAAATCCTCGATCCCGCCGCTATCGCCATCGGAAGACAGGCAATGGTCGATGTGATCATGGATCAAGGCGCGCTTGGCGTTGGTGACCGCTTTTTCAACGGCAAACAGCTGTTGGGCGATGTCAGAACAGGGCGCCTGACCTTCAAGCATGGCAATGACCTTTGCCAGATGCCCGTGGGCCCGTTTCAGCCTTGCCGTGATATGCGGATGCGACTCGCGGGGTAAACTTGTCATGATGTATCCCTATCCCCCCCATGGGGATATTGTCAATCTTGTTGCGGGGATTTACCCGTGACTTTTGGACGGCGTTGAGTTTATGGACCAAACCGCCTATCTCGGAGGCGATACCGCACAAAGGAATAGTCGGGTGGCGAACCATTTGTACAAAAACGACCTGCCGGACGGGCTGGATCTGGGCCCTGTTGTGGCCATTGACTGTGAAACCATGGGTCTGAACCCACATCGGGACCGCTTGTGCGTGATTCAGATGTCGGGTGGTGACGGCAACAGCCATATCGTGCAGGTGGAAAAAGGCCAGACTGAGGCGCCGAACCTATGTGCCATGCTGGAAAACCCTGACATTCTGAAGCTGTTCCATTTCGGGCGCTTCGACATCGCCGCTATGTACCATACATTTGGTGCTCTAGCCGCGCCGGTCTATTGCACCAAGATCGCCAGCCGCCTGGTGCGGACCTATACCGACCGGCATGGGCTCAAGAACCTGTGTCAGGAACTCATCGGTGTCGATATTTCCAAACAGCAACAGATGAGCGATTGGGGCGCAGCCTCATTAACGGACGCTCAATTGGATTATGCTGCGTCTGACGTTCTTTATCTGCATCAGCTGCGCGATGCGCTAAACATTCGGCTGGCTCGCGAGGACCGGACTGAAATGGCGCAGGCCTGTTTTGACTTCCTGCCGATGCGTGCGAAACTGGACCTCGCCGGTTGGCCCGAAACGGATATCTTTGCGCACTCATGACCGATACCGAAGCATTCCTGAAAACCGCCCGTCAGGTGGTGACTGACGAAGCCCGCGCGCTGGGCGTACTTGCCGACAGTCTGGACGCGCATTTTGCTGAAGCCGTGCAGCTGATCCTTCAGGCCACCGGGCGCATCATAATCAGCGGCATCGGCAAGTCAGGCCACATAGGTCACAAGATTGCGGCCACGCTGGCCAGCACCGGAACGCCTGCCTATTTCGTGCATCCGGCCGAGGCCAGCCATGGTGATCTTGGCATGGTCTCCAAGGGTGATGTGGTTCTGGCGATTTCGAATTCGGGCGAGGCACCGGAACTTGCCAATCTGCTGGCCTTTACGCGCCGCTTTGGCATTCCGCTGATTGGATTGTCCAGCAAACCTGACAGCACATTGATGAAACAGGCCGACGTACATCTTCTGATCCCGTCGATGGGCGAGGCCTGCGGTTTTGGTATGGTGCCGTCGATCTCCACAACGCTGACCCTTGCCATGGGGGATGCACTGGCGATTGCCCTCATGAAATACCGCGATTTCCGGCCCGAGGATTTCCGTGCCTTCCATCCCGGTGGCAAACTGGGTGCTCGGCTGAGCACAGTACAGGATCTGATGCATGTCGGAGAGGCCCTGCCTCTGGTTGCGGCACATACTCCGATGAGCGATGCGCTGATCGAAATCAGCCAGAAGGGGTTTGGTGTTGCTGGCGTAACAGACCCGCAGGGTCAATTGGCAGGGATCATTACAGACGGTGACTTGCGGCGCCACATGGATGGGCTGCTGAACAAAACGACCGAGCAGGTCATGACCCCCAACCCCACAACCATATCCCCGGATGCGTTGGCGGAAGAAGCGGTAGCAATCATGAATGACCGTAAGATCACCTCGCTCTTCGTGGTTGACGAGGCGACATCAGGTCAGGCTTTGGGGCTGCTTCATATCCACGACTGCCTGCGCGTCGGTCTGGGCTGAGGGAGGCTGAAGTGGACAGGTATTCCCGCATGGTGCAGTTCCTGAAGGTGCTGTTGCCGCTTGCGGCTATTGTGATGTTGTCCACGGTATTCCTGCTGTCCCGCAGCATCGAAACAAACGTTTCCGTGCCTTTCGCGCAGAAAGACATTGATGAGAGACTGGCACAACAGGTGGTAACGCGGCCGGATTACCGCGGAACGACCCGCAAGGGAGAGACCGTGCATATCGAGGCGGTGCAAGCCACGCAGGGCACCGAGGCGTCGGTTCCGACCGCGTCCGAGTTTCGCGGCCGATTTGGGCTGCTCAATGGCGGCACAATTACGCTGGATTCGAATTCCGGCCTGATCCGTCCGGATAGTGGAACAGCAACCTTTGTTGGTGATGTGGTCATCACCACGGCGGATGGGCTCAAGGTTACGACGGATCTGCTCAATACCTCGTTGGACGAAGTCCGGGGCGATACGCCGGGGCAGGTGAACGGAACCGGTCCGATCGGTAACTTTTCCGCGGGGCGTATGACCTTTGGCACTGAAAAAACGGACGGGCCGGTCCATATTGTTTTTACAGACGGTGTGAAGCTGGTATACGAGCCTGAAAAAGCAGAAAGATAACTTGTGTTCGATTTTCGATTTGTTCCTTTGTGCCTCGCCTTGATCGCGGGCGCCGCGCCCGTGACTGCGCAAGAGGCGCAGGTGGCTTTTGGGTCCGCGAATGCCGATCCGAGCCTGCCGGTCGAGGTGACATCGGAAACCCTGAACGTCAATCAAGAGGACGGATCGGCCGAGTTCATCGGGAATGTCATCGTCGTACAGGGTGAAATGCGCCTGACAGCCGAACGCGTGCTGGTTATCTACAATCAGGAACGCTCGGCGATCGAGCGAATGGAGGCGACCGAGAATGTGGTTCTGGTCAGCCCGCCGGATGCAGCGGAAGGCGACTGGGCTGAATACAAGATCGGCTCGGGTGAGATTGTCATGAAGGGCAATGTCCTTCTGACACAGGGCCCCAGCATCATCAGTGGCGATCAGATGAACGCTAACCTGACATCGGGCACTGCGACAATGACCGGGCGGGTCAAAACGATCTTGCAGCAGGGAAACAACTGATGGCGCGTCCCGACCTGAAACTGACCGAAGGCAGTTCCGGGCTGCGCATCGAGAAGCTGCGGAAGTCCTACAAAAAAAAGACGGTGATCCGCGATGTTTCGATGACGTTGGGTCGGTCCGAAGTGGTGGCGCTGCTGGGGCCGAACGGGTCTGGTAAAACCACAACGTTCTATTCAGTTGCGGGCCTTGTGTTCCCCGAGGCAGGAAAAGTCACGATCGACGGCCAGAATGTGACTACTTTGCCGATGTACCGGCGGGCACGGATGGGGATCGGCTATTTGCCGCAGGAGATGTCGATCTTTCGCGGCATGAGCGTCGAGGACAACATTGCTGCCGTTCTGGATATCACGGTCTCTCATGCGCATAAGCGCAAAGAGCGTTTGGAAGAGCTGTTGTCTGACTTCTCGATCGAACACTTGCGCCGGGCCCCGGCTCTGGCGTTGTCAGGCGGCGAGCGCCGCCGGGTCGAGATCGCGCGCTGTTTGGCCGCAGACCCCAAATACCTGCTGCTGGATGAACCGTTTGCAGGCGTTGACCCGATCAGTGTCGGGGATATTCGCCATCTGGTCGCGGATCTGAAAAAACGCGGTATTGGTGTGCTGATCACCGATCACAACGTCCGGGAAACGCTGGAAATTGTCGACCGGGCCTATATCCTGCATGACGGTCAGGTTTTGATGTCCGGCACACCTGATGAGGTTGTCGAAAACGAGAATGTGCGCCGCGTCTATCTGGGCGAGAATTTCCGCATTTCATAACCTTGCGCGGAGTTGTGCCAATTGCATGGCGGAAATCGCGTATATACACATCTGTTTTGATTGACTCTTCCCTCGTCTCTTGCCTCAATTGGCTTATGGCATTTACCCGGTTCCAGTCTGGATCTCGATGTCCCTTCTTCGAAGGGCTGGAAACAAGGCAACCGCGGAAAATGTCTCTACCCCCCACCCGATAAAAACAAGCTCGCCGCGTTTCGCGGCGTCAGAATGGGTGTGAATTGTGAAGGAGATCACATGCGTTACCAAATCAGCGGAAAACAGATCGACATCGGTGCGGCGTTGCAGACACACGTGCAGACCGAACTGAATGAGGTCGTGGGCAAGTATGCGCAGCGGCCTACGGATGCTAACGTCGTCTTTTCCCGTTCGGCGCATGAATATGTATGCGAAACAACGGTGCACCTGTCCACTGGCCTGACGGCGCAGGCCAAGGCCCATGCAACCGAGATCTACGCGGCATTTGAGGCATGCTGTGATAAAATGGAAAAACAGTTGCGTCGTTACAAGCGCCGCCTGAAGGACCACCACAAGGATCGGGCCGAACCGGTTGAACTCTTTGGGGCGTCCTCTTATATCCTCGCTTCTAATGAATCGGAGTCGGTCGATGAACCCGAATCGCTTCAGCCAATGATTGTGGCTGAGATGGAAACAAAAATCCCATCTTTGAGCGTTGGAGAGGCCGTTATGCAAATGGAACTTGCCGGTGCGCCAGTACTGGTGTTCAGAAATGAAAACAAGGACGGATTGAATGTCGTTTATCGTCGCGAAGACGGTAATATCGGCTGGATTGATCCGTAACAGGCAAGGATACGGGGCTGCACCCGCTGATGCGGGTGCGTGCCATGGAGCGTGATCATGGAGCTTTCGAGCATACTGAAGCCCGAAGCGGTGCGTGTATTGTCCGCGGCTTCCAGCAAGAAGCGGCTGTTTCAGGAAATCGGTGACGTCGCCGCGGCGACGCTGGGCATCGATCCTCAGGAAGCGGTTGATTTCCTGCTGGAGCGGGAAAGCCTTGGACCGACCGGTGTCGGCCATGGTGTGGCGCTGCCGCATGCGCGCCTGCCCGATCTTGATTCGGTTTCAGGTGTTTTTGTCATGCTTGAGAAGCCCATCGATTTCGGTTCGGTTGATCGTCAGCCTGTGGACATCGCCTTCGCGCTGTTTGCACCGGAAGAGGCGGGTGTTGATCACCTCAAAGCTCTGGCGCTGGTGTCTCGCACATTGCGGGATACTTCGGTTTGCACCAAACTTCGGGCGAACCCCGATCCGGTAAAGCTCTATGCGATCCTGACCGAGGCGCAGTCTATGCAAGCCGCCTGATTAACAAAAAAAGCCCCCGAAAACCGGGGGCTTTTTTCTTTTCATTTGACCGGATCAACCACCGGTTCCCATTTCCAGCGTCCACCAGATTTTACCACCGCCTTCCTGATGCCAGGCGAATCCCATTTGGGTGGCTTTGGCGTCCATGATGACAGACCTTGGTCCAGGTTCCTGCATCCATGCGGCAAGTGTTTCCGTCTCGGTCTCGTAGGTTTCGGAAATGGCTTCCCCCAGGAACGTTCCGAAATAGCCGACACGCGCTGCCCGGTCGATTGGTGATGAACCGTCTGACCCAAAGTGCCAGGGCCGGTTCTGCCGCGACATATCCTTTGAATGTGTCGCTGCCGCTGCGTTCAGCTGCGCGTTCAGCTGTACGGGCTGCAACCCCTGAGCCTGACGCAAAGCATTGACCGAATCAAGCATGCGGAACTGCAGCTTTTCCGGATTGCCGCGGATCTTGTACACGGTCGGCAATGGGCGACCATCAGATCCCAGAGTGGTTGAGCCAGTGTTGGTACATGCCGCAAGTGCGACAAAGCAAATCAACAGTAAAGAAACGATGCGCGTCATGTTCGACCTGATTATTGTATCACAACAGGGCATAGCGCGCCTGCTTGTTCTGAGCAAACGCGCAATGGCCACAACTTGCGTGATTCTGCCGGTTTGGTTTGCGACTGAAGCATTCTGGCAATAGAATGCCTCTGATTTCAGACCTCACCTAAACACAGGACCCGTCGTCATGGTCAAAAAGCGCATTCATTCGCCCACCCGCAGGGGGTTTCTGGCAGGGGCTACCGCCACTCTGGCTACACCGGCACTGGCGCAATATATCCCGGGCGACCCGCTGCGCCCTGCACCCGAAACCGAACCGGCAGTTCGACGCAACGTATCCGGGTTCCGGGCATTGGATTGGCAACCGTATTTCTCGAACACCAGAAATGGCGCCATATTGGTCGATACCGTCTCAAGAGCGCTGCATTATTGGTCGGATGATCAATCAGTGTACAAATTGTACCCGTCGTCGGTTCCGCTGACCGAAGAACTCACCCGGCGCGGGCGGACCAGTGTGATCCGCAAGGTAGAAGGCCCAAGCTGGTCTCCAACGCCTTCGATGAAGAAGAGAAATCCGGAATGGCCGGACTATATTCCTCCCGGTCCGGATAACCCTTTGGGAACGCACGCTTTATATCTGAGCTGGAAGTATTATCGCATTCACGGCACGCATGATACGCGTAAAATCGGCCGCAGATCTTCGAACGGCTGCATCGGCCTTTTCAATGAAGACATCGCCGAGCTGTTTTCGATGGCTAAGGTTGGCACACAAGTGTTGCTAATATGACGACATTTTCGTGTGCGAACCTGCTTGCCCGTCAAGTTGCAATTGCATTCCCGCTCTAATGCTGATTAGAAAAAACTACGAGGTAAGTCTTAGATGTGCGGTTCCGGACATTGGAGCCGTGCAAATTCTGGAGGTTAATATGAAGAAACTCGTTCTCGCCGCAGCTCTGACTGCAGCAGCTTCGACCGCATATGCTGGCAACCTGGAAGAGCCGGTTGTTGAAGCACCGGTTGTTGTTGAAGAAACACAGGGTTCGTCGCAGGGTCTCCTGCTGCCGCTGATCCTGCTGGTCGTCGTTGCTGCTGCTGTTGCTGCAGGCTAAGCCGACACGGAATTCATGAAAAAGGCGGTGGAGCAATCCACCGCCTTTTTTATTCCAACAGGTCTTCAAGCCTGTTGCGCGCCGGGGGATACTGACGCGCCAGTATCAAGCCGAGCTTGACGTTCTCATGAGAGATGCCGTTTTTGCTCTGGAAACGCTTTACGCCAACCACCCGCGCAGATTGTCTTCGATCACCTTTCCAAGTGCTGCGATATGGGCATCGTCATCGTTAAGGCATGGAACATAGGTAAACGTCTCGCCGCCTGCTTCTTCGAAGCTCTCTTTGATTTCTTCGTTAATCTCTTCAAGCGTTTCGATGCAGTCCGCAGAAAACGCCGGGGCAATAACTGCAATGTTCTTTTTGCCTTGCTTCGCCAGGTCGGCCACGTGATCCACCGTGTAAGGTTTCAACCATTCTTCGGGGCCGAAGCGCGACTGGAAGGTCGATACCAATTGATCATCTGTCCAGCCCAGCCGCTCCTTTAACAGCCTCGTCGTTTTAGCGCATTGGCAGTGATAGGGATCGCCCTGCTGAAGATACCGCTCGGGCATCCCGTGATATGAGCAGACAAGAATGTCGGGCTTTGTCTCCATAGCCTCGTATGCGCGTTCAACAGACTGTGCCAGCGCATCGATATAGACGGGTTCATCGAAATAGGCCGGAACGGTTCGCGTCGCGGGCTGCCAGGCTTCGTCCATCAGTGCGCGAAAGAACTGGTCGTTGGCGGTGGCCGTCGTTGCGCCAGCGTATTGAGGGTAAAGCGGAAAAAACAAGATGCGATCGCACCCTGCCGCTACCATCGCGCGCACTTTGGATTTGGTCGACGGGTTGCCGTAACGCATACAGAAATCAACCATGACCTGATCACCGTATCGTGCCTGCATCGTCTGGCTCAGCTTGGCGGTCTGGTCCTTGGTGATGGTCATCAGCGGACTTTCGCCTTTTTCCTGGTTCCAGATCGATTTGTATGCCTCGCCAGAACTGAAAGGTCGCTTGGTCAGGATGATCGCCTGTAGAATCGGCTGCCATTTCCACTTTGGATAATCGATGACACGCTGGTCCGACAAAAACTCATTCAGATATCGGCGCATCGGCCAATATGTGTAGTCGTCCGGCGTGCCCAGATTGGCCAGCAATATGCCGACGCGCCCCATCCTGATCTTGGGGTGATCCGTAGGAGCGTGAGCGGGTCGCGTGGCATCAAACATATGAGGCTTCCTGAATTTCTTGCGTTAGGGCCTGAAATAAGGGGATTTGGTCGCGCGTCAATCGGGCAGTTTGCCCTCGTCCGTGCGCAAGGCGTCAGCCAAACGTGTTTGCGCCGACCCGGGACGCAGTGGCTTTGGTTGACTGTCGTGGGGGGCCCATCCTGTCAGGCAGATCAGTTCGAACGTGGCTGCCAGACGTCCCGATACTGTGGTGAAATGAGACGCGTAAATGTTTTGCGCGGCCTCAAATACTGCGCGGTTGGTCGGGTGTTTCAGTCGCCCGGATAACGCATTGGCCTCACCCATATGCCGCAGATCGTGCATCAGGTGCCAGATGTCACGGTACTCAGCCGTGAGCGGCACCGAGTCTGCGACTGGCAAGGCCAGACCTGCCCGCTGCAACAAACCGCCGAAGTCTCGCAACCCGGCCATCGGGGCGATGCGGGGGCTGAGGCCACCGGTAACGTCAATCTCGGCCTGACCCAACGCCGCGCGCAATTCGTGCAACGTTTCGCCGCCCAGACAAACAACCAGCAACAACCCGTCAGGTTTCAGCGCGCGGTGGCATTGGATCAACTGACCCACCGGATCGTTTGCGCAGTGCAGTGTCATGGCGTGGATAACAAGGTCATGGGCGCCGGGTTGCAGTGCCAGCACGTCGTCATCCGCAATGATCGAGGCTTCGGGAAACGCGCCCGTCCAAAGCTGCGGGTATGCCGTCACGATCGCTGCCGCCGTAAAGGTTTTGTTAACCATGGAGAGCCGATCCTGAGCCTCGTCCATCGCGGCGCGGTGCAGAAAAAGGGCGTCATCCCGCGCGCGGCTGCGATGACGCAGAATGGCGGCACGGTCAAAAAGTGAGGGTGCAGTGGGTTCGGGCAGTTTCATAGCTGGCAAGTATCGCATCGCGCAACGGATTCAAACCGCACTTGCGCTGATTTATCCACCACGTTGCATGGGGTGCGGCGACCTGACCGAGTCCGATTTTGGCCTGTGTGGCCCATGTTGGCGGGAAACGCCATTCATTGGCGGCACGGTCTGTGAAAGTTGCGGTCTGCCCCTGATCGGGGGGCAGGACGAGTTTCGGACCGAGTGCGATGATTGCCTGAAGACCGCGCGCCCCTGGAGGGCAGGACGCGCCGCGCTTTTGTATGACGGCAAGGCGCGGTCACTGATCCTGGCGTTGAAACATGGTGATCGGCCCGAACTGGCCCGCCCTGCCGCGCAGTGGATGGTGCAGGCAGGGCGCCCATTGTTGCGACCGGATATGATGATTGTTCCGGTTCCTTTGCATTGGTCTCGGTTGCTAAAAAGGCGATACAACCAGTCAGCGCTGTTGGCGCAGAACCTGGCGCGCGAGACAGGATTGGAATGTGTACCCGATCTGTTGATTCGCAAAAAAAAGACGCCGGTACTGGACGGCAAAACAGCAGCCGAGCGGGCACAGATTTTGGGCGACGCGATATGCCTTCACCCCCGAAAAGCCCGCCATCTTACTGGCCGGGACATTTTGCTGGTGGACGATGTGATGACGTCCGGGGCAACACTGGCCGCATGCACTCGTGCCTGTCAGGCGGCGGGGGCAAATCATATTTTCGTGTTGGCTCTGGCGCGCGTTGCCAAGGATGCCTAATTCGCCCAAGATTGCGCGAAATCCGAAGGGAACGGAAAATGAAGTCGGTAGAGATCTATACATCGCCACTGTGCGGGTATTGTCATGCAGCCAAACGCCTGCTGAAGCAGAAAGGTGTCGAGTTCAAGGAGATCGACGTGCTGATGCACCCCAAACGCAAACCTGAAATGATTCAACGTGCCGGAGGCAAACGCACGGTCCCCCAGATTTTCATCGGCGCTACGCATGTCGGCGGTTGCGATGATTTGTACGAGTTGGAGCGTCAGGGCAAGCTTGACCGTCTGCTTGCGGCCTGATGAAAACCGCGCTGCTGCAAATCACCTCGTCGGACGATCCGGCAGAAAACCTCGGGATGGTCCGAGGTATGATGGCCAAAGCGGCAGAACAGGGCGCCCGCTTTGTTCTGACGCCAGAGGTTACGAATTGCGTTTCAACCAGCACCACACGGCAGCGCGCGGTTTTACAACATGAAGAAGATGACATCACCTTGGCGGGCCTGCGCGAACAGGCTGCTGATCTGGGTGTTTGGCTGCTGATCGGCTCGTTGGGGCTCAAGACTCATGACAATGACGGTCGTTTTGCCAATCGTTGCTTTATGATCGGACCGCAAGGTCAGATCGTGGCGCGGTATGACAAAATCCATATGTTCGATGTGCAGGTCACCGAGACCGAGACGTTCCGCGAATCAAAGAATTACCGCCCAGGCGAAAAAGCGGTTATCGCCGATACGGATTTCGGCAAGGTTGGTCTGACCATCTGTTACGATATCCGCTTTCCATATTTGCACGCGGCACTGGCGCAGGCGGGCGCGCGCATTCTGACCGTCCCGGCCGCGTTCTCGCCGGTCACAGGTGCCGCGCATTGGGAAGCCTTGCTGCGCGCACGTGCAATCGAAACCGGGTGCTGGGTGCTGGCCCCGGCCCAAACAGGCGAACATCCAAAAACCGGCGGTAAAACACGCTATACTCACGGTCACAGCATGGTCGTCGACCCGTGGGGAAAGGTGCTGATCGACGCAGGGACCGATCCAGGCATTCACATTTTCGATTTGGATGATAGTTCTGTGACTGAGGCACGGCGACGTGTCCCTTCACTGCACCACCGCCGTTCCTTCGACGGACCCTGACAGAACGGAACAATGACAGACGACACCAATGCCCTTGCGGTCACGCTGTTCAGCGAGATCCTGACCGCCGACCAGCTATTGCGGAACCGGCTTAGCCGGGTGCTGCCCAAGGGCATGGAAATCTCGCATTTCTCGGTTCTGAACCACTTGGCTTTTGTCGCGGATGAGCGTAGCCCGGCGCAGCTGGCCAACACGTTCCACGTGACCCGAGGGGCGATGACCAACACCTTGGCCAAGCTGGAATGGGCCGGATACATCCACATCCGCCCCGACTGGGACGATGCCCGCCGCAAGATGGTCGCGATCAGCCCCGCCGGTAAACGCGCGCGGGATCAGGCGATTTCCTCGATTGCTCCGTTGATCAACCGCGTGGTCGGAGAGTTGGGGGACGACCGTGTTCGGTCGACACTGCCAGTGCTGCGCGATCTGAGAAAACAGCTGGAAGGGGAATAACCCTCAGCCCGGTTTCACACTCGCCGTCACATAGTTCACGCTTAAGTCCCGGTCCGAGATCGACCAGCTCCAGAGGATCGGGTTGAAGACGAACCCCTTGCGGTCCACCGGGTCCATCCCGGCCTGACGCAGCAGGTCGAACAACTCATCAGGGGTGATGAACTTGTTCCACTCATGCGTGCCGCGCGGCAGCCAGCGCATGACGACCTCGGCCCCGAAAATGGCCATGGCATAGGATTTCGGGTTGCGGTTGATGGTTGAGCAGATCAGCAGCCCGCCCGGCTTGAGCAATTTTTGCGAGGCGGTCAGGAAGCCCGCCGGGTCGGCCACATGCTCGACCACTTCCATGTTCAGGACCACGTCGAACTGCTCACCTGCGGCGGCCATGTCTTCGGCTGTGGTGTGGCGATAGTCGATCTCCAAACCGGATTGCTCGGCATGGATACGCGCAACAGGCAGGTTGCCTCCGGCGGCATCGGCCCCGACGACCTCGGCCCCCAGACGTGCCATGGGTTCGCTTAGCAGACCACCGCCACAACCGATATCCAGCAGGCGCAGCCCTTCGAACGGATTTCGCGCTTTCAGATCACGGTCGAATTCACCGGCAATCTGCTGTGTGATATAATCCAAACGGCAAGGATTCAGCATGTGCAACGGTTTGAATTTCCCATGAGGATCCCACCATTCCGCCGCCATCGCTTCGAATTTTGCGATCTCGGATGGATCCACCGTGTTCGGATGCGCTTGCATTCCTGTCTCCGTATGCTCTTTTACGCTTAAGGACTATATAGGGCCATAATGGACAAGTACCCGGACCAAAAGCGCGCAGTTCAATATCTGTACCCGCCGATCGATCCGTTCGACCAGCGTATGGTCGATATGGGCGACGGGCACCGTATCTATGTGGAACAATGCGGTAACCCCGAAGGCATACCGGTGGTGATCCTGCATGGCGGCCCAGGCGGTGGCTGCAGCCCCGCAATGCGGCGTTATTTTGATCCACAGGCCTACAGGGTGATTCTATTTGATCAGCGTGGGTGTGGCCGGTCTCGCCCCACGGCTTCGGTTGAAAACAACACGACATGGCATTTGGTGGCCGATATTGAACGGTTGCGCGACCTGTTCGAGATTGATGATTGGATTGCTTTTGGCGGCAGCTGGGGCGCGACCCTTGCGTTGATCTACGCGCAGTCGCATCCAGACCGGGTCAGCCGATTGGTGCTGCGCGGTGTGTTCCTGGCAACTGACGCTGAACTTGACTGGTTTTATGGCGGCGGAGCAGGACGTTTCTGGCCGGAACAGTGGCAGAAATTTACCTCACTGTTGCCCGAGGTGGAGCTGAAGGACACCATCACCGCCTACAATAAACGCCTGTTCTCGGGGGACCGCGCGACCGAGACCCTGTATGCGCGGGCATGGTCGCACTGGGAAAATGCGCTGGCGTCGATCCACACGAACGGATCAGTGGGCGAAAGCCCCGGCGAATACGCCCGTACATTTGCCCGGCTCGAGAATCACTATTTCTACAATAAGGCGTTCCTGGAAACGGATGGGCAGATCCTAGATCAAATGGACCGGATTGCTCATATCCCGGGTCACATCGTGCAGGGGCGATACGACATGATTTGCCCGCCACAGGCCGCCTGGTCGCTGAGCGAACGCTGGCCGAATGCCGAGATCAAGATGGTACGTCAGGCCGGTCATGCGCTTTCTGAACCCGGGATCAGCGCAGAACTCATCCGGATCATGGATCGCGTAGCGGAGGGTTTGGCATGACACGCATCGACCGCCGTGCCTTGTTTGCCTCGGGTGCCGCTGCCGCGCTGCTTGCCGCGACAGGCGCGTCCCTGGCGGACAGACCTGAGAAAGGCGGCACGCTGCGATTGGCCGTACCGCGCGACGACAGTCTTGAGCAGGTGGCGCGCGGTGCGGTTTTCGACACGCTGACCGAGATCGCCCCGGATGGCACTTTGCGGGGCGAGCTTGCGACGGGCTGGCAAACCGACGCCGATGCGAGGGTCTGGAGCTTTGATCTGCGCAACGATGCGGTGTTCCACGACGGCGCGTCTTTGGACATCGCAGACGTTGCGGCCGTATTGGTCGAGGTCGGGCATACCGAGGCATTGACCGCCAACCGTTTGCGGCTGGAACTGGCCGACGCAAATCCGGGCCTTCCATTCCTTTTGGCGGACAGTCGTTTTATCATTGCCCGCAATGGCGAAGGCGTCACGCCGCTACACAACGCCAATGGCACGGGTTGTTACCGTGTCGAACGCGCCGAAGACGGGCGGCATTTCCTGGGTCGCCGTGTTTTGGAACATTACAAGGACGGTCAGGCCGGTTGGGTCGATGCATTCGAAGTGATCGTTATTCCCGATGCCCGTGTTCGCGCCGAGGCATTGCGTGATGGCTATGTCGATGTCGCTGCCTTCCCCGATTCGTCAGAGATCCGCGGTACGCGCGGTCTTCGCTACTATCCTTCCGAGACCGATATGGCACTGGCCGTCTCTGGGGCGGTGGGATTGCCGCGGCAGATTGCCGGACGCACGGTTCTGGACGACGGGCGTATCGCTGAACGGTGGTGGATCGTGTAATTCCGGGTGACACTTCTGTCGGGGGTTGCAGACTCGGATCATCCTGCGTATATGCAGTTTCAACAGCGGCGCGTTGGACTTCCGGTCCAAGGCTCCACCGGAAAATTCGACGGGCCGCGCGCCCGTTTTTTTGTGCCCGATTGACAGGGTAGAGAACCTGATGACAAACGACCTGATAGCCAAAGCTGCCATTGACCGGCGACTTGCCGAGATCATCACCCCGGTGATCGAAGACTTGGGGTATGAGCTGGTCCGTGTCCGGCTGATGAGTGGCAAGCAGACCACGCTGCAAATCATGGCTGACAAACCCGAAGGCGGCATCGAAGTGGATGACTGCGCCGAGATTTCGAATGCGGTCAGCGCCACCCTGGATGTCGAGGACCCGATCCTTGACGCCTATACGCTTGAGGTGTCCAGCCCCGGTATCGACCGCCCCCTGACCCGCCTCAAGGATTTTGAGACTTTCGAGGGGTATGAGGCCAAGATCGAAACCTCTGAACTGATCGATGGCCGCCGCCGGTTCAAAGGGGAACTGGCCGGGATTGAAGGGGAAGAGGTTCTGATCAATATCCCCGAAGGGTCCGAGACGATCACCATCGGCCTGCAATTCGACTGGCTTAGTGATGCCAAGCTGGTCCTGACCGATGACCTGATCAAGGAAATGCTGCGCCAGCGCAAGGACGCCGGTGCCCTGAACGAAAACGCTTTCGACGAGATTGAGACCGAAGGGTCCGAAGAGGAGACGAACTGATGGCAATTACCTCAGCCAACCAGCTGGAGCTGCTGCAGACTGCCGAGGCCGTGGCCCGCGAAAAGATGATCGACCCCGGTCTGGTTGTCGAAGCGATGGAGGAATCGCTCGCCCGCGCTGCCAAGAGCCGCTACGGTGCCGAGATGGACATCCGCGTGTCCATCGACCGCAAGACCGGCAAGGCGACCTTCACCCGTGTGCGAACCGTGGTCGAGGATGAGGAGCTTGAGAACTATCAGGCCGAGTTCACCGTCGAACAAGCCAAGCAGTACATGGAAGATCCGCAGGTCGGTGACGTTTTCGTTGAAGAAGTGCCGCCGGTCGAAATGGGCCGGATCGCGGCGCAGTCGGCCAAGCAAGTGATCCTGCAAAAGGTCCGCGAAGCCGAGCGGGATCGTCAGTATGAAGAATTCAAGGATCGTGCGGGTACCATCATCAACGGTGCCGTCAAGCGCGAGGAATTCGGCAATGTTATCGTCGATCTCGGCGGTGCCGAGGCTGTTCTGCGCCGCAATGACAAGATCGGTCGCGAAAGCTATCGTCCGAATGATCGTGTGCGCGCGTATATCAAGGAAGTCCGCCGCGAAGTGCGTGGCCACCAGATCTTCCTGTCGCGTACCGCGCCAGAATTCATGGCCGAGCTGTTCAAGATGGAAGTGCCGGAAATCTATGACGGTATCATCGAGGTCAAGGCCGTGGCCCGTGACCCCGGTTCACGCGCCAAAATCGCCGTGATCTCGTATGACGGCTCGATCGACCCTGTTGGCGCCTGCGTTGGTATGCGCGGCAGCCGCGTGCAGGCCGTTGTGAACGAACTGCAGGGAGAGAAGATTGACATCATCCCGTGGAACGAAGACCAACCGACCTTCCTGGTGAACGCACTGCAACCTGCCGAGGTTTCGAAGGTTGTTCTGGACGAAGAAGCAGGCAAGATCGAGGTTGTCGTTCCTGAAGAGCAGTTGTCTCTTGCAATCGGTCGTCGCGGTCAGAACGTGCGTCTGGCAAGCCAGCTGACCGGGCTGGATATCGACATCATGACCGAAGCTGAAGAATCGGCGCGTCGTCAGAAGGAATTCGAATCTCGTACCAAACTGTTCATGGACAGTCTGGATCTGGACGAGTTCTTTGCGCAACTGCTGGTTTCCGAAGGCTTCACCAACCTCGAAGAAGTTGCCTATGTCGAGATTGATGAACTTCTGGTCATTGACGGCGTCGACGAAGGCACTGCGCAGGAACTTCAGACCCGGGCGCGCGAGTTCCTGGAAGCCCAGGCCAAAGCCGCTCTGGATGCGGCCCGCGCACTGGGTGCCGAGGACAGCCTCATTGAATTCGAAGGCCTGACACCTCAGATGGTAGAGGCGCTGGCCAAGGACGATGTGAAGACGCTGGAAGACTTCGCAACCTGTGCAGACTGGGAACTGGCCGGTGGCTGGACCACGGTCGACGGTGAACGCGTCAAGGATGATGGCGTGCTGGAGCCCTTTGGCGTCACGCTCGAAGAAGCACAAGACATGGTCATGACTGCGCGTATCCTGTTGGGTTGGGTTGATCCGGCCGAGTTGGAGCAGGCGGAAGAAGACATCGACGGCGACGCAGCAGACGAGGAGGTCGAGGCCTGATCTCAGGTCTCGGGTGGCGCGTATGGGTCGCGGTGGCGTCCATAAGGATCGGTCTGACGGACCCGAACGCAAGTGCATCGCCACAGGCGAGGTTCAGCCTAAATATGGCTTGATCCGCTTTGTGACGGGCCCGGGCGGTCAGGTCTTTCCGGATGTCGCGGCAAAGTTGCCGGGGCGGGGCGTTTATGTGGCGGCGGATCGTGCTGCGCTGGACAAGGCCATTGGTAAGAAACTGTTTGCGCGGGGGTTCAAGGCACAGGTGACTGTGCCTCAGGACCTGGCGACAGAAGTTGAAAAGCAGATCGCGCGCCGTGTGATTGAGCTGCTCAGTCTGGCGCGCAAGTCCGGCGACGCGGTTGCCGGGTATGAAAAGGTCAAGTCGTGGCTGGACCGGGAAGAGGCTCAGGTGCTGATTCAGGCCACTGATGGATCGGGGCGCGGCAAGTCGAAGCTCAGTACGCCGCACTTCGGAAAATACATCGGTTGGCTGACGGCAGACGAATTAGGGCAGGCATTTGGGCGCCAAACGGTGATTCATGCGGCCTTGGCCTCTGGCGGACTCGCCAAACGTGTTGTAGAGGAAGCGCAGCGCCTGCGTGGCTTGCGCGAAACGGATGACGGCGGCAAGGGCCGCGCGGAAGGGTAAGAAGCTTTATGAGCGATAGTGACGGCAAAAAGACATTGGGTCTTCGTGGCGGGGCACGCCCCGGAAATGTGAAACAGAGTTTCAGCCACGGACGCACCAAGAATGTCGTGGTGGAAACCAAACGCAAGCGCGTGGTGGTCCCCAAGCCGGGCGCGGCAAAGCCGGGTGGCGGTGCCGCCCCTTCGGGTGATCCGTCGCGTCGTCCCGCAGGTATTTCCGACGCGGAAATGGCGCGCCGTATGAAGGCTTTGCAGGCTGCCAAGGCCCGCGAGGTCGAAGAGGCCGCTGAACGCGAAGCCGCTGAAAAGGCACGCGAAGAAGAGCGCGTGCGCCGTCGTGCGGAACAGGAAGCGAAAGAGCGCGAGCAGCGTGAAGCCGAAGAGCGCGCGCGTCAGAAAGCCGAAGATGAAGAGCGCAAGCGCGTGGAGGCTGAAGAAGAAGCCAAGCGTGCTGCTGTTGCTGCTGCCGCTTCGCCGGCCCCTGAAGAAGCCAAAGCTGCACGCAGCCCGGCCAGCAAACCTGCGCCTGCTGCCGCACCTCGCAAGCAGGATCGCGAACGCGAACAGCGCGGTCGTGGCAAGGGTCGTGAAGACAACCGTCGTTCGGGCAAGCTGACACTGGGTCAGGCCACCGGTGACCAAGGCAGCCGCCAGCGGTCGATGGCAGCGATGAAGCGCAAGCAGGAACGCGCCCGTCAGAAAGCCATGGGCGGTTCGGTCGAGCGGGAAAAGGTGATCCGCGACGTACAACTGCCTGAGGCGATCATGGTCTCGGAACTGGCCAACCGTATGGCCGAGCGCGTGGCTGACGTGGTCAAATCACTGATGCAGATGGGCATGATGGTCACGCAGAACCAGACCATCGACGCTGATACTGCCGAGCTGATCATCGAAGAGTTTGGCCATAAGGTCACCCGAGTCTCTGATTCGGATGTTGAGGACGTCATCAAAGAGGTCGAAGACAGCGAAGACGATCTGAAGCCTCGTCCGCCCGTCATCACCATCATGGGTCACGTCGACCACGGGAAAACATCGCTGCTGGATGCAATCCGCGATGCGCGTGTTGTGGCTGGTGAGGCCGGTGGCATCACCCAGCATATCGGCGCCTATCAGGTGAAAACCGATGGCGGCTCGACGCTGACCTTCCTGGATACACCCGGCCACGCAGCCTTTACCTCGATGCGCTCGCGTGGTGCCCAGGTGACCGACATCGTGGTTCTGGTCGTCGCTGCCGATGACGCGGTCATGCCGCAGACAATTGAGGCGATCAATCACGCGAAGGCAGCCAAAGTGCCGATGATCGTGGCGATCAACAAGATCGACAAGCATGATGCAAATCCGGACAAGGTGCGCACCGATCTGCTGCAACACGAAGTGATCGTCGAGAAGATGTCGGGTGAGGTTCAGGACGTAGAAGTGTCTGCCATCACCGGTCAGGGTCTGGACGAGTTGCTGGAAGCCATCGCATTGCAGGCCGAGATTCTGGAACTGAAAGCCAACCCTGATCGCGCTGCCCAAGGTGCCGTGATCGAGGCACAGCTGGACGTGGGCCGCGGCCCGGTCGCAACGGTTCTGGTTCAGAACGGTACATTGCGTCAGGGCGATATCTTTGTCGTGGGTGAGCAGTATGGTAAGGTCCGTGCTCTGATCAACGACAAGGGTGAGCGCGTCAAGGAAGCTGGCCCGTCGGTTCCCGTTGAGGTTCTTGGTCTGAACGGTACGCCTGAAGCAGGCGATGTTCTGAACGTGACCGAGACCGAAGCACAAGCCCGTGAAATCGCCGCCTACCGTGAACAGGCCGCCAAGGACAAACGCGCTGCCGCTGGTGCCGCAACGACCCTTGAACAGTTGATGCAGAAGGCCAAGGAAGACGAAAACGTCACCGAGTTGCCCATTCTGATGAAAGCAGACGTTCAGGGTTCGGCGGAAGCCATCGTTCAGGCAATGGAGAAGATCGGCAACGAAGAAGTACGCGTGCGCGTTCTGCATTCGGGTGTTGGTGCCATTACTGAAACGGATGTCGGTCTGGCCGAAGCGTCGGGCGCTCCAATCTTTGGCTTCAACGTGCGGGCCAATGCCTCAGCGCGGAATACCGCAAACCAGAAGGGCGTCGAGATTCGCTATTACTCGGTGATTTATGACCTCGTAGACGACGTGAAAGCAGCCGCATCCGGCCTGTTGAGCGCCGAAATTCGCGAGAAGTTCATTGGCTACGCCGAGATTCGCGAAGTCTTCAAGGTTACTGGCGTTGGCAAGGTTGCTGGCTGTCTGGTCACCGAAGGCGTGGCGCGTCGTTCTGCCGGTGTCCGCTTGCTGCGCGACAACGTGGTGATTCACGAAGGCACGCTGAAGACGCTGAAGCGTTTCAAGGACGAAGTGGCCGAGGTTCAGTCGGGTCAGGAATGCGGTATGGCGTTCGAAAACTACGACGATATCCGCGCAGGCGACGTGATCGAAATCTTCGAGCGCGAAGAAGTCACCCGCACGCTGGACTAGCCCGGCAAAGGATGAAAACGAAAAACAGCGGCCCCCTTAGGCCGCTGTTTTCTTTTACCGAAGCGCTTATTTTGTCTGGGGCAGAAACGCATCTGAATGCATGATGATATCGAAATGATGCATTCCTTGCGCGAGCATAAAGCTGACAGAGTGTCCGGCCTTTCGCAGCCTTTCAGCATAGTCGCGGCTTTGGCGAATGAACTCACCTGTATCCCGTTCGGCTACCGAAACATGGTATCGAGGACCCGGCCGGGGCAGATTGCGGATGGGTGACAGATCGTTGACCTCGACCGGCGTCAATTGCAGTGGATCGTTCACCGACATCAGGCTGATCGGTTCCAGGTCGTATATTCCGCTGATCAGAATCACATCCCGCACCCGGAGCCCCGCTTTGGCAAGGGCATCTGATGAGGTTGCCATCACCATCGCCGCCAGATGCGCGCCTGCACTGTGACCTGACAGGGTGATCCGCGACGGATCGAACCCCAACTCCCCCGCCTTGACCGCCAGCCACAACAACGCGTCACGGCATTCGTCGATCATGTCGCCAATCCGGGCATCGGGCGCCAGCGTGTAGTTCAAAGTCGCAAAAGCTTGCCCGTGTTCTACCAGACCTGGTGCCATCAGAGACGATTCATTCTGGCTGAGCGCTTGCCAGTACCCGCCATGAATGAAGACGTTCAGGGGTGCCTTGTCATCGCGAGCGGGAAAAAAATCCAGAATTTGTACGGGGCTGTCACCATAAGCCAGGTTTTCCCGTACCGGATAGTCGGCCCGCGC
The DNA here is from genome assembly GCF_059613825.1 of Ruegeria sp. SATB027. Lineage (NCBI taxonomy): Bacteria > Pseudomonadati > Pseudomonadota > Alphaproteobacteria > Rhodobacterales > Roseobacteraceae > Ruegeria > Ruegeria sp. SATB027. The sequence continues at coordinate 103,934 of NZ_JBXWTH010000011.1, forward strand.
CTGAGCGCTTAGCGCCTTATAGCTGGCAAGATACGGGCTTAGGTCGCCGCCGATCATTGTGCTGGGGGAGTACTCCCGCTCCAGCTCGGGTTGCGAAAATCCTCGATACAACATGTCTTAGGTCTGCCCGCTGTACATCAATTCGGTGCGCACGTCGTAAAGGTCGTGGAAAAACCGCAGCTCTAGCGCCTTTCGCAAAAAGGCCACGCCGCTTGAGCCACCAGTGCCGGGTTGCATCCCGATCACGCGCTCAACTGCGGTGGCATGATCAAAGCGCCAGCGTTGAAACAGGCTTTCCACATCCATCAGTTTTTCGGCCAAAGCATAAAGATCCCAGTACTTTTCAGTGTTGCGGAATACCTCGACCCAGATTTTTACCACGCGCGAATCGCCGGAATAGGGTTGGGCGTAGTCGCGTTCAATCAGATCTTTGGGCACATCGAATCCTTGGCGGGCCAACATGTGCAACACTTCGTCATAAAGTGACGGTTTGGTCAGTGCGGCATTCAGCATCTCCATCACCTCTGGGTCATGCGCATGGACCTTCAGTGTTGAGGCATCCTTGTTGCCAAGAATGAATTCGATTTGCCGGTAGCCGTAGCTCTGAAACCCTGACGAGTTGCCGAGAGCCTGCCGGAACGTTATATAGTCGGCAGGTGTCATGGTCAGCAATGTTTCCCAAGCCGCAATCAACTGCCGTTGAATGGCCTTGATGCGGTCGAGGTTTTTCATCGCTGGGCCAAACTCGTCCTGTTGCAGAAAACGGCGCACCTCGACCAGTTGGTGATGCATCAGTTTCAGCCAGAGTTCGCTGACCTGATGGATGATAATGAACAGCATCTCGTCTGGTTGCGCGGGGTCCTGAAAAGTCTTTTGCAGATTCAGCAGTGTTTTGAGTTGCAGAAAATCTCCATAGCTTTTGCGATGTGTCTCGGCGAAATCAGTGACCAGAGTGTCTTCGACACCTCTTTGCAGCAGACGATCGTCTTTGTTCTCGCCCATCTCATGCCTCCCTTGTGCGATCCTTGCACCTGTCTAGGCGTTGAGTTCGTAACTTTCCAGCGGGTTAGATCCAGTCAAGGACAACCTTGCCAGAGAGGCCGGATTTCATCGCGGCAAATCCATCCGCAAAATCATCAACCGCAAAGCGATGCGTGATCACGCGGGACACATCCAAACCGTTTTGCAGCATGGCGATCATCTTGTACCAGGTCTCGAACATCTCGCGACCATAGACACCCTTGATTGTGATCGCCTTGAAAACGATACGCGACCAGTCGACCGGAGATTTCCCCGGCGGTATCCCCAGCAGGGCGATTTTCCCACCCATCACAAGCGCTTCGACCATCTGGTCAAGCGCGGCTTGTGAGCCGGACATTTCAAGCCCCACATCAAAGCCTTCTTTCATTCCAAGCTGTGCGATGATGTCGTGCAAATCTTGCTTGGAAACATCAACGGTCCGCACCGACGGCACCACATGTTCGGCCAGTTTCAACCGTTCGGCGTTAATGTCTGTAATCACAACATTGCGGGCGCCTGCATGGCGGGCAACGGCGGCGGCCATGATGCCGATGGGTCCTGCGCCGGTGATCAGGACGTCCTCGCCCAGAAGGTCAAAGCTTAGCGCGGTGTGTACAGCATTGCCCAGCGGATCAAGGATTGCCCCGATCTCATCCGGGATATCGTCCGGCAGGGGAACAACGTTGAAGGCGGGCAATTTCAGGTATTGCGCAAACGCGCCCTGTTCATTCACCCCGATCCCGCGCGTACCGGGGTCGAGGTGAAATTTGCCTGCGCGGCTTTGACGGCTTTCAGTGCCGATCAGATGCCCTTCGCCGGAACAGCGCTGCCCAACGTCCAGGCCGGTGACGTTGCTCCCAATCTCGACGATTTCCCCGGCGAACTCATGACCAGTGATCATCGGAACCGGAACGGTGTGAGAGGCCCACTCATCCCAGTTCCAGATGTGAATGTCGGTACCGCAAATTCCGGTCTTGTTGATCTTGATCAGTACCTCATCAGGCCCGATTTCAGGGACCGGGGCCTGTACCATCCACAACCCTTCTTCAGGTTTCGACTTTTCCAGCGCTTTCATCGTGTTGGGTCGCATCAGATCACCCCCAGTTCCTTGCCGACCTTGCCAAAGGCCGCCAGCGCGCGGTCCAGTTCGTCCCGCGTCAGGGCGGCGTTCATCTGCGTTCTGATCCGCGCCTGCCCGCGGGGAACAACAGGAAAGAAGAAGCCCGAGACATACACGCCCTCGTCAAACAGCTTGGCGGCCATCTCTTGTGCCAGCGTTGCATCGCCCAGCATGACAGGGATAATCGGATGTTCACCGGGCAAAAGGTCAAAGCCAAGCTTTTCCAGACCGGCACGCCAGTACTTTGCGTTTCCGAATAACTGCGCGCGTAGAATGTCGCCTTCTTCGACCAGGCGGATTGCCTCAAGTCCTGCGGCGACGATGGATGGCGGCAGCGAGTTCGAGAACAGATAGGGCCGCGCCCGCTGCCGCAGCAGGTCGATCACTGGCTGCGGCCCGGCGATGTAGCCGCCGATTGCCCCCCCAAGTGCCTTGCCCAAAGTTCCTGTCAGAATGTCGACATCAACACCAAAGTGATCCGGTGTTCCGGCGCCACGCGGGCCCATGAAGCCGGTTGCATGGCAATCATCGACCATGACGATGGCATCGTATTTATCAGCCAGTTCGCGAATTTTCGGCAAGTTGGCCAAATAGCCATCCATCGAGAACACGCCATCGGTTGCGATCATGATGTGACGCGCGCCATCCTCGCGCGCCTGCTTCAGCCACGCTTCAAGGTCATTCATGTCATTGTTCAGATAGCGATAGCGTTTGGCCTTGCACAGCCGCACCCCGTCAATGATCGAGGCGTGGTTCAGACTGTCCGAGATGATGGCATCTTCAGGCCCCAGCAACGGTTCGAACAGCCCGCCATTGGCATCAAAACAGGCCGCGAACAGGATCGCATCGTCCTTGTTCAGGAACTTGGCCAACCGCTGTTCCAGTTCCCGGTGAATATCCTGCGTCCCGCAAATGAACCGGACCGAGGCCATGCCGAATCCTTTCGGACCCATCGCATTTGTTGCGGCCTCGATCAGCGCGGGGTGATCCGCAAGACCCAGATAGTTGTTGGCGCACAGGTTGATCACCCGTTTGCCGCCCACCGTAATCTCACCACCCTGAGGCGAGGTGATCATTCGTTCGCGCTTATACAGCCCCTCGGATTCGATCTGTGCGAGTGTGTCCGTGATATGGGACAGGAATGCATCTGCCATGGCGACCTCCGTTCAACTGAGTCGCACATCTAACATAGCGGATGAATTTCCCAAATAGGGGAATTTCAATATACAGGAAAAATTTCCGTGAAGGCGGAAAATTGCTGATGTCAGGCGTTCTTTACGATTAAGAACACCCGCGCTGGTTCTTTGGCCGAGATGGAATGCACGATATCTGCGGCATAGCGGGCGGTGTCCCCTTGGCTCAGATCCGACACGGCACTGCCCGATTTAACTTTGACGGCGCCTTCCAGCACGGTCAGCTGCTCACGCGCGCCGCGCGCATGCGGCTGGCTGTTCAAGGCCCCGCCTTTGTCGAACTCGATATCATAAACCTCATGACCACCGGCTTCTTCCGGTGGGGACAGGATGCGAATGCGGCAGTTCTGCCCCATATTGTCGATGCTGGGCACTTCGGACGCGCGCAGCACCTCGATCTGATCACTGGCTTTTGATCCTTCCAGAAGACCGGCAAAATCCACCTGTAATGCACGGGTCAGGTTCCAGAGGGTCGAGATCGTCGGGCTGCTTTCCCCGCGTTCGATCTGGCTAACCATGGACCTGGACACACCACTGAGGTTTGCGACTGCTTCCAGCGACAGTCCTTTGGCCCGGCGTGCTTCTTTCAGGCGAGCAGGCAAAAGGTTCAGGATATCGTCTGTATTCTCCGTCATGACGGAATCCATGCGTGTTGGGACCCGGCTTGTCAATTCCATCCGTGACGGCACGTCCTATAGGACAGGATCATGCTGCATGTGCATACTGACGACGATTCCAAGAGGAGAAAGACATGACAGACATCGTATTGCTGGATGGTGCGCGCACCGCGATTGGAACTTTCGGTGGCGCACTTGCGTCAACCGCACCCATTGATCTGGCGACGGTGGTCACCGAAGCGGCCTTAGAACGGTCAGGGGTAGAAGGTGCGCAAATCGGGCATGTTGTATTTGGCCACGTCATCAATACCGAGCCTCGGGACATGTACCTGTCGCGTGTTGCCGCGATGCAGGCTGGGATTCCGAATGGCACCCCTGCGATGAATGTAAACCGTCTGTGTGGCTCGGGCGCACAGGCGATCGTGTCGGCGATGCAGTCCTTGATGCTTGGCGATGCCGATTTCGCTGTGGCAGGTGGCGCAGAAAGCATGTCGCGCAGCCCTTACATTGTTCCACAGGCACGCTGGGGCGCGAAAATGGGTGATGTCACTTCGCTGGACATGATGCTGGGTGCGTTGAACTGCCCCTTTGGCACAGGGCACATGGGTGTGACGGCCGAGAACGTTGCCGATGAACACCAGATCAGCCGTGAACAGATGGACGACTTCGCCCTGACCAGCCAGACCCGCGCGGCAGCCGCAATTGAAGCCGGATATTTCGAAAGCCAGATCGTGCCCGTTCAGGTGAAGGTCAAGCGCGACATGGTGGATTTCAAAGTTGATGAGCATCCCAAAGCGACGACAGCCGATGCGCTGGCCGGGTTGCGACCAGTGTTCAAGAAAGATGGGCGTGTGACGGCGGGCAATGCCTCGGGCATCAACGACGGTGCGGCGGCGATGGTGCTGGCAACGGCAGACGCGGCGGAAAAGGCCGGGTTGAAGCCAAAAGCGCGCGTGATCGGATATGCACATGCTGGCGTGCGCCCCGAAGTCATGGGTATTGGCCCGGTACCGGCTGTGCAAAACCTGCTCAGGAGGACGGGTTTGTCAGTGGAAGACTTTGATGTGATCGAAAGCAACGAAGCATTTGCCGCGCAGGCGCTGGCCGTCAACCAGGAGCTTGGGTTGAATGCAGCGAAGGTGAACCCGAATGGAGGTGCGATTGCGCTGGGGCATCCTGTCGGTGCGACGGGCGCCATCATTACCATGAAGACGCTTTATGAGCTGGAGCGCACAGGCGGATCAAAAGGGTTGATCACCATGTGTATTGGTGGTGGTCAGGGGATCGCCATTGCCATCGAGCGGCTCTGATCCGGGTCTGGGCAAAGGGGGGCTGTCTGCCCCCCATCGCGCAAGGCGCGATTCCCCCCGAGGATATTTTTAGCCAGATGAAGCTGCGGATCACAATCAGCCGAGTGTAGTGATCAACAGAACTACGGCTGCGCCGGCAACCGCACCGAGAGCGGCGGGCAGGAATTTTGGCAACAGACCCGAGTTTTCCGGTTCTTCTTTGTGCGTCTGTGCAATCAACGCGTTTTCGACCAATGTCGGCAGGCGCGGACCAAAGCGTGCCAGAACCATAGCGGTTTTGGCAAAGTCACGAAGCGCGGCGCGCGGGCCGATGGATTGTTTGATGTAATCTTCGACCACGGGGCGGGCAACTTCCCAGATATTGATGTGGTCGTCCAGTGACCGGGCAACGCCTTCAACCACGACCATCGTGCGCTGCAGAAGGATCAGCTCGGTTCGGGTTTCCATGCCAAAACGCTCTGTCACTTCGAACAGATAGCTTAGCAAACGGCCCATCGAAATATGCGAGGCATCCATACCGAAGATCGGTTCGCCAACCGCACGCAGGGCGCGGGCGAATTCATCGACGTCCTGATGTGCAGGAACGTAACCGGCTTCGAAATGCACTTCGGCCACGCGCTTGTAGTCGCGGCGGATGAAACCGAACAGAATCTCGGCATAGACCCGGCGCGTGTATTCGTCGATATGGCCCATGATACCGTAATCATAAGCGATGATATCACCGTTGGCGGCGACCTTGAGGTTGCCCTGATGCATATCGGCGTGGAAATAGCCGTCGCGCAGGGCGTGAAGAAGGAACAGGCGCAGCACACGTTCAGCCAAGTCGCGGCGATCGTGGCCAGCGGCGTCCAGTGCGTCATTTTCACCCAATGGAACACCGTCGGCCCAGCTGAGTGTCATCACGCGCCGTGCCGACAGTGACCACAATATAGGCGGCAGCCAGAACCCTTTGTCGTCTTTTGTGTTGGCCGCATATTCCGAGGCAGCAGCGCTTTCCAGACGCAGATCCAGTTCACCCCGTACAACGCCATCAAAATGTTCAATGACCTCCATCGGACGCAATCGGCGAGCACCCGGCGCAAACAAATCGACTATGCGAGCGGCGAAGTAAAACGCGTCCACGTCCTTGCGAAATGCGCGCTCGATCCCTGGGCGCAGAACTTTGACGGCGACATCCTCGCCCGTGCTAACAAGTTTGGCTTTGTGGACCTGAGCAATGGACGCGGCTGCAATGGGTTCACTGAATTCGCTGAATATCTCGGCAACAGGTTGCCCCAGTTCCCTTTCTACTTCGGCCAAAGCCACGGCTTTTGAGAACGGCGGCAGTTTGTCTTGCAAAACACGAAGTTGCACAGCCAGTTCATCGCCCACAACATCCGGGCGTGTCGAAAGCACCTGACCAAACTTGATGTAGGCCGGGCCCAGAGCGGTGAGCGCACGTGTTGCAGGCGGCATCTTTGGGTCGCCCTTGTAACCCAGCCACCAAAACGGTTTGCCTAGAGCGTGGGCAAGAAACCGGATAGCCCTTGGTGCCTCGAACGCGTCGAGGACCACGTTCATGGCACCGGTGCGCTCAAGCGTGGCGCCCGTTCGGATCAGGCGGATGATGTTGTGGGGACCGCGCATGCGTCAGATCTTCCAGCCGGAATGCAGCGCGGCGATACCCATGCTGAGATTGCGGAACTTCGCGTTTTCGAAGCCAGCGGTTCGGACCATGTTCAGGAAGGTTTCCTGATCGGGGAACTTGCGGATCGACTCCACCAGATACTGATAGCTGTCGTAATCATTCGCGATCAGCTTTCCCATGCGTGGAATGACATTGAAGCTGTAGAGGTCATAGAGCTTTTGCAGCCCGTCATTGGGAAGCTGACTGAACTCCAGCACCATCAGGCGGCCACCAGGTTTCAGAACGCGAAAGGCTTCGTTCAGGGCCTCTTGCGGGCGGGTCACGTTCCGGATGCCGAACGAGATCGTGTAGACATCAAAGGTTTTGTCTTCGAACGGCAGGGCCATAGCGTCGCCCACCACCCAGTTCAGGCTGTCGGCCATCTGGTCGGCTTCGGCGCGTTGCCGTCCTTCGACCAGCATGGGTTCTGTCAGGTCCAGAACCGTGGCATGGCCATAGCCTGCGCGTTTCAGAAAGCGAAAGGAAATGTCACCGGTTCCGCCTGCAACATCCAGCAAACGCTGACCGGGGCGTGGCGCCAACCAGTCCATCATCGCATCTTTCCAAACCCGGTGGATACCCATCGACATGACATCGTTCATCACGTCATATTTCGAGGCGACCGAGTTGAACACGCCCTGCACGCGCCCGGCCTTGTCAGCCTCGCGTACGGTTTCGAACCCGAAATGAGTGGTGTTGTCGCTGTTGTCGGACATAAGCCTTGCCGTTTGTCGAATTTCGCTTCTGTTATAGGGCTCTGGAAGCGGGGCACAATGCGGCCCTTTGGAATAGGAGCCCTGTAATGCCAGAATTGCCCGAGGTCGAGACAGTAAGACGGGGTCTTGCTCCCGCGATGGAGGGCATGGTGATAGAACGCGCCGATGTGAACCGCCCCGATCTTCGCTGGCCATTTCCCGAACGCATGGCAGAACGGCTGACCGGGCAACGGGTGGATCGGTTAAGGCGGCGATCAAAATACATCCTGGCCGATCTCAGCAGTGGCGAGACCTTGTTGATCCATCTGGGGATGTCGGGGCGAATGACGGTGTCAGGGGACCCACTGGGTCATTTCCTGCGCGAACATCCTGCCGCTGAGAAACATGACCATGTTGTTATTCACATGGCCAACGGGGCGCGTATCACCTTTAACGACCCACGCCGGTTCGGGGCGATGGACCTACTGCCCACAGCCACGGCCGAAGATCACAAGCTTCTGGCGGTTCTGGGACCAGAGCCCTTGGGTAATGATTTCCATGAGCAACACCTGATTGAAGCATTCAAAGGCAGGAATACCCCTGTCAAATCAGCTCTGCTGGATCAGGGAATCGTTGCCGGATTGGGGAATATCTATGTTTGCGAGGCGCTTTATCGCGGCAAGGTGTCGCCACGTCGCAAAGCAGGGCAAATATCTGCGGCACGTGTATCGTCGCTGGTTCCGATCATTCGGAAGGTGTTGCAGGACGCGATCGAAGCAGGCGGATCATCCCTGCGGGATTTCCGGCAAGCCGATGGAGAACTTGGATATTTTCAGCATAGCTTTGATGTCTACGGCCGCGAAGGAAAGCCCTGCCGGACCGAGGGTTGCAATGGTCTGATCCAGAGAATCACCCAGTCCGGTCGCTCATCCTTCTACTGTGCGCAATGCCAAAGATAGCTTGATCCAGAGAATTCGCGTGGTAAGGACTCGTAACTGAACTGAACAACCGGAAGCTTCTTTCTCATGGCTTTTGAGACGATCATCGTCGAAATCGAAGACCACGTCGCCCTAATCAAACTCGACAGACCGGATGCGTTGAATGCGCTGAACTCCCAGTTGCTGGGTGAGTTGTGTACTGCGCTGGAAGAGGCGGATAGCAACGACAAGGTGCGTTGCATCGTCATCACCGGATCGGACAAGGCCTTTGCCGCTGGCGCGGACATCCGGGAAATGTCCGAGATGAGCTTTGTAGATGTCTACACCACCAACCTTTTTGCTGATGCAAACAACCGGGTTTTGGCGATTCGCAAACCGATCATCGCCGCGGTTGCGGGCTATGCTCTGGGTGGGGGATGCGAGTTGGCAATGCTTTGCGATTTCATCATTGCTGCGGACACTGCAAAATTCGGCCAGCCTGAAATCAACCTTGGCGTCATAGCCGGGTTGGGCGGCACCCAGCGTTTGACGCGCTTTGTCGGCAAGTCCAAGGCGATGGACATGAACCTGACTGGTCGGTTTATGGACGCGGACGAAGCCGAGCGCGCTGGTTTGGTCAGCCGGGTCGTACCGGCCAAGAAGCTGATCGAGGAAGCCGTTGGTGCGGCGCAAAAAATAGCCGAGAAATCGGCACTGACGGCAGCGGCGGCAAAAGAAGCGGTCAATCGCAGTTACGAGCTTCCGCTGAGTGAAGGAATGCTGTTTGAGCGTCGCGTCTTCCATTCCATGTTTGCCACCGAGGACCAGAAAGAGGGCATGGCGGCGTTTCTTGAAAAGCGGGCTGCGCAGTTTCGCGACAAGTAAAACGCAAGAGATTAATGAAAGGCGGACTATGCCCGCCTTTTCTTTGCCGGGTCTGTGAGTTCCAAGAATCGGCTTGGCAATCCTTGAAATGTTAGGTATTGAGCGCCGCAATACATGCGCGTGCGGCCCGCTTGGCCCGACTCACACTCGTGATTTCTGATCCGGTGCGGATATATCCGTGGCGCGCAACCCTTGATAACCGTACCGAACGAAGGTCAGAGATACATGGCAAATTCGCCCCAGGCAAAGAAACGCGCCCGTCAGAACGAAAAGCGTTTCGCTGTTAACAAAGCGCGTCGTTCGCGCATCCGCACCTATCTGCGTAAAGTCGAAGAAGCGATTGCATCCGGTGACAAAGATGCGGCAACCGCAGCACTGCGCGCCGCCCAGCCTGAGCTGATGCGCGGCGTCACCAAAGGCGTGTTCCACAAGAACACTGCCGCGCGTAAAATGTCGCGCCTGTCGGCCCGGGTCAAAGCTCTGGGCTAAAGTCTGAGGGTTACCTTAGGTCAAGTCAGCAAGGCTGAACTAATGTCAAAGGCGCTGCGCATTGCGGCGCCTTTTTTCGTGTTGCCGGAATACCGCGCCTTCACGAAACCGAGAGATTCTTTCGACCAAAGACCCGAGTCAATATCAGAGTTTCGTTGCCGCGCCCCATTTCAAGTTGCTACCACTGATGTCAGCGATTCACTCGCTTGGGGGGACAGGCTGTTTACTCGATCGGACTGACGGGCATCAGATCGATCAGGAAACATTCGTCGACGACTGGCGCAAGCTGGGCTGCCGATTTGCCGCGAAGTCCGGGTTATCCGGGATTCTCGGCCCTGTCTGAAAATTGAGATTGTGACGTGCAGCCCGAGTTTCGGGACGCTCATTTATTGTTGAGCGTCGAAAATCCGGGTGCACCGAACTTTCAGGGGCAATCCCGCCAAACCGTTGGGTTTGGCGATAGGTTCCCTTTGGGCGTGTGAATACAAGACCGGGCAACCGGCTTCGTATGATAAGGCCGACAGGCCAATAAGAATGGGATGCGTGAGGCGCTGAATGACACAAGAGAAATGGGGACTACTGCGTAACAAATTGCTGAAGGCTGTCGGTCGGAATAATTTCACCACTTGGATCGAGCCTCTGGAATTTAAAGAGCTGCAGGATGGTGTGGCGGTTTTTTCCGTGCCAACGAACTTTATGGGGAATTACGTCAGCCAGAATTTTGCGGACCTTATCTTGTACGAGCTGAATACGGCTGGGGAAACCGTTCAGCGCCTGGATTTTCGTGTTGCCGCCAACTCGCCCGCACGCCCCAAGCCCGCAGCCAAGGTGGTCGCCGAAACTCGGCCAGAGCCGGTACCCACAGTTGCTACGGATAGTGCGCAGAACGCTTTGGAGTCGTTGCAGGCCGCGCCGCTGGATTCGCGTTTCACCTTTGACAGTTTCGTGGTGGGCAAACCCAACGAGCTGGCCCATGCTGCCGCGCGCCGCGTGTCCGAAGGTGGCCCGGTCACATTCAACCCGCTTGTTCTGTACGGCGGAGTGGGTCTGGGTAAGACCCACCTGATGCACGCCATTGCCTGGGAGCTGAAAACCAAGCATCCGGAACTGAATGTCCTGTACCTGTCAGCCGAACAGTTCATGTATCGCTTCGTGCAGGCCCTGCGGGAACGCCGGATGATGGATTTCAAGCATTTGTTCCGTTCGGTCGATGTGCTGATGGTCGACGACGTGCAGTTCATTGCCGGAAAGGATTCTACTCAGGAAGAGTTTTTCCATACGTTCAACGCGCTGGTGGATCAGAACAAGCAGATCATCATTTCGGCCGACCGCGCCCCGGGTGAAATCAAGGATCTGGAAGATCGTGTAAAGTCGCGCCTGCAATGTGGTCTGGTCGTTGACCTGCATCCGACCGACTATGAATTGCGCCTGGGCATTCTGCAAAACAAGGTCCAGCAATACAGCAGCTCCTATCCTGATCTGACGATTGCGGATGGCGTTCTTGAGTTTCTGGCCCATCGAATCTCAACCAATGTCCGCGTGCTGGAAGGTGCTCTGACACGTCTGTTTGCCTTTGCCTCGCTGGTTGGGCGCGAGATCGACATGGAGCTGACGCAGGATTGTCTGGCAGATGTCCTGCGCGCATCCGAGCGCAAGATCACGGTTGAAGAAATCCAGCGGAAAGTATCCGAATACTACAACATCCGCATGTCCGATATCATCGGTCCCAAGCGCCTGCGATCCTACGCGCGCCCCCGTCAGGTGGCGATGTATCTTTGCAAGCAGCTGACCAGCCGATCGCTGCCAGAGATCGGCCGTCGGTTCGGCGGGCGCGACCACACCACGGTCATGCATGGCGTCAAGCGCATTGAAGAGCTGAAACTGACCGATGGCCAGATCGCTGAAGACGTGGAAATGCTACGCAGGTCTCTCGAAGCCTGAACCGGGCCAGCAGCGCTAAGGAACGCTTCGGGCCTCTGTTCCGGGGCGTTTTTTGTGCGTAATAATCCACGGTTGCACCAGAACTGAGGCCCGTTGGGCACGCCGCACTTGACGGTTGCTGCATTCCAACCCAGAAATCCGTAAAAAATCCTTGTGCCTCGGGGTGGAACCGCTAACGTGCCAGTCCCGCCCATGTCGGTACGCAAGTCAGAGGAATTGAGGGTATGAAGATCAGCATTGAACGCGGCACCCTTCTTAAGGCCGTTTCGCAGGCCCAGTCCGTTGTAGAACGTCGCAATACCATTCCCATACTTGCCAATGTCCTGATCGAGGCCGAAGGCGATCAGGTCCAGTTCCGTGCCACCGATCTGGATATCGAAGTGGTCGATAAGGCACCCGCACAGGTCGAAAAGGCAGGCGCGACGACCGTTGCGGCAACAACCCTGCATGAGATTGTGCGCAAACTGCCCGACGGTGCGCTGGTGACACTGACTGCTGACAGCGCCGCTGGACGGCTGACAGTTGAAGCGGGGCGGTCGAATTTTTCGCTGGCGACACTGCCGAAGGAAGATTTTCCGGTGATGGCATCGTCTGAGTATCAATCGAATTTCACCGCTTCGGCGGCATTGCTTCGCCGGTTGTTTGACAAGTCGAAATTCGCCATCTCGACCGAAGAGACCCGGTACTATCTGAACGGTGTCTACATGCATGTGGCAGATGGGTCCGAGGGTGGAAAAGTGTTGCGTTGTGTGGCCACCGATGGCCACCGGCTTGCGAGGATCGACGCAGATTTGCCGGATGGCGCGGCGGATATGCCGGGCGTGATCGTGCCCCGCAAAACAGTGGGCGAGTTGCGCAAGCTGCTGGATGACGACGAGATGGATATCGCCGTTTCGGTCAGTGAAACCAAGGTACGCTTTGCCACGCCGGATATCACGCTGACGTCGAAGGTTATTGACGGCACCTTCCCCGACTACACACGCGTTATCCCGCAAGGAAACACCCGCAAGCTTGAAGTGGATGCTGCTGAATTCGCGCAGGCCGTGGATCGCGTAGCAACTGTTTCGTCGGAGCGGTCGCGGGCAGTGAAGTTGCAATTGGAAGGCGACAAGCTGATCTTGTCGGTGAATGCACCCGACAGTGGCGCCGCCGAGGAAGAATTGGCTGTCGCTTACGGGGATGAGCGGTTGGAGATCGGGTTCAACGCCAAATACCTGTTGGAGATTGCGTCTCAGGTGGATCGTGAGAATGCAGTTTTCCTGTTCAACTCGGCTGGTGACCCGACATTGATGCGCGAAGGCAACGACCTGAGTGCTGTATACGTCGTCATGCCGATGCGCGTCTGATCGCGCGGACGCGCGATGCCTCCGGCGGGAGTATTTTTGAAAAGATGAAGGGAGGGGTCATGGGATTGGCCCTGACCGAGCTTACGGTCTCGCATTTTCGATCTCATAAGCTGGCGCGGTTGTCTCTGGACGGACGTCCCGTTGCTATTCACGGGCCAAATGGGGCCGGGAAGACCAATCTTCTTGAAGCGGTGTCGTTGTTTTCGCCCGGTCGCGGAATGCGGCGGGCGAGTGCAGCCGAGATGACCCGACGGCCCGAGGCGTTGGGTTGGAAACTGTCCGGGTTGCTGGACGCTCAGGGGCAGCGGTTTGAGATCGAAACCTGGTCCGAGGACGGCGCAGCGCGACAGGTGCGAATTGATGGCAAGTCGGCGACGCAGATCGATCTGGGGAAACTTGCGCGAGTTGTCTGGCTGACCCCGTCAATGGACCGTCTGTGGATTGAAGGGGCGGAAGGGCGTCGGCGGTTTCTGGACCGTATCGCGCTGAGTTTTGACCCAGCCCACGCTGAAGCATCGCTGATCTATGAAAAAGCGATGCGCGAACGTAACCGCCTTCTGAAAGAGCAGATCAGGGATGCGCATTGGTACGCCGCGCTTGAAGGGCAGTTGGCCGAGACGGGGCACCGCATCCATACTGCGCGGTTGAGGTCGCTGGATCTTCTGCGGGCAGCGCAGAACCGGGCGGAAACGGTCTTTCCTTCGGCCGAGCTGGAGTTGGTGCAAACCGAAGGCGCAATGCCCGAGACGGCGGAAGATTTGCGAGACGCGTTGAGCGAGAGCCGGTTTAGGGACCTGGCAGCAGGCCGGACCCTGGTGGGGCCGCATCGGTCCGACCTGTACGGTGTGTTCGCGGCCAAGGGCGTGCCGGCAAGGGAGTGTTCCACTGGTGAGCAGAAAGCGCTCTTGGTGTCGCTGATCCTGTCCAATGCGCGGGCGCTGGCGGCAATGCTGGGCGCACCTCCGATCGTTCTGCTGGATGAAGTGGCCGCGCATCTGGATGCTGGGCGGCGTGCAGCGCTTTTTGACGAGATTTGCGCGCTGGGCGCTCAGGCCTGGATGACGGGCACCGGGCCTGAACTGTTTGCGGAATTGGGCGACCGGGCCCAGACGCTGATCGTTACCGAAAGCGATGAGGGTTCGGTCGTGACTGCTTAGGCCGGTTCGCTGACTTTGCGTTCCCACAGAAAACCGCGCATAACCTCGTCCACCGGCGTTTTGGCCATGTGGTTAACGTAGTTCGACATGGTTTTCTGGGCCAGACCCAGCACGACATCCAGAACCGCGCGATGGGAATAGCCCGCATCAAAGAACGCCTGAAGCTGATCTTCGGTCGGGTTGCCGCGGGTTTCCATCACTTGCAGGGTGAAAGTGCGCAGTGCTTCGAGCTTGGCTGAAGGCAGCGGGGTTTCATTGCGCAGGGCGTCCGAGATCTCATCCGATATCTTCATCATCTTGGCGATACCGGTGTGGGCGGGCACGCAGTAGTGGCACTCGTTTTCAACATTGATGGTCTGCCAGACGACGGTTTTCTCATCATTGTCGAAATCGGTTTTCAGGAACAGGCCGTGCAGAACCTGGTAGCCTTCCAGATGTTGAGGGCTTTCGGCCATGACCTTATGCAGGCCGGGCAAGCGACCAAAAGCGGCCTGAGACTTTTGCAGCAGCGGTTTGGACGCTTCAGGCGCGGTTTCGAGGTCGTGAGACGGGAAATTGGCCATGTCGGAACTCCTGTTTCTGGCGCGATGGGTCGTATTTAGGGTTTCTTGAGTGATCGCTCAAGTATATATTTGAGTGAACGTTCAAGAATTGGTGATGCTGATGCCCCGCAAACCCGCATACGATCGTGACGTGTTGATCGCGAAGGCGAAGGATATCTTCTGGCGTCAGGGCTGGGCTGGTACGTCGCTGAAGGATCTGGAGCGGGAACTGAAGCTGAAGCCCGGCAGTTTTTATGCGGCGTTCGGGTCGAAAGATGCGCTCTATGCGCTGACGCTGGAAAGCTATACGCAAGAAGGTTTGGCGCGCCTAAAGGCCCTGGCTGAGAGACTGGGTCCGAAGGAGGCGCTGAAAGCACAGCCCCGATTGGTGATCGAAGCAGCCGAGACCCCGGCAAAGGCCTGCATGTTGGCAAAGACATATGCCGAGTTGAAGGCGAAGGATCATGACCTTGCGGATCAGGCGGCGCATTACATGGCGGAAATGAAAGACTGTTTCGCTGATCTGTTTCGCAAGGCTCAGGATGCCGGTGAAATCGGGGCGGGACGTGATCCGGATCGTTTGGCGGCCAGGTATCAGTCAGACATTCTGGGGCTGCGCTTGTCCGCTGAACGCACAGACGTTGATGCGGCGCAAATTGCAGCGGATATCGCGTCTGATATCGATCGTTTGTGAGCTCCTCTCGGGGCGGCAAAAAACGATCCGGAAAACCACAAAATATTGGGGGATGGCGTGACAATCCCTACCAGAAAACGTATAAGTTACCAAAATAATATAGGTACTGACTGAATGTCCGAAGACGCACAGGCCCCTCAAGAATACGGCGCAGATTCCATCAAGGTTCTCAAAGGCTTGGAGGCAGTTCGCAAACGCCCCGGCATGTATATCGGGGACACGGATGATGGCTCGGGTCTGCACCATATGGTGTATGAGGTTGTCGACAACGGGATTGACGAGGCTCTGGCGGGTCATGCTGACCATGTGACGGTGAAAATTCACGCCGATTCCAGTGTTTCGGTCAGCGACAATGGGCGTGGTATTCCGGTGGACATCCACCCGGAAGAAGGCGTGTCGGCGGCCGAGGTCATCATGACCCAACTGCATGCCGGCGGAAAATTCGACAGCAATTCGTACAAGGTGTCGGGCGGCCTGCACGGTGTGGGTGTTTCCGTGGTGAACGCGCTTTCGGATTGGTTGGAACTGCGTGTCTGGCGCAATGGCAAAGAGCATGTCGCGCGGTTTGAAGGTGGCGAAACCGCTGAGCACCTGAAGGTTGTCGGTGAATGCGGAGACCGGACAGGAACAGAAGTGCGGTTTCTGGCTTCGACCGATACATTCTCGAACCTCGAATACTCATTCGAGACATTGGAAAAACGCCTGCGCGAACTGGCTTTCCTGAATTCGGGCGTGCGGATCATCCTGATTGACGAGCGTCCGGCGGAGCGGCTGGAAACCGAGTTGTTCTATGAAGGTGGGGTCAAGGAATTCGTCAAGTACCTCGACCGGTCCAAAACCCCCGCCATGTCCGAGCCGATCTATATCAAGGGCGAGCGCGACGATATCGGCGTGGAAATCGCAATGTGGTGGAATGACAGCTATCACGAATCTGTCCTGCCCTTTACCAACAATATACCTCAGCGCGATGGCGGTACCCATGTGGCGGGTTTCCGAGGTGCCCTGACCCGGACGATCAACAACTACGCGCAGTCCAGCGGGATCGCGAAAAAGGAAAAGGTCAGCTTTACCGGTGATGACGCGCGCGAAGGTCTGACCTGTGTGCTGTCAGTCAAAGTGCCTGATCCGAAATTCTCGTCACAGACGAAAGACAAGCTGGTCAGTTCCGAGGTTCGTCCGGCGGTCGAAGGTCTGATGAACGAAAAACTTGCCGAGTGGTTTGAAGAAAACCCGACCGAGGCCAAGGCGATCGTCGGCAAGATCATCGAGGCCGCGCTGGCACGCGAGGCCGCGCGAAAGGCGCGTGAACTGACCCGCCGCAAAACGGCGATGGATGTGAACTATCTGGCGGGCAAGCTGAAGGATTGTTCCGAAAAAGACCCCTCCAAAACCGAAGTCTTCCTTGTTGAGGGGGATTCAGCCGGAGGGTCGGCGCAAACGGGCCGTGACCGGCTGACTCAGGCGGTTCTGCCGCTGCGCGGTAAGATTCTGAACGTGGAACGCGCGCGGTTTGACCGGATGTTGTCCTCGCAAGAGATTGGCAATCTTGTCATGGCGCTGGGCACGGGTATTGGCCGCGATGAGTTCAACATCGAAAAGCTGCGTTACCACAAGATTGTCATCATGACTGACGCGGATGTGGACGGTGCGCACATCCGGACCCTGTTGCTGACGTTCTTCTACCGGCAAATG
Organism: Ruegeria sp. SATB027; assembly: GCF_059613825.1. Classification (NCBI taxonomy): domain Bacteria; kingdom Pseudomonadati; phylum Pseudomonadota; class Alphaproteobacteria; order Rhodobacterales; family Roseobacteraceae; genus Ruegeria; species Ruegeria sp. SATB027. The sequence continues at coordinate 121,218 of NZ_JBXWTH010000011.1, forward strand.
CCTGAACTGATCGAAGGTGGGTATCTCTATATTGCGCAACCGCCGCTTTATAAGGTTTCGCGCGGTAAATCAGAGGTTTATCTGAAAGATCAGGCGGCACTGGACGATTATCTCGTCAATCAGGGGATCGAGGGCGCCGTGCTGAAACTGGGATCGGGCGAAGAGATCATTGGTCAGGATCTGGCCCGCGTGGTGGACGAAGCGCGCCAGTTGAAACGTGTTCTGGACGCCTTCCCGACGCACTACCCGCGCCACATTCTGGAACAGGCAGCCGTTGCCGGTGCCTTTGTGCCGGGTGCGGTGGACGCCGACCTGCAAGGGGTGGCTGACAAGGTTGCCGCCCGTCTTGATCTGATCGCGTTGGAGTATGAGCGTGGCTGGCAGGGCCGGATCACGCAGGATCACGGAATTCGCCTAGCCCGCATTCTGCGTGGTGTCGAAGAGGTTCGCACCTTGGACGGCCCGATGCTGCGGTCGGGGGAGGCCCGCAAAACAGGCAGCTTCACGCAAAGCCTGCAAGAGGTCTACAACACCTCGGCCACGTTGATGCGCCGTGATCGTAGCCAATTGATCCACGGTCCGCTGGACCTTCTGCGCGCCATTCTGGAAGAAGGGGAAAAGGGCCTGTCCCTGCAGCGCTACAAAGGTCTGGGAGAGATGAACCCCGACCAGCTTTGGGAAACAACTTTGGACCCGCATGCACGCACGCTGCTTCAGGTGCGCGTAGACGATATGGTGGAAGCTGACGATCTGTTCACCAAGCTAATGGGTGATGTTGTCGAACCTCGTCGGGAATTTATCCAGAAAAACGCTTTGAGCGTCGAGAACCTGGATTTCTGACGGCGCAATGATCAACGTGCTACCTGTTTGGGGCTGAAGTCGATCTGTGCAATTGCTGATCGAGCGATGTGCATCTTGGATGGCACTGGCCATGCTTCAACGTGAGGGCTCTGACCTATCAGTCGACGTAACGAAACTGTGGTAAAGCCTGCTCGGTTGCTTCTAACCTTTGCCGGGCGAGGTAGCGGCAGGAATGGTTGCGGCGGATGTTCAGCAAAGTACTAAAAATGACCGGCAGTGCGGTGGTTCTGGGCGGGGTAGCTTTGATTGGCTACCTTTGGTTCGCACCCCCGGATCTTTTGAAGGTTGGAACCAACTACTCTGCCAAGATTGTCTGTTCGAACGTTTTCATTGCTGGACGGGATCCTGACGAAGTTCTGGCTGTGGACGTGCAAGCACCCGGCCACCCTCTGCTGGGGCAAATCTCAATAGAGGTGGATCGGGAAGCGCAGACTGTGAAAGCGCGGATCTTCCGGTTTTTTGCACCCGCGACATCGCAGTTTCGTCAGGGGCTTGGCTGCACAAATGTTCATGAGGCTGATCTGAGCAACCAGACACTTTCCGCGCCTGATCCGCTGCCAGCAGGACTATGGCCAAACGGGAATGACGTTGCCTTGTCCCAAGACCCGAAGCTTCAGAATGTACTGTCGAATGACAGTTTGGTCGGCGAAGGATTTCGCGCAGTTGTGGTGGTTCGAAACGGGCGCATCATTGCTGAACGGTACGCAGATGGGTTTGATGCGGATACCCCGTTACTGGGCTGGTCCATGACCAAGACAGTTACGGCCGGGTTGATCGGCACCTTGATTGAAGCGGGTCAAATGAGCTTGTCAGATACGCTTGTCGACAGCTTTCCCGATTGGGCCGACGACGCAAGGCGCAACATTACCGTGGCTGATATGCTGGCGATGACAAGCGGGCTGCAATGGGATGAAGAATACGGCGACGTTTCAGACGTAACACGCATGCTGTATCTTCGTGACGATATGGCCGAATTTGCTGCCGGGCGCGTTGCTGAAACCGGTATTGGAACGGACTTCAACTACTCCTCGGGCACGTCCACGATGCTGTCGCGTGTTTGGCAGGACAAGTTGGGCGACGTAGGGCTGAGCTATCCGCACAACGCACTATTTGCGCCGATTGGCATGACATCGGCGGTTATCGAGACGGATGTCAGCGATACCTTCATCGGGTCCAGTTATATGTATGCGACGGCGCGTGACTGGGCCCGGTACGGGCAGCTTTTGCTGCAAAAAGGGGTTTGGAAGGGCTCTCGGATATTACCAGAAGGTTATGTGGACTGGATGTTCGAACCGGTTGATGCTTCGGATGGCAAATACGCCAAGGGCCACCTTTGGCTGGAAGCACCCGGAGATTTGCCACCTTTTGAAGATGCGGTCTGGTTGCAGGGGCATGATGGTCAGTCAATCGGTATTTTCCCCTCTCATGATATGGTGATTGTGCGATTGGGATTGACGCCGTCCCGGCTGGGTTACTCATCCTTGCCGCTGGCCAAGGAACTGATTTCCGCATCCGGAAGCTAGCGTGCCAGGGTGCAAAAACCTGTTGGCCGCGACAGACAGATCACGCCTGACTGGCAAGTATTTTGACAAATACATCCTCGATCAGGACACAGGGTCGCAGGAGAGTGTCTTGCAAGTTGTAGGCATTTAGTATACCGCGGCATACAAAATTAAGGCGCTGGTTTGTTACCCGCCAGCGCACCAGCTAAATGGTCGGAACCGTCATGAGCCTATATACAGAATACCTGAACGAGATTGAGACGCGCAAAGAGCAAGGTTTGCACCCCAAACCCATTGAAGACGGTGTGCTGCTTCAGGAAATCATCGAGCAAATCAAGGATCTCGACAACGTTCACCGCGCCGAGTCTTTGACCTATTTCATCTATAACACGCTGCCGGGGACAACCAGCGCAGCTGGTGAAAAGGCACAGTTCCTGAAAGAGATCGTATTGGGTGAAGCCTCGGTCGAAGAAATCTCGCAGGCCTTCGCGTTCGAGCTGCTGTCACATATGAAAGGCGGCCCCTCGGTCGAGGTTCTGCTGGATCTGGCGCTGGGCGATGATGCGTCGATCGCAAATCAGGCGGCAGAGGTGCTGAAAACGCAGGTGTTCCTGTATGATGCGGATACCCAGCGCCTCAAGTCTGCTTTTGAGGCCGGAAACGCGATCGCAAAGGACATTCTGGAAAGCTATGCCAAGGCCGAGTTCTTTACCCGGCTGCCTGACATCGAAGAGGAAATCAAGGTTGTGACCTATGTCGCGGCCGAAGGAGACATTTCCACCGACCTTCTGTCGCCCGGCAATCAGGCGCATTCTCGTGCGGATCGGGAATTGCATGGCAAATGCATGATCACACCGGCGGCGCAGGCCGAGATTCAGGATTTGCAGAAACAACACCCGGACAAACGCGTCATGCTGGTCGCCGAAAAAGGGACCATGGGCGTCGGGTCGTCGCGCATGTCCGGCGTCAACAACGTCGCCTTGTGGACCGGAACGCAAGCCAGCCCTTATGTTCCTTTTGTGAACATCGCACCAGTTGTCGCGGGAACAAACGGAATTTCACCGATCTTCCTGACCACCGTTGGTGTGACCGGAGGTATCGGCATTGACCTGAAAAACTGGGTCAAAAAGCTGGATGACGACGGCAACCCGATTCTGAACAACGACGAAAGCCCTGTCCTTGAACAGAAATACTCGGTCGAGACCGGAACCGTTCTGACCATCAACACAAAGGACAAGAAGCTTTACAACGAAGCAGGCGATAAAGAGCTTGTCGATGTATCGTCGTCCTTCACGCCGCAAAAGGTCGAATTCATCAAGGCTGGCGGCTCTTACGCGATTGTCTTTGGGAAGAAGCTGCAGACATTTGCGGCCGAAACCCTTGGCGTTGCGCTGGAATCTGCATTTGCTCCGTCCAAGGAAATCTCACACGAGGGTCAGGGCCTGACAGCTGTCGAGAAGATCTTCAACAAAAACGCGGTTGGCGTGGCTGACGGAAAGGTTCTGCACGCGGGTTCGGACGCTCGGGTTAAGGTCAATATCGTTGGGTCGCAAGACACCACTGGCCTGATGACCGCGCAGGAGCTGGAAGCTATGGCGGCAACAGTGATCTCGCCCATAGTTGATGGCGCATATCAGTCCGGGTGCCACACAGCGTCGGTTTGGGACGCAAAGGCGCAGGCGAACATTCCTAAACTGATGAAATTCATGAACAACTTTGGCCTGATCACTGCGCGTGATCCCAAGGGTGTTTACCATTCGATGACAGACGTAATCCACAAGGTGCTGAACGACATCACCGTGGACGACTGGGCCATCATCATTGGCGGCGACTCGCACACCCGCATGTCCAAGGGCGTAGCGTTTGGCGCGGATTCGGGCACCGTTGCGCTGGCGCTGGCCACCGGTGAAGCCACGATGCCGATCCCTGAATCGGTTAAGGTGACCTTCAAAGGCCAGATGGCAGACCATATGGATTTCCGCGATGTGGTTCACGCCACCCAGTCGCAGATGTTGAAGACATTCGGTGACAACGTCTTCCAGGGCCGGATCATCGAAGTTCATATCGGCACCTTGCTGGCGGATCAGGCGTTCACCTTTACCGACTGGACGGCCGAGATGAAGGCCAAGGCCTCAATCTGTATTTCCGAAGATGACACGCTGATTGAATCTCTGGAAATCGCCAAAGGCCGCATCCAGATCATGATCGACAAGGGTATGGAAAACGAAGCCCAGACGCTGCAAGGTCTTATCGACAAGGCGAATGCGCGGATCGCGGAAATCAGGTCGGGTGATAAGCCGGCCCTGAAACCCGATGAAAACGCCAAGTATTTTGCCGAGCTCGTCGTTGATCTGGATGAGATCGACGAACCGATGATTGCCGATCCTGACGTGAACAATGCTGACGTATCAAAGCGTTACACCCACGACACAATCCGCCCGATTTCCTACTACAAGGGTGAAAAGAAGGTCGATCTGGGCTTTGTCGGGTCGTGCATGGTGCACAAGGGCGATCTGATTATCGTCTCGCAGATGCTTAAGAACCTTGAAGAGGAACAGGGCACTGTCGAGTTCAAGGCCCCGCTGGTTGTTGCGGCACCAACCTACAACATCATTGATGAGCTGAAAGAAGAAGGCGAGTGGAGCATTCTCCAGAAATACTCGGGCTTTGAATTCGATGATCTGTTCCCGAAAAACAAGGCACGTACGGAATATGAAAATATCCTGTACCTTGAGCGGCCCGGCTGCAACCTTTGCATGGGGAACCAGGAAAAGGCTGCAAAAGGCGATACCGTTCTGGCGACATCCACGCGCCTGTTCCAGGGTCGTGTTGTTGAAGACTCGGATGAGAAAAAGGGTGAGTCCCTGCTGGCGTCGACACCGGTTGTCGTGCTCTCGGCCATATTGGGCCGGACCCCAACCGCCGAGGAATACAAGTCGGCGGTAAAGGGGATCGACTTGACCAAGTTTGCACCGCCGATGGAAAAACCCGCGACCGCGAAATCGGCTCACTTCTGAAGACGTTTTGAACCTTGTAAGCCCGGCCGCCAATAAGCGGTGGCCGGGCTTTTCCAACTGAATGACACTCCCAGCCTTTCGACACCTCGTCTTAGCAAGGATGGGTTATGCACCTGACACATCCGCTCAGGTTCCGTTTCGTCGGACCCTGTCAAAGAATGGGTAAAGGGCCGCGGGTCTTGGTCTGGCGAAGCACAAAGTTGCTGCGGGTGTCGCGGACAAGTCCCGATTTCAACAAGCGCTGCATGATGAAGACTTCAAGATCCTCGGGGGTTTTGGCGTAGACCTTCAGGATAAAGTCGTGATCCCCGGTGATCGAGGCGCACTCCACGATTTGCGGCTCGGTCTCGACCAGACGAAGAAACGCCGAAATGCTGTTTTCCTGATGGTCTTTCAGTGCAACGTGGACATAGGCGATGGCATTCAAGCCTACAGCCTTGGCAGAGACCTGGGCGCGATACCCTGAAACCACCCCGGACGACTCGAGGTCACGGACGCGGCGCCAGCATTGCGACGCCGATAACCCGGTTCGGTCGGCAAGCTCCTGCATTGACAGACGCCCGCTGGCCTGAAGCTCTCGCAAAATATCGATGTCGGCTGGGTGAAGCATTTGGCCCGAAAATAGCAAAATTTTGGAATGTTCCGTTCATAATACGGACGATACGCAGAATATCAAAACAAATTCTCCATGTGAGTTGAGGTATCCTGATCTCATGCAGGAGGATGCTGATGCCCAAATCGACCAAATATGTCGCCAAACTTGCGGATGAACATGGCCACATTACCTACACAGACGAAGAGAATGCGGTCTGGGCTGATCTTTACGCGGCACAGGAAGAAAATGTTCGGCGCTATATGGCACCGGAATACCTAAGCGGTTTGGCGCGGCTGGACCTGCCGAAGACCAAAGTGCCTTCTTGTGCAGAAATTTCGAAACGATTGCTGGACCTGACCGGCTGGCGGGTGCAGCCGGTTCCGGCGCTGATTGGGTTCAAGACGTTTTTCGGGATGCTGGCGGATCGGGTTTTTCCGGCCGCCTCTTTCATCCGCTCCCGGGAAGATTTCGACTACATCGAAGAGCCGGATATCTTTCATGAGATATTCGGACATACACCGTTGTTAAGTGATCCGCGTTTTGCTGCGTTCAGCCGCGCCATCGGGCTAGCGGGAAAGCAGGCAGATGACGCGGATTATGCCTGGCTGATCAGGCTCTACTGGTTTTCAATCGAGTTTGGCCTGCGCCGCCAGAACGGTCAGATCAAGGCGCTGGGTTCAGGGTTGGCGTCGTCGCCGACAGAACTGGTCTATGCCGTGACCAGCGACATACCCGATCGTGACCCGTTTGACGTTCTAACGATTCTGCGAACACCCTACCGGATCGACATGCACCAGATGGGGTATTTTGTTCTGGATGACCCTGAAGAGTTGTTTGAGGCCGCCGAACGGGACCTGCTGGCAGATGTTCGTCGTGCGCGCCGCCTCGGGCTGTTGCCGAACAAGTTTCCCGAAAAGGTAACCGCCGCCGAGTAGCGGGGGCCGCGTCTTTTCAAGCGTCAAGGTTTTTGTACATATAGGTTGTGGGCTCGAATTTTGGTTCAAATGGGTTCCGGCAGTAATTCGGTATTTCCCCCGCGATCTGAAACCCGAGGCTTTGATAAAGCAGCCGCGAGGGATCGGTGCTGCGCGTATCAAGTACAAGCACCGTGCGCCCCACCTCTCGCGCCCGAAGAACAAGCGCATTCATCAGGGATCGGCCTAACCCCCGCCGTCTGGCGTTGGGGTGGACCAGAAGTTTCGCCACGTCGGCGCGGTGGGGTTGGTTGGGCATTGCCGCCGGGATCAGTTGAACGGTGCCTGCAATGCGGGGACCGTCATACGAAACGAACAAGTCCAGCTTACCTGACCTGAGACCGGGCTGTACGTTTTGTTGCCAGTACGCACGCGCATCGTTCAGGGTAAACGGAAGTATGAAACCTATGCTGGCCCCATCATGAACACAGGCATGCAGGATTCCAGCCAGGTCATCCAGCGCCGCGTCAAAATCGTTCTCGGTCAGGCGCGTGATCATATAAGCACCAGCAGGTAACGTGCGCCACGCGACGCCCCTGTTTCAAACCGGGTCGGTCCCGACAGATGGTAGCGCAGGCAATCCCCGGCGTTCAGCGCGTGGGGAGTTCCATCAACCGTCAGAGTAAGCGCGCCGTCCATTAAGATCAGATGATGCTCTTGCCCCGATTTAGGTGGCACTTCGTAGGTAATGACCGTGTCCCGGGGCAGGTGGCATTCCAGAACCTCGGCGTTCAATCCATTTGCGGGTGGTGAAACAGCACGGCGGGTGAAGCCGGTTTCGGGGTCGCGCCACTCGGTCTGGCGTTCGAATGGAACCTTGGGGTCAAAGCTGTCTTCAACCATCATCAGCAGGCGTGAGATCGGCAGATCGTATACAGCGCACAGACGGCCTAGATTGTCGGCTGTTGGGCTGACATCCCCTTTTTCCATACGGGACAAGGTGGCGCGGCTGATCCTGCTGTGTTCGGCAAGGTAATCCAAAGACCAACCACGCCCGCGGCGCAGTTCGCTCAGGCGATTGGCGAGGCGGTTTGACAGGGTGTCAGGCATTACATCATATTGAAAAATTTTCTCATATACGAGAAAATATACAAATAAACATCACATATCAACGAAAAAGGATGCGGACAATCCGCATCCTATTCAAGAAGTCAGAGCCAAGAAGGATTACTTCCAGCCAACTTCGTTAAAGATCTTCTGCGCTTCGGGGATGTTCTTTGCAACGTCTGAAAGGTTCACGTCGTCTGCCTTGAATTCACCCAGCGCCTTGACCGACTCGGCCAGTTCGACATTTGGAACTGCCGGGAACTCGTCATTTCCCGCCGAGAAGTATTTCTGCGCCTGATCGCTGGCCAGATACTCAAGGAACAGGATCGCGTTTTCCTTGTTGGGTGCATGCGCGGCGACCCCACCACCGGATAGATTCATATGCGCGCCATAGCTGTCCTGGTTCGGGAAGACCCAGCCGATCATATCGCGGTCTGCGGACAAGCCTTTGACGTCTGTGCGAATGGAGCGCGCGAAATAGTAGGTGTTCGAAACCGCGATGTCACACTCGCCCGAAACGATGCCGCGCAACTGGTCGGTGTCACCGCCCTGCGGGTCACGCGCCATGTTGGCGACAACACCCTCGGCCCAGGACTTGGCGGCCTCAGTGCCTTCATGTGTGATGATCGATGCCAGCAGGGTCTGGTTGTAGGTGTTGGTCGAAGACCGGATACAGACCATTCCCTTGTATTCCGGTTTTGCCAGATCAGCGTAGGTGGCCGGCGGGTTGGTCACGTTTTCCTTGTCGAAAAAGATGATCCGACCGCGTTGCGAGAAACCAAACCACTGATTGTCACTATCCTGCAGGTTGGTGGGAATGCGCTCTTCCAGTGTAGCGCTGTCGATTGATTGCAGGACACCTGAATTCTTGGCCCGCGCCAGACGCGACGTGTCCACGGTCAGCATCACGTCGGCAGGTGAGTTCGCGCCTTCCGCTTCCATCCGGGCAATCAGTTCATCCGCTTTGCCTTCGATCCTGTTGATCTTGATGCCGGTTGCGTCTTCAAAGTCGGTATACAGCCGTTCGTCGGTGTCATAGTGGCGCGACGAATAGAGGTTCAGTTCGCCCTCGGCGGCGGCAGAGGTTGCGATCAGAGCCGACAGCGCGGCGGCCAGGCAGGTCGTGGATTTCAGCATTGTGTGCCTCAACAATTGAATTTCGGGTCGGTCATTAATCCGACTGATTTTCTCAATTATACGATTCTGGGCGGGATGCAAGTAAATCCGACTGATTTACTTGGTCAAAAGGTCGCTAGCGACGTTCAATATGCGATGCTCTGAAGGCATACGAGGGGGAAGGTTGGTGGTAACGTGGTCGAGGGACTTGGTCCAAGCGCTTCTAGCGGATATTTTGGCAAGACAGATTGTCCGAGAAAAAGAATATGCCGTCTTATTCACTTAAAGGAAGAACGTGAGATATGCCCGAAACACTGGCTGAAAAATTGGAGAAATCTAAACTTGGCCATTGGATGTCGCGCTTTGAAGGGTTCATGGTTGTATTGGTGTGGTTGGTCCTTTTGCCACACTGCCGCAGCTCGTGAAGCTGTATTTGACGCATTCGCACCATGCCTCGGGACAATCCTTGTTGTCTTGGTCGCTATATACCGCCTTATCCCTGCTTTGGTTTGCTTACGGCTTGGTTGTTGGAAAGCTTCCAAGCTATGTCGGCAACGGGATTTCGATGGTTCTGAACTTTCTTATGGTCGTGGGCATTCTGATCCATGCAGGGATTACATTTTAGGCGCGGGTGGAACAAAAAAAACCGCACTCGAAGGTGCGGTTTCTTTAAGCAGTGATGTGCAGTTCTTAGCCCTGACGAGCTTTGAACTTGCGCTGCGTCTTGTTGATCACGTAGACGCGGCCTTTGCGACGCACAATCCGGCAGTCGCGGTGCCGGTTCTTGAGCGAGCGGAGCGAGTTCTTGACCTTCATGGTCTGTCTCCAATCTGCGGCGCCTTCATCAAGGACGTGGCCAGCGCCTGGGTTACTCGGGTGCCCCGGACAACCGGAACAGTGAAACGATGGTGGGCGGTACAAGGATCGAACTTGTGACCCCTTCGATGTCAACGAAGTGCTCTACCGCTGAGCTAACCGCCCACTTTCCCTTTGCGTGCCTTGCCCCATAACGAAATGGGGCGCGGATCCCCGCGCCGGTAGCGGGGTCTATAAAAGGAGTCGCAAAAGGGTTCAAGGGGTTTGGAAGAACAATTTTTCCGGTCTATGTTGATTACGAACACGGAGGGATCATGCAAAGCGCAGCCTATGTATTGGATATGCCCGAAAACCGCACCTCGTGCGTGGTTTTTTCATCGCCACACAGCGGGCGGGAGTATCCTGAGGCATTTCTGAACCGGTCCGTGTTGAACCGGAGCGTGATTCGATCCTCAGAAGACGCCTTTGTTGATCAGCTGTTCGCGCCCGCGGCGGAAAACGGTGCCCCTTTGATCAAGGCGGCCATGCCGCGTGCCTATCTGGATTTGAACCGCAGCCTGGATGAGCTTGACCCGGCCTTGATCAGCGGTGCCCGCAGGCACGGGCATAATCCAAGGGTCGCGTCAGGGCTGGGGGTGATTCCCCGCGTAGTTGCCAACGGTCGGGCAATCTATCGCGGCAAACTTACCATGGACGAAGCGCGGCTGCGCATCGACACCTATTGGCGCCCTTATCATGCGCGGTTGAAATCCCTGCTGGCCGAATCACACGAGATGTTCGGACAGGCAATTCTGGTGGACTGCCACTCGATGCCGCACGAGGCGGTGGCCATGGCGGGCACTGCGCGCGGAAGGCGGCCCGAGATCGTGCTGGGCGACCGGTTTGGCGCGTCCGCGTCGTCAGAGGTCGTCGATATCATTGAAGCCGCTTTCGCGGCAGCGGGTCTCAACGTGGCACGCAATGCGCCTTTTGCCGGAGCATATGTGACGCAAACCTATGGTCGTCCCGGTCGCCAGCAGCACGCTGTACAGATCGAGATCGATCGCGCTTTGTACATGGACGAAGAGAAAATCGCGCCCAATGCCAATTTCATGGCGTTCTCGAAGCTGCTCAGGCAGGTGGTTCGCGAGATTTCCAGCCTGGGTGCGAGCCCAGAGCGTCTGGCGGCGGAGTAGCTTCAGCGCAGCGCACGGCCCTTCATGATTGCTTCGGCCCCGAACCGCTGGCGAATCTCGTCCGTGGCCCGTTCGGCCTTGGATCTGCGGGCAGCATCCGGATCCAGCAAGTCGCCGGAAATATCCGCCTGGTCCGCCGGGCAAAGGTCGGACAAACCACAGCCCAACAATCGATATGGCCCCTGATCGCCAACCTGATCGAACAGGCCCCGGGCCGTGCGGTAAATCCGGTCGGCAATCTGTGTCCCATCCCGCAAGGATACGCGCCGCGTCAGGATCTTGTGATTGGCTTTCTTCAGTTTCAACGTGACAACCCGACCAGCCAGATCCTTTGCCTTGGCGCGGTCCGACACTTTCAAGGCCATCCGCCACAAATGACCGTCCAGAATATCAAGGCTCGACGTATCTTCGAAAAATGTCGTCTCGTTGCTGATGGATTTCATCGGCTCATGCGCCGATACGCGTCGCTTGTCCTGACCCCGAGCCAAGTGCCACAGGCGATATCCCATTGAGCCGAACCGCGCGGTCAGCGCTTCCTGATCCCAACGCAGCAAATCACTGAAAGTTCTGATCCCTGCCTTGTCCAGCGCTTCTTGCGCAGCTGGGCCAATGCCCCAGATCAACCGTACGGGTTTGTCATTCAGAAACTCTGCCGTTTCCGCCTTGCCAATCACTGAAAATCCGCGCGGTTTGTCGAGGTCCGATGCGACCTTGGCCAAAAATTTGTTGTGACTTAATCCGATAGAGCCGGTGACACCGATTTCATCCTTCATGCGCTTGACCAGACGCGCCAGCATGACGGCCGGCGGCGCGCCATGCAGACGTTCGGTTCCCGACAGGTCCATGAAGGCTTCGTCCAGCGACAGGGGTTCGACCACGGGTGTCAATTCATCCATCATCGCGCGGATGTCGCGCGACACCTCAGCGTAGACGGACATGCGGGGCTTGATCACGACGGCTTCGGGGCAGAGTTGCAAGGCCTTGAACATGGGCATAGCCGACCGGACGCCGCGAATACGGGCAACGTAGCAGGCAGTTGAAACAACGCCGCGCTTGCCGCCGCCAATGATAACCGGTTTGTCCGCCAGTTCCGGGTTGTCACGTTTTTCAACCGAGGCATAGAAGGCGTCACAATCCATATGGGCAATCGACAGGTCAAACAGTTCCGGGTGTGTCTTTACCCGTGGACTGCCACAGGCAGTACAGCGTTGTTCGATTGACAAGGTGGTCAGGCAATCTCGGCAAAGACCGGGCATCTGCGTCCTCATGCGTTCCGCAGTTGGCTTGGACGTTCTTTATATCACCTGTGATCCTGGATCAAAGGCCTTGCTGAAATGCGGTGATTTGGAAAGAAGACCCCCCGCACATCGCGGGGGGAAGTAACGAACCTCAGGAAGAAGCGGTTCGTTGGGGAGTATTCCCCTTCAGAATCCCTGAAAATCCTTAGTTTCGATAGGATGAAGGTTGTGCCGAGAAAACTCGGGTTTTGAATGTGTGTTTTCTGGCACAGAGACGATTTGGCGCGGTTTTGTCAAAAAGTGACCTAAGGTCAACTTGTTGCGCGGAAAACCCAACGCAAAACCCACCTGAAAAGACCAAGTGGTCTTAGCACACCTTCAGAGAATTTAGTTCGGAAAGAACGGCCTCAGCAGCGGCTTTTGGGTCTTTTGCCTGATAAATCGGGCGGCCGACAACGATATGATCCGCGCCATCCTGAATAGCGCTTGCAGGGGTTGCTACACGTTTCTGGTCACCAAGCGCTGCGCCAGCCGGGCGCACACCAGGGGTTACGATCAGACGCCCTTCAGCCTGTGGCAGAGCCCGGATCAGGGCGGCCTCTTGCGGGCTGGCGATAACGCCATCAGCCCCGGCTTCAAAGGCCTTGGCCGCGCGTTCGACAACCAAATCCTGCACATCACCAGATTTCAAAAGACTTGCGTCCAGATCGTCGCGGTTCAGCGAGGTCAGGATGGTTACGGCGAGGATCTTCAGGTCTTTACCCGCAGCACCTTCTTTGGCGGCACGCACCACATGAGGGTCACCATGCACGGTCAGAAAATCCAGATCGAATTGCGCCAATCCCCGCACGGCATTCTCAACTGTATTGCCAATGTCGAATAACTTCATGTCCAGGAAGATGCGCTTGCCGTGATCCTGTTTCAGTTCGTTGGCCAATGCCAGCCCACCACCGGTCAGCATACCCAGCCCGATTTTGTAGAATGAAACGCTATCCCCCAACCGTTCGGCCATGGCCAACCCTTGCAGAGCGTTGGGAACATCAAGGGCTACGATCAGGCGGTCATCAGACATGGGGGGCGCTCCTTTTTGGCAAACGTCTGCGTCCTATCGGCTTCGGGCCGCTCTGTCCATCTGCTAAGCTGCGCAGGCAGCTTCAATTCGTGTTATCGTGCTCTGTATTGAAAACTTGAATTCAAAATAAGGGGCAAAAAATGAAAAATCTGGTTCTGCTGGGCGCGTTGATTGCAGTGGCCGCATGTAATGACACGCCACCCGAAACACCGGAGACCGGGGCTGCACCTGTGCCGACCAATGACGATTTGCGTTTGGTTGGCGGTTACAGGTCCGAGGGTGATTGGTGTCAACTTACTGGTGAAACGGCGTTTACCGGCAATTTCCTGGACCATACGGCAGATCTGGTCTCTTGCCCGACGGGAAGTGCGGCAGCCCAATCTTTGGTGAATGATCTGGGTGCCGTTCAGGTTGCCGAGACCGGTGGTTATACAGTCTATACCATCCAGCGCGAATAGGTCGATTTCTGTGTTTTAGCCTCTTGAACCACCGAAGATATTTCCCAGATTGAATGTGAGGCTTCGACCGATATGTGCTGCCAGGCGGGCATGTCAAAACGGGGCGCTTGGAAAAGGAGAATATCATGGACTTGAACAAGTTCACCGAGCGGGCACGGGGATTCGTGCAGGCGGCGCAGACCATTGCGCTGCGCGAGGGGCACCAGAGGCTGGAGCCCACACATATACTCAAAGCATTGATGGATGACGATCAGGGGTTGGCCAGTAACCTGATTTCGCGCGCGGGCGGTGCACCGAACCGCGTGGTTGAAGCGCTGGACGCGGCAATGGGGAAAATCCCTAAGGTCAGCGGTGACGCCAGCCAGATTTACATGGACGGCCAGACCGTCAAGGTTCTGGACGAGGCCACAAAGATAGCTACCAAAGCGGGCGACAGCTTCGTCCCTGTCGAACGTGTTCTGATGGCACTGTGCATGGTGAAGTCCAAGGCCAAGGATGCGTTGGACGCCGGAGCCGTATCAGCGCAAAAACTGAACGAGGCGATCAACGACATTCGCAAGGGTCGCACCGCTGACAGCGCGTCGGCGGAAGAAGGCTATGACGCGCTCAAGAAGTACGCGCGTGACCTGACCGAGGCTGCAGCCGAAGGCAAAATTGATCCGATCATCGGTCGGGATGAGGAAATCCGCCGTTCGATGCAGGTTCTGTCGCGTCGCACCAAAAACAACCCGGTTCTGATTGGTGAGCCCGGCGTCGGTAAGACCGCGATTGCCGAAGGTATGGCCCTGCGCATCGTGAACGGTGACGTTCCGGAATCGCTGAAGGACAAGAAGCTGCTGGCGCTCGACATGGGTGCTTTGATTGCTGGCGCGAAATACCGTGGCGAGTTCGAAGAACGCCTCAAGGCCGTTCTGACCGAGGTGACTGAAGCCGCGGGTGAGATCATCCTGTTCATCGACGAGATGCACACGCTGGTCGGTGCCGGGAAATCGGACGGTGCAATGGATGCCGCCAATCTGATCAAGCCTGCGCTTGCCCGGGGTGAGCTGCATTGTATCGGTGCGACCACGCTGGACGAGTATCGCAAATACGTAGAAAAAGACGCTGCCCTTGCGCGCCGGTTCCAGCCTGTAATGGTACAGGAGCCGACAGTCGAAGATACGATCAGCATCCTGCGCGGCATCAAGGAAAAGTACGAGTTGCACCACGGTGTGCGCATCTCGGATTCAGCGCTTGTTTCAGCGGCGACCCTGTCGCACCGCTATATCACTGACCGCTTTCTGCCCGACAAAGCCATCGACCTTGTCGACGAGGCCGCATCGCGTTTGCGGATGGAGGTCGACAGCAAGCCCGAAGAGCTTGATCAACTCGACCGGAACATCCTGCAGATGCAGATCGAGGAAGAGGCGCTGAAGCTTGAAGATGACGCGGCCTCGAAAGATCGTCTGGAAACCTTGCAAAAGGACCTGGCCGATTTGCAGGAACGGTCCGCCGAGATGACAGCACAATGGCAGGCCGAACGCGACAAGCTGGCGGGGGCCCGTGACCTGAAGGAACAGCTCGACAAGGCGCGTGCTGATCTTGAGATCGCCAAGCGTGAAGGCAACCTCGCCAAAGCGGGGGAATTGTCCTATGGCGTCATCCCCGAGCTTGAGAAAAAGCTGACCGAGGCCGAGAACGCCGAAAGCAATGGTATGATGGCCGAGGAAACGGTGCGCCCTGAACAGATTGCTTCCGTCGTGGAGCGCTGGACCGGTATCCCGACCTCGAAAATGCTGGAAGGTGAGCGCGAGAAGCTGCTGCGGATGGAAGACGCTCTGCATTCCCGCGTGATCGGTCAGGATGCAGCGGTGACTGCTGTCGCCAACGCCGTGCGCCGTGCGCGTGCGGGTCTGAATGACGAAGGCCGCCCGCTGGGATCGTTCCTGTTCCTCGGGCCGACCGGCGTGGGTAAGACCGAGCTGACCAAGGCCGTGGCGAATTTCCTATTCGATGACGACAACGCGATGGTGCGTATCGATATGTCCGAGTTCATGGAGAAACACGCGGTTGCCCGTCTGATCGGGGCTCCTCCGGGCTATGTCGGTTATGACGAAGGCGGTGTGCTGACCGAAGCCGTGCGGCGCAGGCCCTATCAGGTCGTGCTGTTTGACGAGGTTGAAAAGGCGCACCCGGATGTGTTCAACGTGCTGTTGCAGGTTCTGGATGATGGGGTTCTGACCGATGGTCAGGGCCGCACCGTGGACTTCAAGCAGACGCTGATCATCCTGACGTCGAACCTTGGGTCTCAGGCGCTCAGCCAGTTGCCCGATGGCGCGGACAGCGCGCAGGCACGCCGTGACGTGATGGATGCGGTGCGGGCACATTTCCGGCCCGAGTTCCTGAACCGTCTGGACGAAACGATCATCTTTGACCGCCTCAAGCGGGCCGATATGGATGGCATCGTCGATATCCAGATGGCGCGTCTGCAAAAGCGCCTGGCGGCCCGCAAGATCGAACTGGCCCTGGACGATGGTGCCAAGGAATGGCTGGCCAATGAAGGCTATGACCCTGTCTTCGGAGCCCGCCCGCTGAAACGCGTGATTCAGCGCGCCCTGCAGAACCCGCTGGCCGAAGCGCTGTTGGCCGGTGAGATCAAGGATGGTGAGGTTGTCCCGGTCACCGCCGGGGCTGATGGCTTGATCATCGGTGACCGGTTGGGGACGTCAGAACGGCCCCGCCCGGATGATGCAGTGGTGCATTGATTTAGGCACAAACGGAAGACCCGCCGCATTGGCGGGTCTTTTTTGTCTGCATCTACGCTCTTCGACGCGCCAAAATTCCCCGGCTTGTCCGGGATGGTGGGCCTGCGGGGAATGAGTACTCGCTTTCGCATTCAAAGCCAGCTTTGTGCAATAGTCCCAGAATTTCTTCTCTGCCGAATGTGCGATGGCGCCATTGCAGCCAGATGATTGCATTGCACCAATGCGGCTTTGACACCACCAGATACAAACGACCGCCAGGGCGCATCATATCGTGAATCTTCTCAAGTGCGCGCAACGGATCGGGGCAATGTTCGATGACATGCGCAGCCAGTGCCACATTAGCAGGTTCCAGAACGACAGACCCTAACAATCCCTGCACAAGTCTTGGCTCGACACCCCGCGCCTGTAACGCGCTTTGGACTTCGTCCCTGTTTCCGGACACTGGGGTACTTTACCCCTGTCCATGAAAGGGGCACCGAATGGGACAACATC
>NZ_JBXWTH010000012.1:0-1977 GCF_059613825.1 Ruegeria sp. SATB027
ATGTTGTCCCATTCGGTGCCCCTTTCATGGACAGGGGTAAAGTACCCCAGTGTCCGGAAACAGGGACGAAGTCCAGCCATGCTGCATGGCCGAAGCGTATTTGACCATTTCATCGTACTGTCTTTCGATCTCGGCCCAGTCAACAGTGCCGGACAGGATCGGTAGCAGGTTGGGCAGTTGTCCCCGCATTGCGGAATTCGGTAAGGCCAGCTTTTGTCAGGCGATGGCCTTCAGACGTGGGGCCAATTCGAATCCAAGAAGATGACAGAAGGCGAAGCCGATGGCACTTTGGCCGTGGCTATCAACATACTGGCGCTGGATCTCCATGTCGGTGCAATGACGCAGAACCCCTTCGATCATCGCAGCCACTTCAGATGATGAGCAGCGTTTCAGCTGGGAATAAATACAGGTCGCCTGCCGTTCGACATGCCAATAGATCATGACACCGCGCCCGCCATAGCGGGCATGCCATTCGGTCATCAGGTTGCGATCCCAGGCTCCGAACTTGGTGGAATCTGCCGCGCAGGCGGTTCCCGCATTGCCCCAAACTGACGGATTGCGCACCGCCAACGTGGCATCTGCAACCTTGACCGCCGCTGCCCGAAGAGAAGCAGGATCGACATAGCGGCGTCGGATATGCAGCAACTCATCATAGCTGATTTCCGGCGTGCCAGCAGCTACACGTTTCAAACCGGCATTGGTGCCCAGGCCGTAGAGGCAAAGCAGCAGGCGTTGATCCCGGATATCACGCGGCAGTGCTTCCCGGCTGGCTGACGTTTCGAATGCTCCCAGAAAGCCTGTCTCCAGCGCTGTCTCTTTCAGCGTATCCAGCAGTCCGGTCATCGGCCACCGCCGACCAATCTCTGATTTAAGGCCGATCAACCCTTTTGGCTCTGGTGCCGGGGTGAAAGGTGTAATGCTAATGCAGTTGTCACCAGACCAGCGCAGCCGCACCTTGTCACTATTGGGCAGCGAGCTGTTCAGTTGACGTAACTCATACTCCAACTGCTCCCGAACAGATCGCGAAAATTCCCGTGCATCCTGGGTGAGCTTCAGGCCAGCATAGTATACGTCGCGCTTCTCAGGAAAATCCTTCGGCAGATCATCGTCCGGGTTACGATAACGATCAGCCCCTTCGACCCAGATCTCTTTTGACCTGATACGATCCCGCAACTGGGTCAGGACACAGAGTTCATAAGAAATAACATTCAGCCGCCCGCGTGTGTCGATCACGGTTTCCTGCCATTTACGCGGAATTGAGCCCTCGGGTGCCAGCGCAGCCGGGGCGTAACGCCGTCCTTCCTCATTCAGGCGGATTATCAGAACCAACGCATCCAGGATCGGTCGCCACGTCTCATTATTCGAGCGGAATTGTAAGACAGACAACAAGGACGGCAGCATTCGACGATAGTGGCTGGCATAGGAACCCCGCATTACAGTCTGAATCCGAACATTCAGTGTTCCCTTGGCCCTGTGTTCATCAATGATGGCTTTCAGCTTGGCCGCGCCCGCGATTGGAAAGATCACATCCGAGACTTTGCCGTTCGGGGCCATCATCGCCGCCGTCGCAATGTCCACCAGTAACCGTTCCTTGCCGTGAACCTTATCGATGTCAGCGGCAATTTTGCTGATCACCTTCCGTTTGGAGCGTGTGCCGATGCGATGAACAACGTCGATGAGCAGGTCTACAAGACCATCAATCAGCTGCGATCTGCGCGACATCAGATAGATCGCCAACAATCCCAGGCGCTTTTCCCGGCTATGCCGCCGCATCTCTGAGGCTGTTTCCCCCTCAACCCGGCGGGTCAATATCCTGATCCATGTGGGATCAACCTCGTTGACCAAATCGAACGGCAGATCAAGAGCATGAATAAAGGCCAGCCGGTCAGCTGCGTCGAGTACTGGACTTCGTCCCTGTTTCCGGACAGTTTCACTATTGACCCTATGCGGCCATTTTCCAAGTCATATTGTTAAAGG
>NZ_JBXWTH010000013.1:0-26982 GCF_059613825.1 Ruegeria sp. SATB027
AGATTGCAGCTATGCGGCTTGCTGGAACCTGGCAGCAACTCTCATTGCGTCACGCTGATTGTCCACAGGCCCTAGTTGAACCGAAGGGCGGACAACTATATCCGCGGTTAACCTGGTCAGATCATGGTGGCTGTTTCCGCTGAGGATCGTCAGTTCGAGGCTGGGGTAGAGAGCGGAAATTGAGTTTAGTATCTGTGGCAGTACAAACTGGCAAAGGCTGTCCGTGGACGCGATACGCACATGACCCGCAGGCGAACGATTTGCGCCCACAACGGCGCGTTCGACCGAAAGTACGGCGTCTTCAACGCTTTCCATGGCGGACAGAATTGTTCTGGCTTCAGGAAGAACCGAATACCCCGACGGGTCTTTCCGAAAAACAGCGCAGCCATATCGGTGTTCAAAGGCGGCAACCCTGCGCAGGACGGTTGCATGTGCAACGCCCAGGGCTGTCGCCGCCGCATTCAACGAGCCGTGTTTGCTGACGGCGAGGGCATACCGAATATTGTCCCAATTGTCGTTGTTCATAAATGAACAGGTGAGGCCGAATAACAAACAATTACAAGAAAAATCGTTCAAGCTATCATATGGCACATTAAACAGGGAGCCACACCATGATGAAGAAATCTTCGATCTTTGCGGCAGGTCTTTTGTCCTTGGCCGTAGTTGGAACTGCAATTGCTCAGGATAGCGAAAACCCGGCTGTAAAAGCGCGGACTTCGATTATGCAGCTTTACGCTTTCAACCTTGGCACGCTGGGCGCCATGGCCAAGGGAGAGGCAGAATATGATGCCGAAGCGGCTACGCGTGCCGCAAATAATATCGTCGTCGTGTCGCAGATCGACCAATCCGCGATGTGGCCAGCCGGATCGGATAATGGGTCAGACCCGTCGACCCGCGCCTTGCCCGCTATTTGGGAGAACTTTGCAGATGTCGGCGCTAAAGGGCAGGCACTGGCCGATGCCGCTGTTGCGATGCAGGCTGCGGCAGGTCAGGATGTTGAAGCCCTGAAAGGGGCGATGGGCCAACTTGGCGGAGCCTGCTCGGCCTGTCACAAAGCTTACAGAGCACCAGAAAATTAAAGGAGTATCGATCAGTGCGGCGCATTCTACTTTTCGCCGTTCTAGTCATGCTTATGGTTGGGTTGGCCGGTTTGCTGCTAACCCGGCCGCAAAGAGTTGATCCGGCACAGTTGGCCGGTCTGACCCCCGACGTGACCAGAGGGGCGTCTGTTTTCTATTCAGCAGGATGCGCCTCATGCCACTCGGCCTCGGATGCCCGCGAGGAAGAAAAGCTTGTTCTTTCTGGCGGGCGCCGGTTTGAAACGGATTTCGGTACGTTTGTAGCTCCAAACATCTCCAGTGATCCAGACGCCGGAATTGGATCATGGTCTGCGCTAGATCTGGCCAATGCCTTGAAACACGGCACAGGACCAAAGGGACAGCATTATTACCCGGCCTTCCCCTATACGTCTTATGCCAAGATGACGGTCGAGGACGTCGCGGCGCTTCATGCGTTTTTGAACACCCTGCCTGCGTCTGATGCGGCAAGTATCCCGCATGACGTCGGTTTCCCTTTCAACATCCGGCGAGGGCTGGGGTTGTGGAAGCTTCTGTTTTCAGGCTCGGGCTGGGTGGTCGAAGGTGATCTGACCGATCAGCAAATCCGGGGCCGGTATCTGGTGGAAGCTTTGGGGCACTGCTCAGAATGCCATACACCACGAAACGGACTGGGAGGGTTGAAGCGGGATCTTTGGCTGACCGGAGCGCCAAATCCTAACGGCAAAGGGCGCATCCCCGGTCTGACCACTGCCCAGCTTGACTGGTCTGAGGCTGACATCGCTGAATATCTGAAATCCGGTTTCACACCGGATTATGACAGCGCCGGAGGCGAAATGGTCGAAGTTATCGAGAACACCTCGAAACTAAGCGATGAAGACCGATTGGCCATTGCTGCTTACCTGAAATCCGTTCCCGTTCAGTGAATTGGCTACTGGTTGCAGAAACTCTGGATTTTGTCAGCGCAGGTCTTATGGCACTGGTTCAAACCAGCACGTCTACATTGCTCAGATCTCTGGCAATGCGGATCAGCGGGCATTGCTCTCCTTTGGCCAGCCGACCTGCGTCGGTTAAGCCCATCACTTCGGCGGGTATGCGAGTTGCGGCGGCCAATGCGTCTTCCAGCGGCACTTCTGCTTGCGTGGTCAGGACACGAAGCGCTGTGGTCAAGTCCAGATCAGCCCCCGCCAAAGTACCATCAGACAGTGTCAAACGCCCGTCTTTGCGGGAAATGCGGCGGCCTTCCAGTTCGAACATGCGCTGGTCCGTGCCAGCCGGTGCCATCGCATCGCTGACCAGAAATATCCGGCCCGGGCCCCGCTTTGCGGCCAAGGCTGTGCGCATGGCTTCGGGGTGAACGTGAATGCCGTCAGCGATCAGTCCGGCGTTCAATCGACCCGAGGCCAGAACCGCCCCGACAAGCCCCGGAGATCGATTGCCCAGCTGACTCATGGCATTGAACAGATGCGTCACGCAGGACGCACCGGCCTTGGCATAAGACAGGCAGGTATCAAAATCCGCATCACTGTGGCCCAGCGATACAACGGCACCGGCCGAGACCAGCGCTTTTACCTGCGCAATTGATACGTTTTCAGGCGCAACCGTCAGCATCAATGCGGGCAGGGCATGCGCAGTCGTGACAAGCGTCGTCAGGTCTTCGTCATCCATGGGGCGGATCAGGGCTGCATCATGGGCACCTTTCCGAGCCACCGAAAGATGCGGCCCTTCCAGATGCAGGCCAGCGATCCCCGGAACACCCGCAGAAATCGCGGCCTTGACCGCTTCGATGGCGGCGCGGGTCTTGGCTGCGGTATCCGTGATCAGGGTGGGTAGGATCGAGGTTGCCCCAAGCGTCCGGTGCGCCTCGGCAATACGCGCAAGCGTTTCGACAGACGGGGCGGCGTTGAACATCACTCCGCCGCCGCCATTCACTTGCAGGTCAACATAACCGGGGGCCAGTATGTCGCCTTGCAGATCGACAAGCTTGCCAGCGTCTGTCTTCACGTCAACGCCTATGTCAGTGATGCGGCCAGCCTCCAGCCGCAGCGCGGCACCGTCGTGCAGTTTGGTGCCGTCAAAAACAAGCCCGCTGTGGTAGATGGTCGCCTGGTCGCTCATACCGTTTCCGTCACTTTTCGCAGGTGACGTGGCGCATCCGGGTTGATTCCGCGTTGTACAGCGACCTGCTCGACCATTGAATAAAAGGACACGATGGCGGCCACCGGGTCCGTCAGCCAGTGATCCGTGCGGACATGAGGCAGCACCTCGGCCTTTGTGACCATTGGGCTTGTGGCAAATACCTGTGCCCCCTTGGCTGCGAGCGTGTCGGCAACCTCGGCCAACAGCGGCTCTGCGGGATCATTGGCGGCAAAGGCAATAACCGGAAATCCGCCTTCCACGATCGAGACAGGGCCATGCAGCACCTCGGCCGAGGAATAACTTTCGGCATGGATCTGGCAGGTTTCCTTGAATTTCAGCGCGGCCTCGTTCGAGATCGCCACGCTTGGTCCGCGACCAAGCGTATACAGCGAGCCTTGGGTGACAGCCGCCGCCGCTCTGCTCCAGTCACACCGAGTCGCGGCATCAAGGTGCCTGGGCAGGCCACGCAGCGCAGCCAGAAGATCTTTGTCGCCTTTCAGTTCCGCCAGCAGCCAAAGTCCCGCAACCAGCGAGTTCACGAAGGTCTTTGTCGCCGCTACACTAAGCTCGGGGCCTGCGTGCAGCGGCAAAGCCGCCTCAGCCGCCAGTGCAAGGGGGGAAGATGGGTCATTTGTGATTGCTACGGTGCTGGCCCCGGCCTTTCGGGCATTTTTCGTAAGCTGCACGATATCCGGGCTTTTTCCTGATTGTGAAACAGAAAGGCAAAGCGCCCCGGCCACATGCAGGTCAGCGCCATACACTGACGCGACCGATGGGCCGACGGATGCCATCGGCAAGCCAAGAAGCAATTCACTTGCGTATTTCAGAAAGGTGCAGGCGTGGTCTGAAGAGCCACGCGCCGCCGAAATCATGAACTTCAGCCCACCGTTCCGGGCGACGTCCGCTGCTGTGCTCAGGGCGTCTCCGCCATTGCTGAGTAATCGCTCAACAGCGACAGGAATTTCTTCGATTTCCTGACGCATCAGGGTCGTTTTCGGGGTCATCGGGGCAACCTTTCCATCGGAATCGCAGATCATGGAGTGAGTCGCAGCTCAGCCACAAAGTCATAGGCATCGCCGCGATAGTTGGATTTTGTGAACTCGGCGACACGCCCGCCTTCCAGATGGGAAATCCGCTGGATGCTCAGCCCTGCCGCGCCTTCCGCGACGCCAAGCAGAGCGGCATCTTCAGCCTCAAGATTAACGGCGGAAATCTTCTGGATGGCGCGAACAGGTCGGCAGCCGCTTTCTTCCAGTAGATCATAGAGTGAGTCGCGCACGGCAAGCGGATTTGGCAGAATGTCCAATGGCAACGAGGCACGTTCGACTGCCATGGGGCGTCCACCAGCCTCTCGCAGGCGGCAAATGCGCGCCACCTGTCCGTCAGTGGGCAACCCGAGCACCGCCGTTTCCTCGGGTGATGGCAGAAAAACGCCCCGTTCCAACCACTTGGAGGTTGATTCCATGCCGCGCAGGCGCATGTCCTCGCTGAACGAGGTCAGATGCGAAAGCGATTGTTCCAGTTTCGGTGCGGCGTTCCGTACGAAAGATCCGGAACCCTGCCGCTGCACGATTGCGCCCTGTTTCACCAGTTCCTGAATGGCCTTGCGCACGGTGACCCTGGACAGGCCGGTAATCTCGGCGATCTCGCGCTCGGGCGGCAATGAGGAATTCGGGGGCAGGACACCAGCGTCGATGCCTTCCTCCAGTCGCTGACGCAGCCGGACATAACGCGGCCCGCCGCTGTTTTCGAGCCAGTCGTCAGAAGCCAGAAAGGATGCTGCGTTCATGCCGAATGCTCCACTTGAAAAGCCCGGGCCAAGGCGATGGCCCCGTCGATAGGCGCACCTTTGGGCTCTGTTACTGCGCCACGCGCACGATCCGGCAGATACGCCTCGTAATGGGGGCCAATACCCCCGGTCAGGCATAATGGCATGGTCGGGGTCCAACCCATTGCTTCCAGTGCCTGCAAAAGATGCGCGGCGCCTTCGCGCATAAGCGAAACCGCCCGTTCGTCCCCTGACCTCGCTGCCGCTGTCACCTGTCGCGCAATTTGGCCGAATTCATGAGGCTGGGCCGCAGCCGCGAAAGCGACAATGCCGCTTGTACTGCCAAATTCGTTCAGCAAGGCCTCGGTCAAGTTGGATTTTGAGACCAGCCCGTCCCATGCATCCAGCGTAACGGAAAGCGCTCTGCGCCCAATCCACTGAGCAGAGGCCTCATCCCCCAGTACTGAGCCCCAGCCACCGGCAAAGCGTCGGCCGGCTTGCGATTGCAGGGCCAGAAACGAACCCGTCCCGCAATGAGCGATTGCTCCGTCAGTTGTGTGATGCGCACCCGCCAGCGCAGGGTGACGATCATCCTCGACCAGTATCCTGTCCAACGGCAAATCCGCGGCTACTCGCTGGGCGATCTGCTCGCCGGTAACACCGGCCAGTCCAAAATACGCCGGTACCGGTCTCAGGGTGTCGGGCTGAACATTGAGCTTGGTTGCAAGCATCTTCAGGCCGTCTTTCAGCCGCACAATCGCGCCGTCATAATCGCTGGCGACGTTGGCGGGGCCAACCTCGACCACCAGCCGCTGCCCCCCATCGTCATAGGCGATCCGACAGGTTGTTCCGCCGCCGTCTGCTGCGATGATTGGATTGTTTTTCGACCTAAGCATGATGATACCTATATAATGCCTATGCTGAAATGTAAATGCCAAAGTAAATCCAATAAGGGCAGAAAGATCGAAATTACATTGAAAAATAAGGCCAATAGCGGCTGAAAAAAAATTAGTGGACAAATGGTATTGTATAGGTATGCTTTCTGGCAACGAGGAGAAACACGTGCTGCCACACATCACAGAACAACTCCACCCGGACGCATACGATTTGGGCAACCGACCGCTGGAAGAGGCGGCGCTGGCCCTGTCCAGGGGTCAGCAGGAAGCGGCCGGTGCCCCACAGGGTGCCCTGCGTGCGATTTGCGACGGTGCCGACGCCATGGCCCGCAGTCTGGCATCAGGTGGTTCATTGTATTACGCGGCGGCGGGGTCTTCGGGGCTGATGGCTGCGGCTGATGCAATGGAACTGGGCGGTACTTTCGGCATTGATGAAAACCAAGTCCATATCCTGATGGCCGGAGGGTTGCCGCAATCCGCGCATATGCCCGGTGGAACCGAGGACGATACCGATGGGCTGATCGACGGGCTGGCCGTGCTTACGTGCAACGATACGGTCATTGCTGTCTCTGCCAGTGGCACCACCCCCTATACACTTGAGGCCGCGCGACTTGCGCGTGCTGCGGGTGCCAGCACGATCGGGATAGCCAACAACCCGGGCAGCCCGCTGTTGGCGCAATGCGATCACGCGATTCTGCTTGCCACCCCGCCTGAACTGATTTCAGGCTCAACCCGAATGGGCGCCGGTACAGCCCAGAAAATCGCGCTGAACATGCTGTCCAGCCTTATGGCAATCAAGTTGGGTCATGTTCACGAGGGCATGATGGTCAACCTGCGAGCAGACAACGCAAAGCTGCGGGCGCGTGCGACCGGCATCGTCGCCCGGATCGCCGGAGTTGATGCAGGCACCGCCCAAAACGCCTTGGCTGAAGCGCAAGGAGACACCAAGTCCGCCATCCTCATCGCTGCTCGCGGCGTTTCACTGGCGGCAGCCAATGCGCGCCTGAAAGAAACGGGCGGAGTTCTGAGCGCGGCACTGACACCTGATAAATAACTGCAAACCAAATGGGAGAGTACAATGAAACGTAATAGCCTGAAACTGGCCTTGCTTGGTGGGACGCTGTTAGCCTCTGCCGCCTATGCCGAGGACGTCACGCTGACTATCGAAAGCTGGCGTAACGATGACCTGACACTGTGGCAGGACCAGATCATCCCGGCCTTTGAAGCAAAGCATCCTGGCATCAAAGTCCAGTTCACGCCGTCTGCCCCGGCAGAATACAACGCGGTTTTGAACTCGAAACTTGATGCGGGGTCTGCCGGTGACCTGATTACCTGCCGCCCCTTCGATGCTTCGCTGGCGCTTTATGAGGCCGGTCACCTGACCGATCTGTCCTCGGTCGAGGCGATGAACAACTTCTCGGACGTTGCAAAGTCTGCCTGGCAGACGGATGACGGTTCGGCCAGCTTCTGCGTGCCGATGGCATCGGTTATTCACGGCTTCATCTACAACAAGGACGCTTTTGCCGAGTTGGGCCTCGAAGTGCCGACCACGGAAGACGAGTTCTTTGCCGCTTTGGACAAAATCAAGGAAGACGGCACTTACATCCCAATGGCGATGGGTACCAACGACCAATGGGAAGCTGCCACGATGGGTTACAATAACATCGGGCCGAACTACTGGAAGGGTGAAGAAGGTCGTCAGGCGTTGATCGCAGGTGAACAGAAGCTGACCGATGAAGCCTGGACAGCCCCGTACGCAACGCTGACCCGCTGGGGTGCGTATCTGGGTGACGGGTACGAAGCACAGACCTATCCCGACAGCCAGAACATCTTCACTTTGGGCCGCGCAGCCATCTATCCTGCGGGATCATGGGAGATTTCCGGCTTCAACGCACAAGCCGATTTCGAGATGGGCGCTTTCAAGCCGCCGGTTCAGAACGCAGGTGACACCTGCTATATCTCGGACCACACGGATATTGGCATCGGCATGAACGCGGCCACAAAGAATCCTGAGGCCGCTGAAACATTCCTGACCTGGGTCGCAAGCCCCGAGTTTGCTGAAATCTTCGGCAACGCTCTGCCCGGCTTTTTCCCGCTGTCGAGCACTCCGGTCGAGTTGCAGGACCCGCTGGCCAAGGAAATTGTCGGCTGGCGTGAAGAATGTGAATCGACCATCCGCTCGACTTATCAAATCCTGTCGCGCGGCACACCAAACCTCGAGAACGAGACCTGGGGCGCATCCGTTGCCGCGATCAAAGGTGCCAAGTCGCCCGAAGAGCTGGGTGCAGAACTACAGGCGGGCCTCGCCTCGTGGTACGCACCACATCAGTAAGCTGAACCATACCCGGGCAGCATGAGTTGCCCGGGTACGCCAAGCATTCCATCGAAAGCGTTCCCATGACCCGCCCCCGCATCCGCTGGCATATCGTCGTGTTTCTGGCACCAGCCGTGCTTGTCTACACAGCGGTGATGATCTTTCCCCTGTTCAACACGCTCCGTCTGGCCCTTTACTCTGAGGTCGACCAGAGCCGCGTTTTTGTTGGACTGCAGAACTTTCTAACGCTGTTTTTCGATCCGATCTGGTCGGAACAGTTCTGGAATGCGCTGGGCAACAATTTCTGGTTCTTTCTGATTCACATGCTGGTGCAGAACCCCATCGGCATCGCGCTGGCAGCGCTGCTCAGCCATCCGCGCCTGCGATTTGCAGTTCTCTATCGGTCGGCGATCTTCATTCCGACAATCCTGAGCTTTGTGATCGTTGGATTTGCATGGAAACTGATCTTGTCGCCCATCTGGGGCATCGCTCCTTCGATGCTGGATGCGGTTGGGTTGAAATCCCTCTTTGCCCCGTGGTTGGGGAAGGAGGAATACGCTTTGACCACTCTGGCGCTGATTTCGGTCTGGCAGTTTGTCGGTATCCCTATGATGCTGATCTACGCGGCCTTGCTATCGATCCCTGAGGAAATCCTGGAAGCCGGGGAAGTGGATGGCATCACCGGCACAAGTGCCTTCTGGAAGATCAAGCTGCCGCTTATCTTGCCTTCGATCGGGATCATCTCAATCCTGACATTTGTCGGAAATTTTAACGCCTTCGATCTGATCTATGCTGCACAGGGTGCCTTGGCGGGGCCTGACTTCTCGACCGATATTCTTGGCACTTTCATGTACCGCACATTCTTTGGCTTCCAGCTGCAATTGGGTGACCCGCATATGGGTTCGGCCATCGCTGGTGCGATGTTTGCAATCATCCTGCTGGGTGTCTGTGTCTACCTTTTCGGCATCCAGACCCGGATGCGCCGGTACCAGCTGTAAGGAGCAGATGACATGAACAAAGCCCGCTCCAACCCGCTAAACACCTTCGCGATGCATGGTGCACTGATCTTTTATACGCTGATCGCTCTGTTTCCGGTTTTTGTGATCCTGATCAACAGCTTCAAGACCCGCAAGGCGATCTTTCGCGAACCGCTGGCGCTGCCTGATGCCGACAGTTTTTCGATGATCGGGTATCAGACAGTGATGAAGCAGGGGGATTTCTTCCTTTATTTCCAGAACTCTCTGATTGTGACGGTTGCATCCCTGACCTTGGTCCTGCTGTTTGGCGCAATGGCGGCTTATGCGCTGAGTGAATACAGGTTCAAGGGCAACATGCTTATGGGTCTGTACCTGGCGCTTGGAATCATGATCCCGATCCGCATCGGCACTGTGGCCATCCTTGAAATGATGGTGGCGACCGGGCTGGTGAACACCCTGTGGGCGCTGATCCTTGTCTATACGGCGCAGGGCCTGCCCTTGGCGGTGTTCATCCTAAGCGAGTTCATGAAACAGGTGAGTGACGACCTCAAGAATGCGGGCCGTATCGACGGGCTAAGCGAATACACAATCTTCTTTCGGCTTGTGTTGCCGCTGGTGCGTCCGGCAATGGCAACGGTTGCCGTGTTCAACATGATCCCGATCTGGAACGATCTATGGTTCCCGCTGATCCTGGCTCCTGCGGAAGAGACCAAGACACTGACGCTGGGAAGCCAGGTCTTCATCGGTCAGTTTGTGACAGACTGGAACGCGGTCCTGTCAGCCCTTTCAATGGCGATCCTGCCGGTGCTGATCCTCTATGTGATCTTCTCGCGACAGCTTATCCGCGGCATCACGTCAGGAGCGGTGAAATGACCCGCGTCCTGATTGCAGGCCTTGGGAACATGGGGCTGAGCCATGCGTTGGCACATCACCTTCACCCGGACGCGCAGATTGTCGGGTTGGTGAACCGATCCGGCCGCGTGGATCACCCTGATCTGACGCGCTATCCGGTGTATTCAAGTTTTGAAGCCGCTCTGACCGAAACCAAACCGGATCTGGTTGTGATTGCGACCTACTCGGACAGTCACGCGGATTACGCCTGCGCCGCGATGGAGGCGGGTGCGCATGTGTTTGTCGAAAAACCGCTCGCCACCAACGTTGCCGATGCGCAGCGTGTGGTCGAAACAGCAACGCGGCTGAACCGTAAGCTGGTGGTCGGCTATATCCTGCGCCACCACCCATCCTGGATGCGTCTGATCGCCGAGGCTCGCACTCTGGGTGGCCCCTATGTGTTCCGTCTGAACCTGAATCAACAATCCTCGGGCCCTGAGTGGGAGACGCACAAGGCCCTGATGCAGACCACGTCGCCCATCGTGGATTGCGGTGTGCATTATGTCGATGTGATGTGCCAGATCACCGACGCAAACCCCCTTCGCGTTCATGGCATGGGTCTGCGCCTGTCGGATGAAATCGCGCCTGACATGTACAATTACGGCCAGTTTCAGGTCGTGTTCGACGACGGTTCGGTCGGGTGGTACGAGGCTGGTTGGGGTCCGATGATGTCCGAAACCGCGTTTTTCGTGAAGGACATCGTGTCACCCAACGGGTCTGTTTCGATCACCGACGGAAACAAGGGCGCGTCAGCGGACATCGATGGTCACACCAAGGTTGGTGGCCTTCTGGTTCACACGCCGCAGGGCGACAGGATTATCGACATGCCTGATGAGCCCGGCCATCAGGAACTGTGCGATGCTGAACAAGCCTATATGCTGCGCGCCATCGCCGAGGATATCGACTTGACCCGCCATATGTCCGACGCCGTACAATCCCTTGCCATCTGCCTGGCCGCTGATCAAAGCATCCGCACTGGCCAACCCGTTTCTCTTGAGGAGACCCGCCAATGACCGCCCTTTCACTGAAAAACATTCACAAATCCTTTGGCAATGTAGAGGTCCTGAAGGACATCAATCTTGAGGTTGAGGACGGCGAGTTTGTGGTTTTTGTCGGCCCCTCCGGATGCGGCAAGTCCACTCTTCTGCGCGTTATTGCAGGGCTTGAAGATGCCACATCGGGTGAGATCAGAATTGCTGGCGAGCAGGTCAATCTGACCCCGCCCTCGAAACGTGGCATCGCCATGGTGTTCCAGAGCTACGCGCTTTATCCGCACCTGAATGTACGCGGCAACCTGACCCTTGCCCTGAAACAGGAACGCCAGCCGAAAGCCGTGATCGACGAGCGCGTCGCCGAGGCGAGCCGGATGCTGGGGTTGGAGCCCTACCTTGACCGCTACCCATCCGAACTGTCGGGGGGGCAGCGCCAGCGTGTTGCCATCGGTCGCGCCATCGTGCGCCAACCCAAGCTGTTCCTGTTCGACGAACCGCTCTCCAATCTTGATGCTGCTTTGCGCATGAACACCCGGATCGAGATCGCAAATCTGCACAGGCAACTATCGGCCTCGATGATTTATGTCACGCACGATCAGACAGAAGCGATGACATTGGCCGACAAGATAGTGGTGCTGCGTGACGGACGGGTGGAACAGGTCGGCAGCCCGATGGAGCTGTACAACAACCCGGCAAACCGCTTTGTCGCGGGCTTTCTTGGTTCACCGTCCATGAATTTTCTGCCTGCGGACAACCTGACCCCGGGCGATGCGCGCGAACTGGGGCTGCGCCCGGAGGACATCCGCCTGGAAAGCGGTGGACCGATCGCCGGCACCGTTTCGCATGTTGAGCAGTTGGGCGGTGATACCAATGTCATTCTGCAAACCAGTAACGTGCCAGTTACAGTTCGTTTGTTTGGCCAGCATGCAATTGCCCCGGGTGACGATGTACAATTCGGGTTTGATCCCAACCGTGCATATTACTTCGGGAATGACGGGCAGAGATTACAGTAACAATAATTTTCAGCCCGTCTTGCATCAGTTTGTTCCGGTGTGAGCGTGACCCAAAGAGGGCAAGCGCCGGAAAACGTGACTGGTTAACCAAGATTGTGGCGTGTGAACATGAATTGCCCGGATGGTAGGTTCGACCGGAAGTCAGCGGCACGACCGGGCAGCGCCCTGTAGAACTGACGCAAGCCGGGCTCGATGTCTTCAGCCAGTTCTTCGCACTGTTGGCACAAGGTCTTGACCAGGCTGTTTGGATGTCGATTTGTGATCGCCAAAATCAGCTCTGCATGTGCAGCCCTGAGATCCTGGAATGCCGCTGTTTGCAACAGGGCCTGATCGCCCACCAAAACAAAGACGGGTTCCGGGTTGGCTTTGCCTTTCAGATCAACATGCCCGGCCTCTAACATGGCCAGATCCCCATGCGTGATTTCATGGACGCCGTTGGAAACGACGATGTCATAGTCGACTGTTCGACAGCATTGTTCGATCCGTGCTGAGACATTCACGACGTCACCGATAACCGTGTAGTTAAACCGTTTCTGCGAGCCGATATTGCCGACGCAGGCCTGCCCTGTGGCAAGTCCCGTTGCCAGCGCGATAGGGGGGCGGTTTCGCATGATGTCGGATGCATTGAACTCTGCCAAAGCGCGCCGCATTTTCAGCGCGGCTAATGAAGCCCGGCACGGGTGGTCAGCGACAGGCAAAGGCGCGTTCCAGAACGCCATAACAGCGTCGCCGATAAACTTGTCGATGGTTCCCCGTTCAGCCAGTATCTGATCGCCGATACTGGAAAAAAGCGCATTCAGCAGTGAGACCAGCTCGGTGGCAGATGCGGATTCAGACAGAGGTGTGAAACCCCGGATGTCGGAAAACATCACTGTGATATCCTGCGTCTCGCCTCCCAATTGCAGCTGATGCCCGGTGGTTTCCATCTCATCAAGGATTTCCGGGGCGACGTAATGCGAAAAGACTTTCCGGATTTTGCGCTTTTCCCGTTCGGTGGACAGGAAAAGATATCCTGCCAGCAGCCCGAAATTTGCTATGCCACCGACAAGCGGAAATGTGGCGTCGAACAAAACCGACTGGTTTTGAAAAACCAGCCAACTGATTGTCAGAACGGCGGCAGCGGCGACACCGCCTGCAATGAAAGATGCAACCGCACCGAAACTGGACATGACGGCAATCACGACAAGCCCGAGAAAGGCGAAGGCAAGCATTTCCTGCGCTGCGGTCACGTCCGAGCGACTTAGCATTTCGTTGGTCAACACCTGTTCCAGAACCTGGGCATGAATTGAAACACCGGGAACGCTTTCCCCAAGCGCCGTCTGGTGCATATCGAATAAACCGGCAGCCGACGTTCCGATCAGGATGATCCGCCCCTCAACTTCCGCCCGAACGTCCGCATCATCCGAGCCTTTGAGGATATCGTTGGCCGAGATATACAGCTCGGGCGCATCGCGCCGGTATCTCAGCCAAATCTCGCCGTTTTCTGTCGTTGGTATCCGGTATCCCCCGACCTCAACCGCCAACATGATGCCTGTTTCGTCCTGCGCACCTTCGGCCATGATATTGGTTTCACCTAAGGCAACTCTCAGGGCTTCAATCGACAGACCCGGTAACAGCCCATCTGGCCCGCGCCAAAGAACCGGCACGCGGCGCATGATACCGGTTCCGCCGATGGGCGAGACGTTGACCCCACCAATACCTGCCGCAGTCCGGTCCAAAGGGGGCGCGATTGGCGTCCAATGAGGGACTGAAATTAGACCCGCGGCGGGATTTTCCCCGAACTCAATGATACCTGCTTTTGCAGAGATAGGATTTCCTTCAGCAGACAAACGTGCGGCAGTCCCAAGAACGACCGGCCAATAAGCGATTTCCATCCCAAGCAAGACATCATTATCGAGCTTCCGAGCGTGGCGTTCCACTGTGAGAACCCCTGCCAAAGACGGATCGTTCAAAAGCCGTGAGGGGGAAAACCGGTCAGGCTCAGCGAACAACATATCAAATGCGATGGCCGCAGCGCCATATTCACCCAGATTTTGAACCATCTGCGCCACCAGTGTTCGGGGCCAGGGCCATTGCCCCCAATTGGCCAGAGAGGCCTCGTCAATATCTATAACCCGTATGGGGAGGTCAGGATTGAACTCACGCGGGGATGACCTTTGCAGAACGTCGAAATAGATCAGACGGGTCATTCGCACAGGATAGGGATCCATGACCCGGATGAAACAACCCACCAGGATCAGACACAATCCGACAAGGCGGAACGCCCATTTCCCCGTCCTGGTTTTGCGCTTTTCGTCGCTCACGTCGTTCTCC
Organism: Ruegeria sp. SATB027; assembly: GCF_059613825.1. Taxonomy (NCBI): domain Bacteria; kingdom Pseudomonadati; phylum Pseudomonadota; class Alphaproteobacteria; order Rhodobacterales; family Roseobacteraceae; genus Ruegeria; species Ruegeria sp. SATB027. The sequence goes on from NZ_JBXWTH010000013.1 coordinate 14,359, forward strand.
GGACAAGTGAGTCCATTTCCGTTTTTTCGACAACGCTACCGGAACAGCTCACTATTTGATTCTTGCTGCTCTGGATCTTCCTGACCTGGTTCCTCTCGATCAGATTCTTCCGGTTCCGGTTCAGGCTCTTCCGGATCAGGCTCTTCCGGTTCCGGTTCGGGTTCTACTTCCGGCTCTGGCGCTGGTTGTGACGGGGGGGTTGGCGGCGCTGCGACGCTGACTGGGCGCGGCTGGGGCGCAGTTCTGCGAATGTCGGCCCTGTCGATTTTGGCCTGTTGCACGGGCGCACCTTCGCCAGAACACCCCTCAACACGTACCTGCAAAGGAGGCAGCAGGCCTTCCTGCGACTGAACAAAAGGGAAACCAGATTTCAGCGCCTGGTCATACTGCGCCTGATCAGCAGGTCGCCCGACTGATCCGCCTCCACTGGTGGCATACATGCTGCATACGCGGCCTGTGGACCTGCATGACCCTTGTGCACTGCACATTTGAACCGTCCCGTGCAGGACAAGCATTGCGCTTTGGGTTTGTGATACGACCCACATGTCGAAGGTTGTGCCACGAACTGCCATTGTCGCAGTCGGGGTCTTGATCGAATAGGCTCTTTTTCTGCTCTTGCCGGAAATGAACCGAAAGCTGCCACCAAGTGCTTGCACGGCAAAGCTTTTGGCTTTTCGGTTGCCGCGCAGCATGGTCACGTCCAACACCATATGCGCATTGGGACCAACGGCAATTTTGGTTTCATCCACAAAAACGATCTGAACCAAACCGCTGTGATCTGTAGAAATCGTATCGCCTGATTCAACGTCCATTCCTGAAATGACAGGCTGAGTGTTTCCGGCGCGAATGATCTGAGCGCCTTGTTTGGCGCTGATAACTGTTCCGATGTTGGCAAGGGCCTGCACCGGCATAAGCGCGACAACAAATACAACCAACACAATCTTTAACCAAGCCAAACCAGAGCCCCTTCCCCCAACAGGTCTAAGTAAGCGCGAAGCGCGCCAAGCTCGATTTTCACCCCCAGAAATGTGTTATTATTATTCAAATACTCTAAAATGCTAGCAATATTTATGCATTATGGTGTGTATTTGTAGCAAGATGTTTTTTGGCCCACGTTTTCTAGCTTGGGCACATACGGGTATGCGGGCGATTGTCTCCGCCATGGTCAGAACGTGTGAACAACAGGCTTACACCTATGGATCTGAGAGCCGTAAGTCGAGCAAACTGGTAGGCGCTTAGCAAGGTAACTGAACAGGCCGAAGCACAGCCTTCGGTAAATTCGAGCATATGACACGTGGCTCATCGCTATCCTTGCGATGAGCCTTGACGCTCTTGCAGCGTGTTGTTGAAGGATCAGAGGAATTGTTCGGGCAACAATGCGTCCGGCATGTTCTGGTAACACACGGGTCTCAGGAACCGCCGGATCGACAATGTGCCGACAGAAGTAGCACCGAAATTGGTCGAAGCGGGGTAGGGGCCGCCATGCACCATGCTGTCGCAGACCTCGACGCCCGTGGGAAAGCCATTGGCCAGTACACGCCCGGCCTTGCGCTCGAGGATCGGCATCAGGGAACGCGCGGTGTCCATGTCCGCATCATCCATATGCAGGGTACAGGTCAGCTGACCTTGCAGACTGTGTGCAACGGCCCGCATTTCGTCAGGCGTTTCAGCGGTCACTATTACGCCCAGCGGGCCAAAAACCTCTTCACCAAGGGTTTCGTTTGCCAGCCAGTTCACAGCATTGGTGCGATACAGGTACGGGGACGCGGTGCGTTGATCACACATCGAGGTCAAAACCTCCTGCACACCTGCTGTATTGGCGATCCTTGCCTGACCGGCTCGATAAGCGTCGGCGATGCCGTCGGTCAGCATGGTCTGCGCGGGTGTTTCTGACAAGGCGGTTCGCGCGGTCTCGGCGAAGCGGTCCGCTGCTGCACCCGCCAGCAAAACGGCTACCCCGGGGTTGGTACAGAACTGACCTGCGCCCATGGTCAGCGACCCTGCCCAGTTCTGAGCAATGTTGTCGCCCCGGTTCGTCAGCGCAGCATCGAGAATGAACATCGGGTTGACCGAGCCAAGTTCACCGAAAAACGGGATTGGTTCAGGACGTGCGGCACATAGATCGAACAGTGCCCGACCACCAGCCAATGAGCCAGTGAACCCGACAGCCCTGATCAGCGGGTGCTGTACCAAAGCGGAACCCGCGGTCCGGTCACCCCCCTGAATAAGACTGAAGACACCGGGATGAATTTTGCAGCGTTCGATGGCAGCATGTATAGCCTCGGCTATGATCTCACCGGTACCCGGGTGGGCGCTGTGCCCTTTTACGACAACGGGGCACCCAGCAGCCAAGGCGGCAGCGGTGTCGCCGCCTGCGGTTGAGAAGGCCAAAGGGAAATTCGAAGCACCGAATACGGCGACGGGGCCAATTGGGCGCTGGATCATTTTCAGATCCGGGCGCGGCAGCGGCGAGCGGTCTGGCAACGGGCCGTCGTGGCGCCGATCCAGATACTCACCACTCAGAATATGTGTGGCAAACAAGCGAAGTTGGCCCGATGTGCGACCCCGCTCTCCTTGCAGACGGGCCTCGGGCAGGCCGGTTTCCTGCGTTCCGATTGCAGTAATCGCCTCGGCGCGGGCTTCGATCTCATCTGCGATGGCATTCAGAAATGCCGCGCGGTCTTCCCGGGTCGAAAAACCATAGCTCCAGAACGCTTCTTCGGCAGCTTCCGCAGCCGCGTCAACATCCTGAAGGCGCCCCACCGAAAAACTGTGTGACGGTCCAAAAGCGGGCTGTGACTGAAAAAACGTGTCACCTGAAAGCCAATTTCCAGCGATGAGGTGCTTACCATGGGGGGAGCAGGTCATGAAGGTTCCATATTTACGATTCTGAAGCTATGGATAATGTATCCAATTAAGAGAGACAATCAAGCGCCCTGTTAGGTCTCCTCCATGGCGCGTTTTGCTACGATCATCTCCAGCAGCTGTTCCTTTGTTCGCCGGATGTGCCGCATCAGCATGTTACAGGCTTCGTCAACGTTCCCTGCTTGCGCCAGTTTCAACAGCTCTCGATGCTCTTTTTTCGCGGGTTCCCGCTGCTTCATCACGCTCAAATGCATTCGGACATAGCGGTCTGATTGCAGATTGACGCGGTCCAGCAATTCATTCGTCAGTTTCCTCTGCGACGCCGCGTAAAGGGCGGAGTGGTATTGGTAGTTCAGGATCCCCCACTTGCTGACGTCATTCTCGTCATAAGACGCTTCCATCTGCGTCAATATCTCGTTGCATCGTGCAAAGTCGGCAGATGCCATCTGCGGAATGGCTCTGCGGAAAAGATCGACTTCAATAAGCATTCGAAGGTCGAATATTTCTCCAATCTCGTTCAATGAGTGTTTGGTAACGGATCCGCCCCGATTATTGGCCCATTGAATCAGGCCTTCAGCGTTCAGACGCTTTAGGGCTTCGCGGATGGGCATCCGAGATACGTCGTATTCTTCGGCCAGAGCTTCCTGGCGAATAGCTTCACCTTCGGCAAGTTCACCGTTCAGAATACGTTCACGAAGATCGTTCGCGATGACATCTGGTAGGCTTTGCTTGGTTATCGCGCGCTTTCCTGCCATATCTTTCCTGCCACTTGTTTGGGTACAGCTACCGGTTACCGGCGTTATTCCAAGCTGAGCCGCGACTCGACCACCCAGAAAGCTGATTAAGAACACTCCGTTTGATAATGCATCCAATATCCATGTTGATTCAACCCTGCTGAGACAGCGAGGTAAGACCAAGAGCGAATGGAACCCTCTATGACCGCCTTTCCCTGAGAGCGGGCGCGGCCAATGCACTGTTTAGTCAGACACCCCAGGTGTCCGACAAGCGATACCCGCCAGGCCAGGGGTCATCCGGGTCAAGCATGTGTTGGTGAATTCCGGTGATCCAGCCGCGCCCACTGATTTCGGGGACAATCGCGGCACGGCCCGCCACTTCGGTGGTATCGACAATCCGACCGGTGAACCGTGATCCGATGATCGAGACCGCCTCGAACGTCTGACCCGGCGACATCAACCCTTTTGCTGCCATCAGCGCCATGCGCGCGGAAACCGCTGTACCTGTAGGCGACCGATCAACCTTGCCGGGTTGGATCGCCACGGCAGATTTGCCGGTCAATCCGGTTTCGGTCTCGCTGATCGGGCCGCAGAAAGCACAGAATGAGATATGGTCCCAATCCGGGTTTTCAGGATGCGAAAACCCAAGCTGTTCATTGGCTGCATTGGTGATCTTCACCCCCAATCGGGCAATGTCACGGGCCTCATGTTCGACAATCTCGAATCCCAACGCCTGTGCATCGACCACGACAAAACTGTCACCCCCATAGGCGGTATCAACCATGATCGTATCCAATCCGGGTACCTCAAGTGGGACGGACAGTTTGTCGGCAAAGCTGGGCAGGTTCTGCACGAAAATGCGTTGCGCTTTGCCACCGCTGCATTCCGCCCGCACATGAACCAGCCCGCCCGGGGCCTCAAGCACCATATGAGTTTCTGGTTCCTGCATCGGAATGATCCCGCCATCCAGCAATACGGTTGAAACACAGATCGAGTTCGAACCCGACATCGGCGGTGTGTCTTCGGGTTCCATAATGATAAAGGCCGCGTCGGCCTTGGGGTGTTTCGGGGGCACCAGAAGATTGACATGACGGAAAACACCGCCCCGGGGTTCGTTCAGAACGAAGTTGCGCAGCGTCTGGTCGCCCGCGACAAAGCTGCGCTGTTCCCACAAGGTGTCGCCCGGTGGCGGGGCAACGCCCCCAACGATAACATCCCCGACTTCACCTTCTGCGTGGGCTGAAATGACATGAACGGTTTTGCTGCTCCGCATCGGATCTCTCAATATTGTGCGACAGGCTCGCCCAGAGCGTCGAAAATCGGTGTAACACCCAGACCCGGACGGGCGGGTGCGGTCATCCGGCCGTTGACACGCTTTGGCGCACCCTCGGCAATGTCCACGGTGCCGTAAGAGTTGAAATCCGTGGCAGAGAATGTGAACTCGGACGGCGTTGAACGGGCCAGATGTGCGATGGCCGCCGTGGTGATGTCACCGCCCCAAGTGTCTTCGATCGTCATGGGGATGCCGTGCGCCACGCACAGGTCCCGCATAAGACGGGCTTTGGTCAACCCTCCGACTTTCGAGATCTTCAGGTTGATCACATCCATCGCGTCTTCGGCAATGCCGCGGACCAGCGTGTTGGGAGTGTCGATCACCTCGTCCATTACGAAAGGCAACGCTGTGCGGCGGCGGATCGACACGCATTCCTCATAGGTCAGGCAAGGCTGTTCCACATAGACATCCAGACCCGAAATCGCGCCCACCACGCGTGCGGCCTCGTGCCGGGTCCAGCCGGTATTGGCGTCTGCTACAAGCAGATCCGACTTTTTCAGAACGGCGCGGGTGGCGTGGATACGGTCGATGTCGTCATTGGCCTCGCCACCCACCTTGAGCTGAAACTTGGCGTAGCCTTCGGCAGCATAGCCTTCGATCTTTTTGGCCATGATCTCGGGAGCTTCCTGACTGATCGCGCGATAAAGCACCACATCATCCTGCGCAGCGCCCCCCAGCAATGTGTAAAGCGGCTGGTCCGTGGCCTTGCCCAGCAGATCCCAGCAGGCAATATCCACCGGAGCCTTGGCATAGGGATGACCCCGCAAGGCCGCATCCATCGTGCGGTTGATCTGACCGATATTCAGTGGATCCTGCCCGATCAAATGCGGGGCCAGCTCTGCCAGCCCGGCCCGGACGCCGAGCGCAAAAGACGGCAGATAGGCCGAGCCAAGCGGGCAGCATTCGGCATAGCCCTTCAACCCTTCATCCGTGATGATTTCCAGAACGGTGCTGTCAAACACTTCGACAAAATTGCCGTTGGACCAGCTATAGCGGCCTTCTTTCAGCGGCAGATCGACCTGATATACGTTCAGCCCGGTGATTTTCATAAGGTGTTCTCCAGATTAGAAGCGTGTGGATGAGAAAGGTGACATATCGAGCACCGGCTTGGCGTCAGAGACCAGATCGGCCACCAGTTCGGCCGTGCCTGCGGATTGGGTCAGCCCCAGATGACCATGGCCAAAGGCATAAAGCACCTGTGGTGCGCGCGAGGATCGGTCAATCACTGGCAGGCTGTCAGGCAGTGATGGGCGAAAGCCCATCCATTGCGTGCCGCCTTCCAGGTTCAGGTCTGGCATGAAGCGCCCGGCCTTGGCCAGCAACGTGTCAGCGCGCCGGTAATTCGGGGCCAGCTTCAATCCACCCAGTTCGACTGCACCGCCGATGCGCACGCCGCCGTTGATCCGGGTTACCACAAACCCATGCCCCCCAAAGGTCAGATGAGTGCGCAGGTCAAAAGCGCCTTCGGGCAGGGTCGTGTTATAACCCCGCTCGGTCTCAAGCGGGATATGATCCCCCAGGGTCTTGGCCAGTTGGTGTGACCAGGCTCCGGCGGCAACAATCACCTGACCTGCCGAAATGTCGCCGTTGTCCGTGTCAAGGCGCACGCCGTCATCGGTTGGTTTCAGTGCCGTAATCCCTGCGATCTTTACCTGCCCACCGCGCGCGATGAACTGTGCCGCCAGATGCTCGGTCCAGCGGGCAGGGTCGACGGTATTCATCCATGTCGAGGTAAAACCCGCATGGGTAAATCGCCGGTTCAGCCCGGGCTGAATTTCGACAATAGCATCCGGGCTGTCCAGAAGATCAAACGGGATGCCATGGTCCTTGCGCAGGTTCCAGGTGGGCAGGCTGGCACGGAATTCGCCCTCACTCTCGAACAACTGCAACTGGCCTTCGCGCTGCATCAGCGCCTCGCCGTCTACATGCTTGATCTGACGCTCCAGCGCCGCACGGCTGTGCTTCATCAGCGCGGCTTGTGCGGATAGTGAGGCTGCATAACGATCGCGCCAACTGGCCCGCCAGAACCGGAGCATCCACGGTGCAATACTCAGCGCATAAGCGGGCGGGATCGACAAAGGCCCCAACGGATCAAGCAGCCATTTTGGCGCTTTGCGCATGATCCCAGGCGTTGCAAGCGGCACTATATCTGTAAAGGCAAAGGCCCCGGCATTGCCCTTTGACGCCTCGGCTGCAACGCCTTCACGGTCCAGCACAAGCACCTGCCTTCCCCGCTTTTGCAACTCTAGCGCAGCGCTGATGCCAATGATGCCAGCACCGATCACAACTATGTCCGTCTTGGTGTCATGCTGCATGGTTACAGGTTCTCAAATAGTGGTACGGGGTCGGGGACTGGACAGCGTCTGTCCCCGGCCTTGACTTCAAAGCGCGATGCCATCACGGAACGGATCATTCGGCGCGAAAACCAACCTGCCTTCCGACATGATATGCGCCTGCCCGGTCAGGGTGGGAATGACACCCCCGTTCGGGCCGGGTTGGTAGCTCAGCACGTAGGGGCTGCCGATCACGCTTTCCTGTACAATCTCTTCCCCTGCTTCCAGCACCCCGTTTGCCGCCAGACAGGCGAGGCGCGCCGAACTGCCGGTACCGCAGGGCGACCGGTCATATTGATTGTCCGGGCACAGTACAAAGTTGCGGCTGTGAACATCCTTGTTGGGGGATTGATCCTGAAGGATCACATGGTCGACCAGTTCTCCGTTTTCGCCATGCACGCCCTGTGCGATGCAGGCTTCGCGTATGGTGATGGTCAAATCGGTCAACGCCCGAATGTTTCCCGGGTTCACCGGGATCGGGCTGGGGTCAACAATGAAGAACCAATTTCCGCCAAAGGCAAGATCGCCGGTTATCGACCCATAGCCGCCAACCTCAATCTGCACAGCTGCCCGAACGCGACGGCTCTCGACATTTGTGACGCGTACGGTATTGGCGTCCAGCAATTCCACCGAGACGACACCGACCGGAGTTTCAACCCGATGCGTGCCCGGCCGGATTCTGCCCATATGTGCCAGAGTGACGCCCAGACCGATGGTGCCATGTCCGCACATGCCAAGAACTGCATCCGCATCGAAATAGATCACGCCGGTCTCACACCCTGGATCTTCGGGCGCGACCAGTAGCGCCCCCACCATTCCGGGCTGCCCCCGCGGCTCCAGCAAGATGGATTTGTAGAACGCCTCATGCTCGGTAGCCAAGCGTCGTGCACGCTCTGCCAGCGGGCCGGACCCCAGATCGGGGTCGCCGTCGAGGATCACCCGCGTAGGCATTCCCCCGGTGTGACTGTCAATCACATGCATTCAGCAATGACTCCGCCCTGGCCGGACCAATCAGTAAACCAAGTGCGGAACAGGTCGTATTGCTGTTCGCAATAGTTGCGCTGGGCATCCGTCAACTCGTCGGTTTCGTTGAAGTGCAAACGGTATTCCTCTTCGCCGTTCAGGACCAGCAGGTGTTTGTAATACAGCACCAGATCGGTGCCCTCGTCAAAGCTGGCCAGCACACCAAAGGCTTCTTCAAGCTCGCGCGCGCGCAGGCGCGCTTCGGCATGGCCCGCCGCCGCTTTCTGGCACAGGGCAGCCAGCAGCAGTGCCTCTTTCGGCAGGGCAGTGCCAATCCCTGTGATCGAACCGGTGGCGCCGCAATTGACGAAGCCATGGTAGACCTCGGTGTCCACACCAACCATCAGTGTAACCTGATCATCTTTCGAGGTAATGTGTTCCGCCGCATAGCGTAGATCGCTTTTGCCGCCGAATTCCTTGAACCCAACCAGGTTGGGATGATCTGCACGCAATTCCAGGAACAGATCGGCGCGCGTCGCGAAGCCGTAAACCGGGCTGTTATAGATGATTGCCGGAATATCAGGTGCAGCCGACAGGATCGCTTTGAAATGATTACGCTGCGCCGCGATGGACGATCCACGCGACAATACACGCGGGATCACCATAAGCCCTGCCGCTCCAACCTTTTGCGCATGCGCGGCAAGCGCCACGGCGGATTTCGAATTTATCGCACCTGTGCCGACGACAACGGGCAGTCCGGCCGCGATCAGACGTTCGACACCTTCCATCCGTTCGGCATCCGACAAGAGAGGCCAGTCGCCCATCGAGCCGCAATAGACCACGGCAGACATACCCGCTGCGATCATTTCCTTGCCCTTTTTCACCAGCGCGTCGAAATCCGGTGTCCGGTCCGGTTTGCAGGGGGTCATCAGGGCTGGCATGGTGCCGGTAAAGATATTCTGGGACATGAAGGTAACCTTCCTAATTTTTTCGGGGCGGGGGCTTTTATCGCACATTCGCCAGGAATTTGCGGGTGTGTTCAGATTGGGCTTCGTTAAAAATCTGGGCGGGCGGGCCGATCTCTTCCATCACGCCCTGATTAAAAAAAGCAACCCGGTCTGATACATCACGAGCGAAACCCATCTCATGCGTGACGCAAATCATCGTCATCCCTTCCTCGGCCAAAAGCCGCATCGTGTCGAGAACTTCGCCCACCAGTTCAGGATCCAGCGCCGAGGTGGCTTCGTCAAACAGCATGTATTCCGGCTCCATCGCCAGCGCGCGGGCAATGGCAAGACGCTGCTGCTGACCGCCCGATAAGGCCGAGGGGAAGACGTTCAGCTTTTCGCCCAACCCTACATGGGTCAACTGCTTTGCGGCTATGTCACGCGCCTCGTCCCTCGACTTGCCTTTGACAATCTTCGGGGCCAACGCAACGTTTTCCAGTGCTGTCAGATGCGGAAAGCTGTTCCATTGCTGGAACACCATCCCCAGCTTTGTGCGCAGCTTGTTGATGTCGGTGCCTTTAGCATGAACATCAATGCCATCAACCCTGACCGATCCTTGCTGGATCGGTTCCAGCCCGTTGATGCAATAGAGAAGGGTCGATTTGCCGGAGCCTGACGCACCGATCACCGACAGAACTTCTCCTTTCTGCACATCCAGATCGATGCCTTTCAGCACATGCAGCGATCCGAAATATTTGTGCAGGTCGCGAATTTCGATCATTGGCCCCACCTTTTTTCTAGCGACGCGGAATACCGCGAAATCGGATAGCTGAGCGCGAAATAGAACGCGCCAGCGATTGTCAGGATCAGGAATGGTTCCTGCGTGCGGGTGATCAGGATCTGGCTGGCTTTCAGCAGTTCAACATAGCCCAGAACCGAGACCAGCGCGCTGTCTTTCATCACACCCAGCGCGACCCCGACCCATGCAGGGAACACCGCGCGCCCACCAATCGGGAAGACGACATATCGCAGATCCTGCCAATAGGTCATGCCCAGGCTGCGCGCGGCGCGGCGCATCGGATCACCAACGGCTTCAATCCCGCCGCGCGCCACATTCGCAACCAGTGCTGCCGTGTAGATGGACAGGATCACCACGCCCGAGGCAAACGGGTCCAGATTGAGCCCGACAATAGGTGCAAAGTTGTAAAACAGCACCAGCTGGATGATCAGAGGGACCGACCGGAATATATCCAGAACCGGAGCCAACGTCAGGGTCGCTACCAGTTTGCCCTCGTACAGAAGCCAACCGCACACCACGCCAAAAACCGTTCCAATGGAAATCGAAAGCACTGAAATCCAGAGCGTTCGCAGCGCGGCTTCGCCCAGAAACCACAGATCGTTGATGTTGAAGCCGCTGAAAAAGCTGACAGTGGGTTGCATCTGTGCCTCCTTCAGTAGCGGAAAAGCCGGGACGCCAGCAGGCGCGAGGCAAGCAGGATGATTTTGACGATCACGTAGTAGATGACCGCGGTGACGGCGAAATATTCAAAGATTCGGAAAGTGCGCGAGGCAAAGATCTGGGTCTCGCCCGACAATTCCCGGAAGCCGACCAGCATACCCAGTGACGACATTAGAACAGCCCAGACCATCTGGTTCGTGATCGGATGATAGACAATGCGAAACACCTGCGGGATCACGACGCGTGTGTAAGCCTGCCACGCGGTCATGCCCAGCGATCGGGACGCGCGTAGCTGTGTCTCGGGGACGGCCTGAAAGCCGCCACGGAAGTTTTCAGCCAGATAACCGGCGCAATTGAATGTCAGCCCGGCCAGCACGATGAAGTACGGCGATAGATGCAGGCCAAAGGCACCAAGCCCGAAGCCGAAAAAGAACAGCTGGAACAGCGCCGGAGTATTGCGCGCCAGTTCGACCCAGGCTGAGGCGAACCAGTAAAGCGGACCTTTCAGGTGCAGCCGCGTCAGCGCCAGACAAAGTCCGATGATAATGCCAAGGACCATTGCCAGCACAGCAACCTGTATCGTCAGCAGCGATGCCTCAAGCAGGTCCGGCAGGCTTTTCATCACCGGTCGCCAATGGAAGTTATAGTCGAACACGGGTGTTCCTCACGCAATCTACCGGTCCTTTCGCCCGGCCATAGCCGGACGAAAGCATGGAGTAGGAAAGGGTCAGTACATTACGCCGGGAATGCGCAGCTCAGGCGCTTCGCCGCCGACATATTTACCCCAATGCTCCTGATAGCGGCCCGAACGCACCTGGTGGGTCACGAACAGGTTCAGGAAGTTCAGCCAGGTGACATCTTCGCGCTTGCCTACAACCGAAGTGTAGTCGGTGGTCCATGGCATGCGAGGGCCGGCAACAACAGTGTCATATTGCTGGGTAATCGGCAGCACGGCAGTGTTTGTGGTAATGCCGATATCGGCCTTGCCCTGAGCCACCGCCAGGAAAACCTCATTCTCGGACTGGTAGCCCTGGTAATTGCCTTCTTCGCCCCATTCGGCGGCGATCTTCAGCCATTCCTGCTCGGGTACGGTGCCGATCGCGGCGGCCACGCGCTTGCCACGGATATCCTCGAAGGTCTCAATGCCGCTTTCGGCATTCACGACACCCTGCGCATAATAGATGGCGTAAGGAATGGTAAAGCCCACCGTCCGCGCCCGTTCAAGGCTGTCCGAGGTTGCTCCGAACACAACGTCTGCGCGTCCGGTGACGATCACTGGCAGGCGTTCGGCCCAGGTCAACGGCAGGATTTCAGCCTCAACTTCAAGTGCGGCGGCCAGATCATTGCAGTATTCGACGTCAAAGCCTGCCGGTTCGTTATTCGCGTCGCGATACCCAATTGGCGGAAAATCCAACACAACACCGCAGCGCAATGTCCCGCGATCTACGACATCGTCCAGCGTGTCCGCCATCGCAGGAGCCGTGGTGATAGTGGTGAGGGCCGCCAGTGCGGCGAGTTTCTTGAGCATGTGATCCTCCCTGAATCAATCGATACGCGCAGCTATAGAGGATATTGTATCCAACATCCAGTATTTTGTTGAGCAGGAAAAGCCAGCTTTCAAAAGGTGTCGTGGCTCTTGGATGTGATTGAAATGACTGACTTGGCCCGCGTGGAAGGCCCTCGTTCGTCGGCGGCCAAATGGATTTGACACCATGTTCTACTGGAGTTGGAGGTTTTTTGGCTGAACGTGGTCCGTCGTCAAACGTGAAGGTGCATTGTGCTCGGAGGCTGGGGAGCTTTCAGCTTGAGACGGAAAACGTTTTGTGATGGGAGCGTGCGACGCCCCGGCAACTCCAGCCTGTGTCTTTCAAAGAAAAGCGGCAATGCTGACCCGCGCAGCCAAATGCGCGTTCGGTCAGACTTTGACGGCTTGTAGTTCTTCGAGCAGGTCGAGGAGTTGATTGAGTTTTTCTCGTCCCATTTGTTTTTC